>NZ_OY735139.1:3252926-3603902 GCF_963457605.1 uncultured Gellertiella sp.
GTGATCCGGAACACATCGGCCTCCGAACTTGGCTGCCGGTCAAGCGCAAAGCCCTCGCTGGGGGTGATTGCCACGATTCGCTGCGAGCCGAGATCCGGCCAGAAGACCTTGGAATTCACCAGCCGGTAATGGGGGGCGACGATCAGCCGTTCGATCTGCTCGTCGGTGACATTGGCGAGCGCGAAGACCGCCCAGTCCCCCTGGTGGTTGCCGGTGCTGGCCTCGACGGCAAAGCGGCGGCGAATGCCGTCAGGCCCGTCGGCGGCCGTCACTGTCAGCTTGTCGCCCTGGTTGTTGTAGATTTCGGTGGTGGCGGTCAGGTCGAGCGCGGTGTCTTCGCGCGAAATCCTCACCGGCTCGACGGCGCGGGCGGCGGAGAAGGCGGCGAGCGAAACGAAAGCGGCCAGCAGGAAAATGCAGATCCCGCGCGCAAAAGACGTCAAGGACACGGGCAATGTGGGTGTCATGAGGTCTCTTCGGTCCTGTTCCTGTCGCTTGCCAGAAGGGAAAACATCAGATGATCACGCCATTGGCCGTTGATCTTCAGATAATCCCTCAGGCAGCCTTCCTGTTGAAATCCGGCCTTTTCAAGGAGGCGGACACTGCGCCTGTTCTCCGCAATACAGGCTGCCTCGATGCGGTGCAACTCGAGCGGCCCGAAGATATGGGGGATGACGAGGTCGAGCGCCCGTGCCATGCCGCCCTGTCCGGCAAATTTCTCGCCCATCCAGTAGCCGATCATGCAGCTTTGCGCCACACCCCGGCGGATCAGCCCGATGGTAAGGCCCCCCATCAGCTCCCCGCTCACCCGCTCGAACAGGAACAGGGCAATGGACTGCCCCGCCTCATATTCCTGTTCATAGCGGTTCAGCCGGGCGCGAAAGGCACTGCCGGACAGCTCGTCCGGTCGCCATTTCGGCTCCCAGGGCTGCAGGAAATCCCGGCTGTCCGCCCGCAATTTCTGCCAGGCGCGGTAATCCTGGGGCCGTGGCAGCCGCAGGAAAATCCGGTCGCCGGAAAGCTCCACCGGATTGTGCTGCCGGGAGAAGAAGCGGAACACCGACCGTGTCATCTCATGCCCCGCAGCCGGTTCGCCATGGTCCGGACCACCTCCCGCAGGACAGGCATCAGCCGTTGGCTGACAGCACGCGCGGATGCGCGGCAGACAGCGAGGCGACGATATCCGACATCGGAGCCAGATGCTCGAGCGGGCCAATGGCCGACAGCGTCGGCACGGTGTCGAAGAACAGCCGGCCGGCAAGGTCGGTGAGGCGCTGGGTGGTGATGCCGCCCAGCCTTTCCATCATCTCGTTGTTGGGAATGATCCGGCCATAGAGCATCATCTGCCGGGCGATCTGTCCGGCACGCGCCGCCGGGCTTTCCTGGCCCATCAGCAATTGCGCGCGGATCTGGGCGCGGGCCCGCTCGATTTCCTGCTGGTCGATCCGCTCGGAACTCTTGCGCAGCTCGTCGATGATGACGGGCACCAGTTCCGGCAGGTTCTCGCCGCCGGTCGCGGCATGGATGCCGAAAATGCCGGTATCGGAAAAGCCCCAGTGGAAGGCATAGACGGAATAGCAGAGCCCGCGGATTTCGCGCACTTCCTGGAACAGCCGCGAGGACATGCCGCCGCCGAGAATGTTGGCGAGGAGCTGCGAACAGTAGAAATCCCGCATGTGATAGGCGCGGCCTTCAAAGCCGAGCAGCACCTGGGTATCCATGAGGTCGCGGGTTTCGCGCACGTCGCCGCCGGTATAGCGGGCGATATCCATCACCGGTTCGATGGAGGGCTTTGCCGGCAGCGACGAGAAACGCTGTTCCACCTCGCGCACGAAGGCCTGGTGCTCGACCGCACCGGCGGCAATCACGAACATCCGGTCGGTGGTGTAATTGCGGGCGAGATAATGGCGGATCTGGTCCGGGGTAAAGGACATCACCGTTTCCGGCGTGCCAAGGATCGAGCGGCCGATGGTCTGGTTATGGAAGGCGACTTCGGAGAACCGGTCGAACACCACGTCATCGGGCGTGTCGTCGGCAGCGCCGATTTCCTGCAGGATGACGTTTTTCTCGCGCGCCAGTTCTTCCTCGTCGAACACCGATTCCGTCAGGATATCGGCCAGAATGTCGACCGCCAGCGGCACATGGTCCTTCAGCACCCGGGCGTAATAGGACGTGGTTTCGGTCGAGGTGGCAGCATTGACCTCGCCGCCGACATTCTCGATTTCCTCGGCAATGTCACGGGCCGAGCGGCGCGTCGTGCCCTTGAAGGCCATGTGCTCGAGAAGATGGGCAATGCCGTGCTCCTCGCGCGTTTCGTTGCGTGAACCCGACTTGATCCAGACACCGAGAGCAACGCTCTCCAGATGCGGCATGCTTTCCGTTACGACGGTCAAACCGGAGGCAAGCCGGGTACACTCAACTTTCATCATCACTCTTTCCGCGTCCTCAGGCCTTACGCGCTCTTGGCGCGGGCATGGGAGCCAATGAAGGTTTCCATCGCCTTGAGATCTGCGTCCAGAACCTCGAAGCGTTCTTTCCTGTCCATCAGGTCGCCGAGCCACAGCGGCAGCGCCGGGTCGACACCCGTGGCCTCCTTGACGGCCTTCGGGAATTTCGCCGGATGCGCGGTGGCAAGCGTAATCATCGGACTATTGGATTTTTCGTGCGCCTTGGCAACAAAAACTCCAACGGCGCTGTGCGGATCGGCGAGATAGCCGGTGTCTTCCAGCGTCTGGCGCATGGTCTCAGCCACCTGCTTTTCGCTGGCGCGGCCGGCCTTGAACAGGCGGCGGATGTTTTTCAGCGCCGCCGGTGCGATCTCGAAGGCACCGGATTGCTTGAGGTTTTCCATCAGCTGGCGAATGGCACCGGCATCGCGGCCATAGGCCTCAAACAGCAGCCGCTCGAAATTCGAGGAAATCTGGATATCCATCGACGGCGTGGTGGTCGCCCTGGCGGGCTTCATCTCGTAACGCCCGGTCCTGATGGCGCGGGCAAGAATGTCGTTCTCGTTGGTGGCAATCACCAGCCGGTCAATCGGCAGGCCCATCTGCTTCGCCACATAGCCGGCAAAGATGTCACCGAAATTGCCGGTCGGCACGGTGAAGGAGAGCTTGCGGTCGGGCGCGCCCAGCGACACGGCGGCGGTGAAATAATAGACCACCTGCGCCATGATCCGCGCCCAGTTGATCGAGTTGACACCCGACAGCTTCACCCGGTTGCGGAACGGCTGGTCGTTGAACATTGCCTTCACGAGGTTCTGGCAATCGTCGAAATTGCCCCTGACGGCAATGGCATGGACATTGGCCTGCGTCGAGGTGGTCATCTGCCGCTGCTGCACCGGCGACACCTTGCCTTCGGGAAACAGGATGAAGATATCGGTGCGGTCACGCCCGGCAAAGGCGTCGATGGCGGCCCCGCCGGTATCGCCCGAGGTGGCCCCCACAATCGTCGCCCGCTCGCCGCGCTTTTCCAGTACATGGTCCATCAGCCGGGCAATCAGCTGCATCGCCACATCCTTGAAGGCGAGCGTCGTGCCGTGGAAAAGCTCGAGCAGGAAGGCATTCGGCCCGGTCTGGACGAGGGGGGCAATCGCCGGATGGCGGAATGTCGCATAGGCCTCGCCAATCATCCTTTTCAGGTCTTCTGCGGCAATCTCGTCGCCGGTGAAGTGGCGGAGGATGTCGAAGGCCGCCTGCTGATAGGTCATGCCACGCAGCGCGCGGATGTCCTTCTTCGACAGCACGGGCCAGGTGCGGGGCACATAGAGGCCCCCATCGCTCGCCAGTCCCGCGAGCAGGGCATCGCAAAAGCCGAGGGCAGGGGCGTCGCCCCGGGTCGAGATATAGTCCACGCGTCAGGTTCCTTGAATCTGGATGTCGTCACCAAAGTCTAAGCCCGGGCTGTTATGCCGGTTGGTCTTTTTGCGCCAAAATCGCCGGGTGACTTTCGTTGTTAGAGGAGTCCGGACCCGCCGTCCAATCCCGCCGTCAGGCGGGCAATCCGGGCCCGCTTCCGGATTGCCCGGAAAAGCTGCCCAAAACCCGGTGCCCCCAATCGATTTTTATCCGCGCCGCTGCTATAGAGCATCCGCAAGGGGCATGGAAAGGCCTCGTTTTTTGATTGTTGGCGGCAGGCTGGTGCCGCAGCAGATGAGGGAGTGCCGAAGATATGACAGGCAAGGTTCAGGCGAAACGTTTCATGGCGGCCGCGCCGGTTGCCGCAATGGCCGCAACGCTGGCGCTGGTGGCGGGCTGCGCCCCGGAAAACACCACGTTCCAGCGGGGTGCCCATTCGCCCGGCATCAAGTTCTTCAAGCCCGCCCAGGGGTCGAGCGCCCCTGTCGTCAGCGGCGCCTGTCCGCAGGTCTCGCTGCGCGACGGCACGTCCTCGATGCGCAAATTTGCAAGGGGCGTCAAGGACGACCCGGCAAAGCTGGTCATGCAGGCCTCGCTTGCCCAGGCGACGCGGCAATGCACCGCCAATGAAAGCGGCCTCACCATCACCGTGATGGCGCAGGGCCGTCTCGTCGAGGGGCCGCAGGGCAAGCCCGGCGCCTCCTACGCATTGCCGATCCGGGTTGCGGTGATCGAAGGCGACAAGACCATCTACAGCCAGCTCGTCAAGTTCAACGCCAGCCTGCCCGCAGGCCAGACCACCGGGCAGTTCCTGTTTTCCAAGAATGACGTGACGGTTCCCGCCACCACCGGGGCCACCTCGCTGGTCTTTGTCGGCTTTGACGAAGGACCTTACAACACCAAGTAGGACGAACTGACGCAGGGGCCGAAAGGCAGGGTTCGGGGGAACCCGTCCCGCAGACAGGATGGGGCAGATGAAGGTGGGGATCATCCTGAACCCGGTTTCCGGCGGCGGACGGGCTGTCGGGCACGGGCCTGCGGTGCGCGAGGCGCTGGCCGCACTCGCCGAAACGGTCGAGCTTTGCGAAAGCCGCCATCCCGGCCACGCGCCGGTGCTGGCTGAAGATTTTGCCGCCCGCGGCTTCGATCTGGTGATCGCCTTCGGCGGTGATGGCACGATTGGCGAGGTGACCGATGGCCTGATGCGCCATCAGCCGGGCGAGGGGGCGAAGCGCCCGGAACTCGGCTTCATTACGGCAGGCACCGGCTCGGATTTCAGCCGCAATTTCGCGCCCCGTACCAGCCCCGCCGAGGCCGCGCGGGCGCTGTTTCATGCGGTGCCGAAGCCGGTGGATGTCGGTCACGTCGACCATGTCGATGCCGACGGTGTGCGGGTCTCCCGGCACTTCATCAATATCGCCAGTTTCGGCGTTTCCGGTGCGATAGCGGCGGCGGTCAACCGGACGCGGGCAAAGGGCACGTCCTGCGGACCGCTCGTCTATTTCCTCGCCTCGCTGAAGGCGCTGCTGACCTATCCCTTTCCGACCGTCTCGATCCGCATCGACGACGGGGCCGCCGAGACGCAGAAGATCGCGCTGGTGGCGATTGCCAATGGCGCCTGGTTCGGCGGCGGCATGAAGGTGGCCCCGGATGCCGATGTCTCTGACGGGCTGTTCGATGTGGTGATCATTGCCGCCACCACCCGGCTGCGGCTGCTCGGCAATCTTCTGCAGGTCTATACCGGGCGGCACCGCTTCAGCCCGAATGTCCGGATTGCTGCGGGCGCGAAAACTGTCGGTCGAGCCTGTGACGGTGAAGGGGAGCGAAGGCGTGCTGCTGGATATCGACGGCGAAAGCCCGGGCAGGGCTCCGGCCCGCTACGGGATGAAACCCGGCGCGCTGCTGCTCAGGGTCTGACCCTGCAAAATCCCTGATGGCGCTGGATCAGATCGCGCCGGCCCATTCCGACAGCGCCGTGACGGTGGCAGGCAACTGGTGCATGCGCGAGATCACGGTTTCCGCCCCCGCATCCGTCAGCCGGTCGGCATGCGACGGATAGGTGTGGGAGGCACCGGTAAAGCCGATCACCCGCATCCCGGCGGCAACCGCACCCCTGACGCCATGGACGGAATCCTCGATGACCAGGCAGCGCGACGGTGCGACATTCATCTCTTTCGCCGCATGGAGGAAAATGTCGGGACGCGGCTTCACCCTGTCTTCGCCGAGATCGCGGGCCGAATAGATATGCCCCTCGAAATAGGGCTTCAGGCCGACATGGGTGAGCATGGCATTGAGCCGCTGACGTGGTGGAATTGGAGCAGATGCAGCGCGGCTGGGTGATGCGCGCCAGCGCCTGCCTGACGCCGGGAATGATCTCGACGTCCCGGGCCAGCCGTTCGTCGAGCAGCTTTTCCGACTTGTCGATCAGCGAGGCCGACAGCGGAATGGCGGCTTCCTGCTCGACGGCAAGCAGGATGTTGCGCCAGATCATCCCGGCAAAGCGCTCGCCCATCTCTTCCGCCGAAATCGGATATCCGGCCTCGGTCAGAAGCGCCGATTCCACTTCGGCCGCGATAATCTCCGAATCGACCAGAACGCCGTCGTTGTCGAAGATGATGAGATCAATGCCGCTCATGGTTCCGTCCGGTTTTTGTGACAATTCGGCTTGCTACACGATAGGACGGCCAAGAACAATCCCGGCATGGGGGCTCTGTCCCGCATGGCTGCCCAACGGATGCGGCGGGACTTCGGGACGGGTGACCCTAAACGGGCTTGTATGCCGATTTTGTCCGGCTTTTTTGCCGCAAACCCGTTTCCCTTGCCGCTGAAAATGCTAAGAGCAGCCATGATCAGGGCAAGCGACGACATGACTGCGGAAAAGACCGGCCAGACGCTTGCCGACCGGATCAGCCGGACGCTGGCCGACCGCATCATCAGGGGCGAGCTTTTGCCGGGCACGCGGCTGCGGCAGGATCATGTCGCCGAGGAATTCGGCGCGAGCCATGTGCCGGTGCGCGAGGCCTTCCGGCGGCTGGAGGCGCAGGGTCTGGCCATCAGCGAGCCGCGCCGTGGGGTGCGGGTCGCAGCCTTCGATCTGCGGGAGGTGCGCGAGGTCGCCGAAATGCGCGCCGCGCTCGAAGTTCTCGCGCTGAAGCACGCAGCCCCCCACCTGACGGCCTCGATCCTTGACGCTGCGGAAGAGGCAACCCGCGAGGGGGATGAGGCGGGCGATGTCCGGGAATGGGAAGCGGCCAACCGCCGCTTTCACCTGACGATCCTGTCGACCTGCGGCATGCCGCGGCTGATCGCCTCCATCGACGATCTCCACTCCGTCTCCGCCCGCTTCCTGTTTTCCGCCTGGCGCTCCGGCTGGGAAGCCCGCACCGACCACGACCACCGCACCATCCTGACGGCGCTGCGCCGTGGCGAGATCAACGAAGCCCTTGCCGTACTTGCCCGCCACGTCCAGTGGATCGGCAAAACCCCCATCCGCACCGCCTCCGGCACCACCCGCGAAGCCTTCGCGATTGTCGGCTAGGGGCGTCCGGTTGGTGCCGGCGGAGCGGGCTTTAGCCGGTTATATTGACTTATATGGGGTTATAGCCCATTCTTCCTATAAGTGGATAAACTGGATATAACCATGGACGCCGTCAGAAATCCCTTTGCGCCGGGCGCCGGGTCGCAGCCACCGGAACTGGCCGGCCGCGAGACGATTCTCGAGGATGCGAGGATTGCCATCGAGCGGTCCATTCGCGGCAGGCCCGCCCAGTCGCAGATCCTGCTCGGGCTCAGGGGCGTCGGCAAGACCGTGCTTTTGAACCGGATCCAGGAGATCGCGGAAGCAAACGGCCATCTCGCCTCGATCATCGAGGCACCGGAGGGAAGCCCGCTTCCGGGCCTGCTTTATCCGCGCATTCACCAGCTGTTGCGCAAGCTGGACAGGCTCCAGCAGGCAAGGGCGCTTACCCATGGCGCGATGCGGGCGCTGCGGAGCTTCGCCTCCGCCTTCAAGCTGGACGTCGGGGATTTCTCGCTGTCGGTCGATCCGGAAGCGGGCACGGCGGACAGCGGCAATATCGAATATGATCTTGCCGAGCTGTTCGTCAGGGTGGGCGAGGCGGCCCGGTCTGCGGGCAAGGCCTGGACCCTGCTGATCGACGAGATCCAGTATCTCGACCCCGGCGACTACGCGGCGCTGATCGTCGCCATGCACCGCATCAGCCAGAAGCGGTTGCCGGTCCTGTTCTTCGGTGCCGGTCTCCCGCAGGTGGCGGCCCTGTCGGGGGATGCCAAATCCTATGCCGAACGGCTGTTCACCTTTCCGTCCGTAGGGGCGCTCGACCCGGCATCGGCGGAGCTTGCCATCCGCAATCCGATTGAGGAGGAAGGCGAAGACATCACCGAGGCGGCGCTGAAGGCCATTGTCGCCAAGACCCATGGCTATCCCTATTTCCTGCAGGAATGGGGGTATCAGGCCTGGAATGCTGCCGATCACGGCCCTATCGATCTGAAGGATGTCGAGCACTCCTCGACCTCCGCCCTGCGCCGCCTGGACGACGGGTTTTTCCGGGTGCGGTTTGACCGGCTGACCCCGCGCGAGCGCGAATATGTCTGCGCCATGGCAAGCCTCGGCGACGGACCCTACAAGTCGGGCGATGTTGCCGAGGTGATGAAGGAACCCATCAACAGGATGGGGCCGATGCGGTCCAACATCATCCGGAAGGGCATGATCTACAGCCCCGCCTATGGAGACGTGGATTTCACCGTGCCGCTGTTCGGCGACTATCTCCGGCGCAACCGGATGAACGCGCAGGCCCCGCGTTCCTGAGGCCCCCTGGCGGGGATTGCCGTCACTGAAGCCGCCCCGGCGGCATCATCAGCCCTGTCCATTCCTCCCGCCAAACCACGTTCTTTCCACTTTTCGCATTCCTGTTCAGCCTTTGGTAACCAAGATCAGTAACCATGGGCGTCAAGGATTTGTTTAGCGTAAGTGTAACGAGCGAGTGTGTGTAATGGCGTCTGTTCTTCCGATTTCCGGCCTCCGTCAAAGCCATGATCCTGAAGCCTGGCTGAACAGCATCATCAAGGGGGACTGCGTGGCGGCGCTTGAGGCGCTGCCGGACCAGTCGGTCGATGCGATCTTTGCCGATCCGCCCTATAATCTCCAGCTTGGTGGCAATCTGCACCGGCCCGACCAGTCGCTGGTCGATGCGGTCGATGACGAATGGGACCAGTTTGCCTCTTTCGAGGTCTATGATGCCTTTACCCGTGCCTGGCTGCTGGCCTGCCGCCGGGTGCTGAAGCCGAGCGGCTCGCTCTGGGTGATCGGCTCCTACCACAATATCTTCCGCGTCGGCGCGATGATGCAGGACCTGAATTTCTGGATCCTCAACGACATCATCTGGCGCAAGACCAATCCGATGCCGAATTTCAAGGGCCGCCGCTTCCAGAACGCCCATGAGACGATGATCTGGGCAAGCCGCGATCCGAAGGCCAAGAGCTACACCTTCAACTACGATGCGATGAAGGCCTCCAACGACGACGTGCAGATGCGCTCCGACTGGCTGTTCCCGATCTGCTCCGGTGGCGAAAGGCTGAAGGGCGAGGACGGCAAGAAGGTGCATCCGACCCAGAAGCCGGAAGCGCTGCTCGCCCGCGTCATCATGGCCTCGACCAGGCCCGGTGACATCATTCTCGATCCGTTCTTCGGCACCGGCACGACAGGGGCCGTCGCCAAGCGGCTCGGGCGCAATTTCGTCGGCATCGAGCGCGAGCAGGACTATATCGATGCGGCCTCTGCCCGCATCGCCGCCGTCGAGCCGCTCGGCAAGGCGGAACTGACGGTGATGACCGGCAAGAAGGCCGAAGCCCGCGTTGCCTTCAACGTGCTGGTCGAAAGCGGGCTGGTGAAGCCCGGCCAGGTGCTGACCGATGTCCGCCGCCGCTACAGCGCCATCATCCGCGCTGATGGCACGGTGGCCTCGGGCGGCGACGCCGGCTCGATCCACCGGCTCGGCGCCAAGGTGCAGGGCTTTGACGCCTGCAACGGCTGGACCTTCTGGCATTACGAGGACAATGGCGTGCTGAAGCCGATCGACGAACTGCGCAGCGTCGTGCGCGCCGGTCTCGGCAAGATCGCCGACTGACTTTCAAAGCCCTTCCTGCCGCCGCTCCCTCCAGTTCCGGCGGCAGGGCAGCCAGACCCGGTCCTTTGCCAGAGAATGTCTGGTTGAAATATACTTTCCCTATCGCATTTTCCGAACCCAATTCTTATGTTAGCGTAACTGGAATTAATTTGCTGGCACCAGATACCTGGTCCGCTTGACCCGGCATGGGAAGTCACGAGGTATGTGTGACAGGATGGTCTGCTGCAAAAGCCTGTGACGAAAGATTGGCCAGCAAACAATTATGGGAAATCGCCCGCAAGGCCCAAAATGCGAGGTGCGAGTGATGGCTGCACAACTGGATTCTGTTGCCAAATACATTGCTGAAGAAGCCAACTGGGGATTAAGCAACCTCGAGCTTCAAAAGCTCATGTATCTTGCCCAAATGATTCACATGGGAAGGTACGATGGAAGGCCCCTGTTTGACGGGTCTTTTCAGGCTTGGGATTTTGGCCCCGTAGAGCCAAGTCTTTACCACAGGGCCAAGGTGTTCGGTGCCCGTCCTGTCAAGGACATTTTCATCAGTGCCAAGACCTTCAAGCCCAATGACTACCGGCGAACGGTCATGGACGATGTATGCAAAAGATTCTTGAAGTTCACGGCAGGTGAACTTGTTGAAATTACACATTGGGACGGTGGCGCGTGGGCAAAGCACTATGTTCCTGGTTTTAAAGGGATTCGCATACCGGATTCAGATATAAAGGCTGAGTATGATCGACGCCAGCAATGATGATTTGGACGGATTTAGACCTAATGCCGGTGACAAGAAACTAGATGACAAAACGGTTTATCTCGAAAATGAACTGGTCGCTTTGAAGTCAAGTTTCAACAAGGAGAGAGTTACATATCATTTTGTAATTGGAATTTTGTTGAATATTATAATATTTTATTTGTCTTCAGATGGGTCTGTAAAGTACCTGACTCTTTTTGGGTCTGTGATTGTTTTATACGCAACCGCAAGATGGCTGGATCACCCGTGGATGGGAGACACGCTTGCCAGGTGGCATGATCTTTTATTTGAGGCATGCAGACGCAAACTGGTGGGAAAGACCACAGAAGAAACCGAGCCCCTGCCAATTGATCACGGGAAAAATGAGAGAAATATAAATTAACAAAAAGATATATATTTGTCAAATATGCGTTGATATTTCATGCCATGAACTTAATATATTGATTGATCAGTTGCCGCGATTTTTGACGCGGATTATCCGATTGCGGATCTTGTCCTTTCCCCCTCCAGCCTGAGGCAAGACGGCGTTTCTATCACTCGCTCGACGGAATTCGGGTGCGGGCGGGTGGCATGGCGGCGTTGCTGGAAAAGGCAAGACAGCAGTTTGGCAGGGGCGATCACAAGATCGCGCTGGCTACCTTGCGGCGACTGATCCAGCAGGAACGGCGCAATGCGCAGGCCTATCTGCTGGCCGGTACCATCCACGAACAGCAGGGCAACCTGCTCGATGCCGCGAAATTCTTTGCCGATGCGATTCCGCTGACGCCGGATCTGAAGCGCGAGGTGGGCCTGCGCGCCGCCAGCCATTACCTGTCGGTCGGGGCTTCCGACCGGGCGCTCGCCGCCCTCGTGACGCTGCAGGGCTTCGTGCCTGACGATGCGGATGTGATCCACGGCATCTGCAGCCTGCTGCGTGAGGCCGGGCACTATCAGGCGGCTCTGCCCTATGCGGCAAGACTTGCGGATATCGGCAGCAATTTCGGCAATTTCCTCAATGCGGCCATCGTGCTTTCAGGCCTTGGCCATTACACCCGTGCCCTGCCGCTGCTGGAAAAGGCGCTGGCCCTGCAGCCCGGCGAAAGGCTCGCCGTGTCGGAATTGTTCTGGTGTGCCGCCAATCTCTGCGATTTCGGGCTGTCCGAACGCCTGCAGGCCGAGCTTGAAGCGGCCTATGCAAGGGAAGGCGAGGGTGCGGATATCCGCGAAAACGCCTTCCGGGCGCTCTGCTGGTCGCCTGACGAGGCCTATCACCGGCGCACCGCCCGGCGTACCGCCGAAGTGCTGTTTCCCCCCGTCGCGCCGCGCCTGCCGCCTGCCGATGTCTCGGGCCGAAAAATCCGTATCGGCTATGTCTCGGCGGATTTCTGCGAACATGCCACCATGGCGCTGTTTGCCGGCGTGCTGGAAGCCCATGACCGCATCCGGTTCGAGATCACCGGCTTCTGCCACACGCCGGCCAATGCCCGCCAGGGACAGATGCGCGAGCGCTATCTTGCGGGCGTCGACCGTTCCATCGACATTCTCGACCTCGATGATGACGCCGCAGCCGCGCGGGTGCGGGCCGAGGGCATCGATATCCTGGTCGACCTGAAGGGCTTCACCCAGGGCGGCCGTCTCGGCATCTTCTCCCGCCGGCCGGCTCCGGTGCAGATTACTTATCTCGGCTTTCCCGGTTCGGTCGCCGGCGTCGGCATCGATTATGCCATCACCGACAGCGTGGTGACGCCTGCGTCGTCGGAGGGCTTCTACGAGGAAAAGCTCCTCAGAATGCCGGTCTGCTATCAGGCCAACGACCAGCACCGGCCCCGGGTCTCCCGTCCCGCGTCGCGGGCGGAATTCGGCCTGCCGGAAGGGGGCATTGTCTTTGCCGCCTTCCATCAGGCGCAAAAGATCCGCTCGCAGCCCTTTGCCGCGTGGATGCAGGTGCTGTCCCGCGTCGAGGGCTCGGTGCTCTGGCTGTCGCATCTCGAACCGGCTGCCGCCGACAATCTCAGACGCGCGGCAGAAGGGGCGGGTGTCGCGGCGGAACGGCTGGTCTTTGCCCCGAAAGTGTCGCTGGAGGCCCATCTCATCCGGCTTGCCTGTGCCGATATCGCGCTCGATACCGGGCCCTATAATGGCCACACCACCACCTCGGACGCGCTCTGGTGCGGTGTTCCGGTCATTACCTTCAAGGGTTCGAATTTTGCCGGGCGGGTGTCGGAAAGCCTGCTTCGCGCCGTCGGCCTGCCTGAACTCGTCGCCCCCGACATCGCTTCGTTCGCCGCTCTGGCGGACGCGCTGGCGCGGGACGGAGACCGCCTCTCCCTCCTGCGCCAGCACCTCCTCGCCGCCCGCGACCAGTCGCCCCTGTTCGACACCGCCGCCGTCACCCGGGCGCTGGAAGCCCATTTCGAGACGGTGCTCGAGAAACACTGATTTGCCGGGTTCCTGGCAATGATCTTTGGTATAGGACTCCCGGTGCCGCTTATGACAGTCGGAGGAGTGGGGATTTGAAACGGTTTTGCCTGGTGTTGCTTGGGATCATGCTTGTCACCCGCCCGGCGTCGGCAGAGGTGAGGTCGGTCTATACAAAGATTGATCTCAAGACCTGCCAGCAGATCGTCGGGCCGGATGGCTTCGTCTATGAGGGAAGCTGGCGCTGCAAGGGTCTTGCCGGCCATGACGTCCTGCTCTCGGCGGACGATTCACGCGAGATGGTCGCCTTTGGCAAGAATCTCGACGGCAATTGCAGCAGCCACAGAACCTTTTCCGGGTTCAATTCGGCCGGGGCCACGGTGGAATGGCGGTTGAGGGATGGCAAGCCGTTCGCCACCATCCTGCGCTGGACGGTCAATCCCGACAACGACAATCCGGACAGACAAGTCACCTGGCTGGTGGTGAGCAAGCTTGAGAATTCGAACTCCTGCCCGATGCATTACGTGGCGGGCTCCTGGCCCAAGGCCAATGAACAGGCGCGCAAGGTTGCCGATGACAGGGCCGAAGGCTTTGACTGCACCACCGGCGTGCCGGGCTTCGATTCGGCAATCGGCGACCCCGGCATCAGCCTTCAATCCTGTACGGGCGAGTGATCCGGAGGCTTCTCAGCCAAGCCCATAGGCGGCAAGGTCGCTTTTGAGCTTTTCCGGGCCTTCAAACAGCACCGCATTCCAGCCCGCCGCCTGCGCCCCGGTGATATTGACCGGCGCATCGTCGATGAACAGCGTCCGGGCCGGATCGAGGCAGAAGGTCCTGGCGTGGCGGTCGTAGATCCGGATGTCGGGCTTGATCAGCTTGACGATCCCCGACACGGTGACGCCGCGCGGCTTCAGCAGGAAGGGGAAGATCTGTTTGGCTTCCTCGAACGTGTCGACGGCGAAATTGGTGAGCATCGTCACGTCGCGACCCTCGCCGATCAGCCGTTCCATCGCATGGACGGTGTCCATATAGGCATAGGGCACCATTTCCTTCCAGTGCTTGCGGAAGGCGCGGATATGGGATTCCCGCTCCGGGTGCAGCGCGATCAGCAGCTTTTCCGCCTCTTCCCAGCTGCGGCCGCGATCCTGCTCGATGTTCCAGTCATGGGTGCAGATATTCTGGAAAAACCAGGCCCGTTCCGTGTCGTCGGGGATCAGGCGGCTGAAGGGAATGTTCGGATCGTAATGGATCAATACCCGGCCGATGTCGAAGACAATATGGCTGATCTCAGCGCGCATGGTTTTCCTTTTCAAGATGATCGGTGTTGCTTCCGGAAGGCATCGGGAATGGCAGCGGTAATCGCCTTTTTCATGACCGTCGGCAAGCCTGCCTGATCCAGTGTATCGAAACATTGCCACCAGCCGTCATCCCCTGATTGGGTGACACCGCTGGCGCGCCAGACGGTCAGGCGCAGTTCGAAATGGGTAAAGACATGGCTGATCACCCCTGCGGCCTGCCAGTTCGCGGCAAAGGGGGCGGCGGACAGATCGGTCGCGCCGTCGATCCGCGCCGTCCATATCGTGCCCGGCACCTCGGCCATGCCGCCGAGCAGTCCGCGCGCCGGCCGCCGCGTCAGAAAGACACTGCCGTCGGGACGGATTGCCACATAGGCGGCCCCGACCCGCAGCGGCTTGGCTTTCTTCGCCGCCTTGACCGGATAGAATTCCGGATCACCCTCCTGCAATGCGCGGCAGTCTGCGTTCAGCGGGCAGAGGGCGCAGGCCGGACGGCGCGGCGTGCAGATCGTCGCGCCGAGATCCATCATCGCCTGGGCGAAATCGCCGGGCCGGGCGGGCGGGAGAAGGGCGCTTGTCCGGGCGTGGATTCCGGGCTTGGCACCCGGCAGCGGCGTGTCGATGGCGTAGAGCCGGGTCACCACCCGCTCGACATTGCCATCCACCACGGTGGCCGGGCGGTCGAAGGCAATGGCTGCAATCGCCGCCGCCGTATAGGGGCCGATGCCGGGCAGGGTGCGCAGGCCCTCTTCCGTATCCGGAAAGCGCCCGCCGTGATCACGCGCCACGACCTCGGCGCAGGCCTTGAGATTCCGGGCGCGGGCATAGTAGCCAAGCCCCGCCCAGGCGCCCATCACCGCTTCGACCGGTGCCGCCGCCAGGTCCCCGACCGTCGGCCAGGTCCGCGTGAAGGTGTCGAAATAGGCCTTCACCGCCTGCACGGTGGTCTGCTGCAGCATCACTTCCGACAGCCAGACCCGATAGGGATCGGTTCTCGCCCCTGAGGTCACATCGGCGGGGCCGGTCCGCCAGGGGAGCACACGATGGTGGCGGTCATACCAGTCGAGGAGTTTGGCCGCCAGCGGTGTCCGTGGTGCGTCGGGCTCGGTCGGGAATGGGCGCACGTGGAATCGGTCCGGCATGGGTTGTTCGGGTGTCCCGGGTTCTAGTGGAATGAATTTGACATTCGATGCCCATTCGCCGCGATCTCGAGGATCGAATGTCAAATTCGTAAATTCCACTAGAATCATAGTGTTACTAGTGGTTTTCATGATTCCGACATTTGTTCTCGAGGGTAAAGCGGACGGTAGCAAATGTCGGAATCAAACCACTAGCCGATTTCGGCTGGTGCCGACAGGGCCAAAGACGGGGGAATAGCGGCAGTTTTCCACGCGCGGGTGATTGAGTATGTCGCGGAAATGGGCTAGCCCGGCAGAGCCCCGACAACACGGCCACGGACAAGCCATGCTCCCTGTCTACGCCATCAATCTCGACCGTTCCGTCAAACGCTGGGAAAATCTTTCCGCGAGCGCTGCGGCGGCGGGCATGGAACTGACGCGGATTGCGGCGGTGGATGGCAAGGCCATCCCGGCGGATCAACGGCGGAACGTCTCGGAAAAGACATTCCGAAACCTGTCGGGCCGCGGCATGCGACCGGGCGAATATGGCTGTTACCAGAGTCATCTGGCCGCCCTTCGCCAGCTGTTGAACGACAATGTTCCGGCCGGGATCATCGTCGAGGACGATATCCGCTTTCCCCCTGACTTCATGGCCCGGGCGCAAGCGGTGTTGGCCGCCTGTCCACAGGCGGAGGTCATCAAGCTCGTCAATCACCGGGTGCGTGGCTTCCGGGCTTTTGGCCGCAGCCAGCTCGGTGACCGGGTGGGGCGCTGCCTGCATGGGCCGCAGGGATCGGCGGCCTGCTATCTGGTGTCCGCTTCCGGTGCGCGGAAATTGCTGGAGGCGATGGGCGAAATGATCCTGCCTTTTGATGTCGATCTCGAGCGGGGCTGGAAGACGGGGGCTGCAACCTTTACCGTCGAACGGGACCTGGCCGCGCTGGACCGTACCGATGGCAGCGAGATTGGCACCCGTGCCGACTATAGAAAAAGCCGGTCCACAACGGTAAAGAGAATTCCGACACATTTATTTCGTATTTTCGATTATGTATCGCGTATGTTGTACTCAATATATTACAAGTGACGCAACACATGAAATTTGATGACAGGCCCTCCCTGGTTTCGGCAGGTGCCGGTTTCGTGCTCTGGCTGTTGATGCTGAGCGCGACGCTGGTGGAAACCGATGCCTACAGATATGCGGCCATTCTCGTGTCGTTTTACGGTCTGTATGCCTTCTGGCAGATACAGCCGCGTCCGGCCAGTTCCCTTGCCGGCTGGCTGTGCCTCGGCTGGTCGGTCTATGTTCTTGCGCGGTTTGCCGACAGCTATTTCGGCACCGCCAATCACGAGCACGGTTCGTCGGAATGGCTCTATGCCTTCCCGATGTTCTTTCCAGGCATCGGCATCGGCCTTGTCCGCATGCGTTTTCACATCGAGAAAATGCTGACGGCGTTTTTTCTGCTGGCGCTCGGCTTTCTGCTCGCCACCGCCCACTGGTTCCAGATCGTTGCCGGACAGACCGTCAGTCCCCTGATCCACAACAACCAGATCCACGGCTCGGTCGCCTCCGGCATGATCATGATCGGGGCGCTGTACTGGTATTATCACTATGCCGAGCGCGGCTTTCGCAATTCGGTCCATGGCCGCATCGCGCTGGTGGCGGCACCCATAATCGTTGTGCTCTGCCTGATCGCGATCTTCGGCGCGAAATCCAAGGGCGTCTGGCTGGCACTGGCCGTCACGCTGCCGGTGGCGGCGCTGGTGTTGCTGTTCAGCCAGCGCCGACTGGCGGGCTGGCTGGCGGTAGGCGCAATGCTGGTGCTTGTCGGCGGCCTCGGGGTAGCGCTGCGCGCCGATCTCTGGGCCCATGCCGGGCCGACCATCGAGGCGACGCTGGATTTTTTCCGCGACTATCGCTCCGGCGACCAGGTTGCCACCTATCTCCAGGCCCGCATTGCCTCCGGAACGGTGCCGATCTCGATGAACGAGCGGCTGGAAATCTGGTACAATGCCCTGCAACTGTTCCGGCAGGCACCGATCTTCGGCCATGGCAACATGTGGATCGAGCTGTGGGACCATACCCGCTATGCCCAAGTCGGCTATACCCTGATGCATAATGGCTATCTCGAGATCGTCATTCGCCACGGGCTGTTCGGCCTTTCTGTCTGCGCGCTGATGCTGGTCCTGTTCCTGCGCATGGTGGGAGAGGCCCGCCGTGCCGGCATCATCAGCGGGCCTGCAGGTCAGGCTTACTGGATGCTTCTGTTATTCTTCATGCTGACCCTGCTCAGCAATTCCAACAACCGGTTGTCGATTGGCGAGTCCTTTGCGATGCTGTCGGGTGGCTTTGCCTTCTATTGTCAGGCTATGATGCGCTACCGGGCCCTCGCGGCTCCGAAAACACCAGCCGGGACACGCGATGCGCCAGCCGAGGGATGACCGACCCGACAGAAAGCCCTTCGTGCGCCGCGGGGTGTTTCAGGTCAGCGAAATTGCCAATCCCCTGCTCGACAAGGTGCTGGCGAAAAAGGCCGGGATCAACACGGCGCTGCTCGGCTCCTGGGACGAGATTGCGGGCGAGGATTTTGCCGAATCGACGCGGCCCGAAAAGATCACCTGGCCGAGGCGCGATTACGCAGGCCCCGATGGCGGCTATGAACCGGGCGTGCTGACCATTGCCTGCGAGGGCGCGCGCGCCCTGTTCCTCACCCATGTCCAGGGCGAACTGATCAGCCGGATCAACGGCTTTTTCGGCTTTCCCGCCATCCGCCAGATCCGCATCGTGCAAAAGCCCGTATCCTCCGGCCCGCCGCGCAGCCGCAAGCCCGTGCCGCTGACCGGGGCGGCAGCCGCGCGGCTTGACGCCATGATCGATGGCGTCGAGGAGGGCAAGCTGCGCCAGGCGCTGACCCGGCTCGGCACCGCCATGCTGTCGCCGCAGCGGAGATCCCGCTGAGAGCGGCGATCACGGGAAATTCAGGGCCGGCACCCGTGCCGGCGGCAAAGTTTACAGAAATGTAATGCCATGACGCTTGTGAGCGGCGGGATAGAGTAATACCAAGGCACTGATTTTCCATCCGCGAGGGATAACACAATGCCGACCATCGACACCCATCTGACCAAGCGTCGCCTGCTCGCCGGCTTCGGCCTTGCCGCCAGTGCGGCAGCCCTTTCGGCCTGCGGCAAGAGCGAGGAGAAGAAGGCCGAGGCGACGCCCGCCACGCCTGCCCAACCTGCCAAGGCCCCCGATCCCGCCACCACCGCCTCGACAGCGGCACCGGTCGAAATCCCGAAGCCGGATGGCGATGTCGACATGGAAAAGGTGCTGCAGCCCGGTGCCCTGCCGGAGATGTCGCTGGGCAAGGCCGACGCGAAGGTCACCATCGTCGAATACATGTCGATGACCTGCCCGCATTGCGCCCATTTCCACAACGAGACCTTCGAGAAGATCAAGGAAAAATACGTCGATACCGGCAAGGTGCGCTTCATCATCCGCGAATTCCCCTTCGACCCGCGCGCCGCCGCCGCCTTCATGCTGGCGCGCTGCGCGCCGAATGGCGCCTATTTTCCGATGGTCGCCATGCTGTTCAAGCAGCAGTCGGTCTGGGCTGCCGCCGATGACGGCAAGGCGGCGCTGCTGCAAATGTCGAAACTTGCCGGTTTTACACAGGAGAGCTTCGAGAAGTGCTTGACGGACCAGAAGCTTCTGAATGATGTGAATTCGGTCAGGGAGCGCGGTTCCAAGGATTTCGGCGTCAACGCCACGCCGACCTTCCTGATCAACGGGAAACGCTACGCGGGAGCCATGTCGGTTGAGACCATGTCTGCCCTTATCGACAGCCTGCTTTGAACCACGCTTTGCGGCGGGGGCGGATGTGATCGCGGGGCGCAGGGCGTTTGTGGTTCGCCCACCCCCGGGGACTCCATCCCCATGAAATTCAACAAGCTCCGTCTCCTCGGTTTCAAATCCTTCGTCGAGCCCTCCGAATTCATCATCGAGCGGGGGCTGACCGGCGTTGTCGGGCCGAATGGCTGCGGGAAGTCGAACCTGGTTGAAGCGCTGCGCTGGGTGATGGGGGAGAATTCCTACAAGAACATGCGCGCTTCCGGCATGGATGACGTGATCTTTTCCGGTTCCGGCAACCGCCCGGCCCGCAATACCGCCGAAGTCGGCCTCTATCTCGATAATTCCGACCGCACCGCGCCGGCCGCCTTCAACGATGCCGACGAGATCCAGGTGACGCGGCGGATCGAGCGGGAGCAGGGGTCGGTCTACCGGATCAATGGCAAGGAAGCCCGCGCCAAGGATGTGCAATTGCTGTTTGCCGATGCCTCGACCGGCGCGCGCTCGCCGTCGATGGTCGGGCAGGGCAGGATCGGCGAGCTGATCCAGGCCAAGCCCCAGGCGCGGCGGCAATTGCTGGAAGAGGCGGCGGGCATTTCCGGCCTGCATTCGCGCCGCCACGAGGCGGAATTGCGGATGCGCGGCGCGGAAACCAATCTCGAGCGGCTGGAAGATGTCACCGCCCAGCTCGAAAGCCAGATCGAAAGCCTGAAGCGGCAGGCGCGCCAGGCCAACCGCTTCAGGATGCTGTCCGCCGATATCCGGGCCCGCGAGGCGGTGCTGCTGCATATCCGCTGGGTGGAGGCCAGGCTTGCCGAGGCCGAGGCGACCAGCGCCCTCAACCAGGCCACCATGGTGGTGGCCGAGCGGGCGCAGGCGCAGATGCAGGCGGCAAAGGACCAGGCGATTGCCAGCCTGAAACTGCCGGAACTGCGCGAGGACGAGGCAAAATGCGCCGCCGCCCTGCAACGGCTGCAATTTGCCCGGGCGCAGCTCGAGGATGATGCCAGCCGCCTGCTGAAGCGGCGCGACGAGCTGCTGCGTCGCCTAACCCATTTGTGTGAGGATATCCGCCGGGAAGAGCGTCTGGTGCTCGAAAATGCCACCATTCTGGAGCGTTTGACCCAGGAAGAGGCCGAAATCGGGGAACAGCTCGCCGAGGCCGGGGATATCGCCGAAGAGATCCGCGAGGCTTTCTCTCTCGCCTCCGCCAGGCTTGCCGGGAGCGAGCAGGTCCACCAGCGGCTGACGGCGGAGCGGGCGGAGGCCTCTGCCCGCCGCAGCCAGCTCGAGCGGGCGCTGCGCGATCTCGAAGACCGCAAGCTGCGGCTTTCCCGGCAGATCAGCGACGCCGAACGGGAATTGCAGGCGATTGCCGGGCGGATGGCGAGCCTGCCGGACCCGGAGGAAAAGCAGGCGATGGTCGAGGCGGCGGAAGCGATGCTCGCCGAACGGCTGGCCGCGATCCAGTCGCTGGAGGCCGCCGTCACCGAGGCCCGTGCGGCCGAAAGCCTCGCCCGCCTTCCCGTCGATGCCGCCCGCGCCCGGCTGGCGGGGCTCGAAACCGAGGCGCGGACGATTTCAAAAATGCTGGCGGCCGGGGCGTCGGATGGCGGCTTTACCCCCGTGGCCGAAGAAATCACCGTGTCGCGCGGCTATGAGGCTGCGCTTGGTGCTGCGCTCGGCGACGAGCTGCAATCCGCGCTGGACGAGGCCGCACCCGCCCATTGGCGGCTCACCGGCGACGGGGCGAATGATCCGGCGCTGCCGAATGCGGCGGTGCCGCTGTCGAATTTCGTTCAGGCCCCGAAGGCGCTCACCCGCCGCCTGCGCCAGATCGGCATCGTCGAACCGGACATTGCCGAAAGCCTGATCGCTTCGCTGAAACCCGGCCAGCGGCTGGTGACGCGGGCAGGTGCCGTCTGGCGCTGGGACGGGCATGTCACCGGAGCGGATGCGCCGGGGGCGGCTGCCCTCAGGCTTGCCCAGAAGAACCGGCTTGCCGAAATCGACCAGGAAGCCGACGAGGCCCGCGAGGCGCTGGACGAGGCGGATGAACGGCTGGCGCTTGCCCGCGAAGCCATCGGTCTCGTCGAGCAGGAGCTGTCGCGCGCCCGCGAGGAAAGCCGGGCGGCGACCCGTGCTGTCACCGACGCGCGCGAGGCGCTGTCGCAGGCCGAACGGGCCTCCGGCGACCTGATGCGCCGCCGCGATGTGATCCAGGAGACATTGGCGCAGTTTTCCGGCCAGCTCGAAGATCTCGCCACCAGCGAGGAGGATGCCCGCACCGAGCTTGCCGACCAGCCGGATGTGACGGCGCTGGATTTTCGCCTGCGCGAACAGCAGCTCGAAGTCGCAACCGACCGCAGCCTGGCCGCCGAAGCCCGGGCCCGGCACGAAGGCTTCAGCCGCGAGAACGACCAGCGCCAGCGCCGGGTTCTGGCACTGCGCCAGGAGCGGGCAAGCTGGGAGGCGCGCGGCGCGGGGGCTGGCGAGCAGATCGAACGGCTGCGCGAGCGCGAGGAAGAGGCCCGCGAGGAAATGGCCGGTCTCGACGAGGCCCCGGAAGAATTCGAGGAGAAGCGCCGGGCGCTGATGCATGAATTGCAGAAGGCCGAAGCCGGGCGCAGGGACGCCGCCGACCGGCTGGCCGGGGCCGAGACACGGCAGCGCGAGGCCGACCAGCAGGCCGCCCGCGCCCTTGCCGAACTTGCCGACAGCCGGGAAAAGCGCGGTCGCCAGGAGGAACGGCTGGTGTCCGCCCGCCAGCGCCGCGAGGAAAGCGAGGCCCGCATCCACGAGGTGCTGTCGGTGCCGCCGCATGAGGCGATGCGCTTTGCCGGCCTTGCCGCCGATCAGCCGCTCCCCGATCCGCGCGAGGTGGAACGGGATCTCGAACGGCTGAAGATCGAGCGGGAAAGGCTCGGAGCCGTCAATCTGCGGGCCGAGGAAGAGCAGAGGGAACTCTCCGACAAGCTCTCAACCCTGATCCGCGAGCGCGACGACGTGGTCGACGCGATCCGCAAGCTGCGCGCCGCCATCCAGAGCCTCAACCGCGAGGGCCGCGAACGGCTGCTCGCCGCCTTCGACGTGGTCAATGCCCAGTTCCAGCGGCTGTTCACCCATCTCTTCGGCGGCGGCACGGCGGAACTGCAACTGATCGAGTCGGAAGATCCGCTCGAAGCCGGCCTTGAAATTCTCGCCCGTCCGCCCGGCAAGAAGCCGCAGACCATGACGCTGCTTTCCGGCGGCGAACAGGCGCTGACGGCGATGGCGCTGATCTTTGCGGTCTTCCTCACCAATCCCGCCCCGATCTGCGTGCTCGACGAGGTGGATGCACCGCTCGATGACCACAATGTCGAGCGCTATTGCAACCTGATGGACGAAATGGCGGCCTCGACCGAAACCCGCTTCATCGTCATCACCCACAACCCCATCACCATGGCCCGCATGAACCGCCTGTTCGGGGTGACCATGGCCGAACAGGGCGTGTCGCAACTGGTGTCAGTGGATCTCCAGACCGCCGAGCAATTGCGCGAGGCGGTGTAGGGGAACGCGACCCTTATTTCGTAGTGTCACCCCTGCCGGTCTAGGGCACTGTTTTCGGGGCCTGCGACGTGGTGCCGTTCGGCGGGGTGATGGCCTGCGGCAATGGCGGAGTTCCGGGTACGGTCAGCGAAAAAGGTTGACCCGGTGGGCGATGCTTGCGGTTGCTGGCGAGTGCGTCAACGACCGCCTGCACCTTGCCCGGCTTGTCATAGCCAAGCGTGTCCTTCGGCAGGCAGGCGACGTTGTACATTTCGATGTCGATCATGTTGCCGACATCGGTGTGGGAGGTGTTGGTCTGGGTGAGGTTGGCCCCTGCGCTGACGGTGGTGACCGTACTCGTCGCCGGAGGGGCGGCCTTGAGGTCCAGCACCAGGGTCCCGCTCTTGTCCGCACCGGACGTCACGTGAAAATTGACGGTGACCTTGCACACGTCGATGCCCAGTTTGGTCTTTCCGGCCTTGAGTGCCCGGTTCATGCCGGAAAACCCCTTGCCGATATCAACCATGGCGTTTTCGACGGTGACGGAACCTGGCCTGGCAAGATCGCCGGGTGAAAAGGACGTGCACCCTGACATCGAAACGGCACTCACGGCCAAAGCGCCGAGCAATGAGATTTTGTTCATCCTGTTTTCCTCCTCTTAATATTAGAGAAGATCAATAAAAAGTAGACTCCTAAAAGTTGCAAATGGAATCCCTGCTGCAATCCATGAATCCTGTGGATTGCCGCAGACACCGGGTCAGCAGAAACGGCACCAGAACAAGATGATGAACAAGATGTTAAAATTCAGGTCAGTCGCCAATTGTTAAAATTTTAACTTCACAATTAACCACAAAGCCAAGTGCATGGCAGGTGAAAATTAATGTAATTCCTTATTTGTCATAAATATGCTAGTTCGAATTACGGCAATAGTATTGGTCTGCCGGGTGGCAGATCTGCAGGTGGTGCGTATGGCCATTGGGGCCGAAGGTTTGGAGTCGTGCGTAACATGTTCAAGCTCAGAGGTCTGTTCGGTGCATCGGGTTCGGTGGAGGAGGGCAAGCAGGTGCCGCCGCCAGAGCCGCGTTTCGGCCGGCTGTTTTCGCGCGACGACAAGATGGAATATGAAAAGCCCGTCATCGACACCTATGCCTATGACATCGACAAATGGCACTCGCTGATCCTGCTCGACGATGACGTGGCGGAAGCCGCCATTCGCCTGCGCAGCCTTGGCCGCGAGCTCGAAGACGAGCTTGCCCAACGCTATCTCGCCAGCATGGACAAGTCGAAGCTGGCCGGACTGCTGGAAGAGCTGCTGAAGCGCCCGGTCGCTGAACGTCCCTCGACCGGTTTTCCCTTCTGAACAGCTGCAACCCCGGTCGGCACACGGCCTTTTTGCGGCGCATAATCGCTTCCGGCAGCACATTGTCGCATTTCTTTCGCAATGCACCATTTTTGCCGCTTCTGGTGATTTCCTTTCAGATTTGAATGGATTACCGTGGCTTTACCTGACGGGAAGAGGGTAATATGCAGAAGTGGGTCTACACGTTCGGGAATGGCGCAGCCGAAGGGCGGTCGGGCGATGTCGCGCTGCTCGGCGGCAAGGGGGCCAATCTCGCGGAAATGGCAAGCCTTGGCCTGCCCGTACCCCCCGGCCTGACCATCATCACCGAGGCCTGCAGCTGGTTCAACCTCAATGGCCGGACCTTTCCCGAAGCGCTTAAGGCGCAGGTGCGCGAGGGGATTCGCGGCATCGAACAGGCCACGACCCGCAAGTTCGGCGATCCCCGTCACCCGCTTTTGCTCTCCGTGCGCTCCGGTGCCCGCGCCTCGATGCCGGGAATGATGGATACGGTCCTCAATCTCGGCCTCAATGACGAGACCGTGCAGGCGCTCGGCCATGATGCCGGCGATGCGCGCTTTGCCTGGGACAGCTACCGCCGCTTCATCCAGATGTATGGCGATGTGGTGATGGGCATCGACCACGAGGTGTTTGCCGAAATCCTCGAGGATGAAAAGGGCCG
Organism: uncultured Gellertiella sp.; assembly: GCF_963457605.1. Lineage (GTDB taxonomy): Bacteria > Pseudomonadota > Alphaproteobacteria > Rhizobiales > Rhizobiaceae > Gellertiella. Next base: position 3,277,881 of record NZ_OY735139.1, read on the forward strand.
CCTCGGCCACGAATACGATACCGAATTGTCCGCCGTCGAATGGCAGCATGTCACCCATCTCTACAAGCAGATGGTGGAGGAGGAGCTTGGCGAACCCTTCCCGCAGGATGTCGAAACCCAGCTGTGGAAGGCGATCGCGGCTGTGTTTTCGAGCTGGATGAACCCGCGCGCCGTCACCTATCGCCAGCTGCACAACATTCCCGCCGGCTGGGGCACCGCCGTCAACGTGCAGGCCATGGTGTTCGGCAATCTCGGCAACAATTCCGCCACCGGCGTCGCCTTCACCCGCAATCCCTCGACCGGCGAGAAGGAACTCTATGGCGAGTTTCTGGTCAATGCCCAGGGCGAGGATGTGGTGGCGGGCATCCGCACGCCGCAATCCATTACCGAAGCCGCCCGCATTGCCTCGGGCTCGGAAAAGCCGAGTCTTGAAAAGGTCATGCCGGAGGCCTTCGCCGATTTCCGCTCCATCTGCGACCGGCTGGAACTGCATTATCGCGACATGCAGGATCTCGAATTCACCATCGAGCGCGGCAAGCTGTGGATGCTGCAGACCCGTTCCGGCAAGCGCACCGCCAAGGCGGCGATGCGGGTGGCCGTCGACATGGCGGACGAGGGGCTGATCACCCCGGAAGAGGCGGTCTGCCGCATCGAGCCATCCTCGCTCGACCAGCTCCTGCACCCGACCATCGATCCCCGCGTCGAGCGCACCGTGATCGGCTCCGGCCTGCCGGCCTCGCCGGGGGCGGCAACCGGCGAGATCGTCTTCACCTCGGAAGAGGCGGTGGAGGCGGAGGCGGAAGGCCGCAAGGTCATTCTGGTCCGCATCGAGACCAGCCCGGAAGACATTCACGGCATGCATGCGGCGGAAGGCATCCTCACCACCCGTGGCGGCATGACCAGCCATGCGGCGGTGGTGGCGCGCGGCATGGGCATCCCTTGCGTTTCCGGTGCGGGCAGCATGCGCGTCGACCTGCGCAACGAGCAACTGGTCGGCATGGGCGTCAAGCTGAACAAGGGCGACATCATCACCATCGACGGCTCCTCCGGCCAGGTGCTGAAGGGCGAGGTGCCGATGCTGCAGCCGGAGCTTTCCGGCGATTTCGGACGGATCATGGAATGGGCCGACAAGGCGCGGCGGATGACGGTGCGCACCAATGCCGATACGCCGCAGGATGCCCGCGCCGCCCGCTCCTTCGGGGCCGAAGGCATCGGGCTCTGCCGCACCGAGCACATGTTCTTCGAAGGCGGACGCATCCACGTGATGCGCGACATGATCCTTGCCGAAACCCAGGAGGGCCGGCAGGCCGCCCTCGACAAGCTGTTGCCGATGCAGCGCTCGGATTTCACCGACCTGTTTTCCATCATGCATGGCCAGCCGGTGACCATCCGCCTGCTCGATCCGCCGCTGCACGAATTCCTGCCGAAGACCGAGGAGGAAATCGACGAGGTGGCCCGTGCCATGGGCATGGAACCGCTGCTGATGCGCCAGCGCATCGATGCGCTGCACGAGTTCAACCCGATGCTCGGCCATCGCGGCTGCCGACTGGCGATTTCCCATCCCGAGATCGTCGAGATGCAGGCCCGCGCCATCTTCGAGGCGGCGGTTGACGCCGGTCGCCAGACCGGTGCGCCGGTGGTGCCGGAAATCATGGTGCCGCTGGTCGGCCTGCGTGCCGAACTCGACTATGTCAAGAACCGCATCGACACCATTGCCGCCGCCGTGATGGCGGAAGCGGGGATGCAGATCGACTATCTCGTCGGCACGATGATCGAGCTGCCGCGTGCCGCGCTGCGCGCCCATTCGATTGCAGAGGCGGCGGAGTTCTTCTCCTTCGGCACCAACGACCTCACCCAGACCACCTTCGGCATCTCCCGCGACGATGCCTCGCAATTCATCAATACCTATATCCGGAAGGGCATCATCGACCATGATCCCTTCATCTCGCTCGATCTCGACGGCGTCGGCGAACTGATCCGCATCGCCGCCCAGCGCGGCCGCATGACCCGCAGCGACATGAAGCTCGGCATCTGCGGCGAGCACGGCGGTGACCCGACCTCGATCCATTTCTGCGAATCGATCGGCCTCGACTATGTCTCCTGCTCCCCCTTCCGCGTCCCCATCGCCCGCCTCGCCGCCGCCCAGGCCGCAATCAAGATAAAGCTGTGACGGGCTGAGGGTGGAATTGCTTTTATATCGGAAGTGACTTAAATTACGGAACATACGGAATTTAAGGAGGCTTCTCATGAACAGCGTTGCCGCGTCGGAATTGCAGAAGAATTTCGGCGAATGGGTGGAACGGTGCCAGGCCAACCCGGTCGAAATCACCCGCTATGGCCGCCCCTCCGCCTATCTCGTCTCGGCAGATTTGTTTCAGCAGCTGTGGAGCCGGTTGCAACGAACCATTCCCGTGGAAGCGCTTTCGGACGAAGAGGTCAGCGCCATCATGGGCGCGGCGGTGACCACGGCTGAGCCCTAGAGTTTGTCAGGGAAAAGTGGAATCCGGTTTTCCCGAAAAGACAAACGAAAACAAATTTGCTTGGAGTCTGTCAGGTTCTATCTGAACCTGACAGACTCTAAGATCTCAAGGATATTCCGGAACCCGGCAGCCCGTTGCCCCGCCGGGCTGCGACCCGGTAGCAATGAAGGTCCCGGCAGAGCCACCGCTCGGTCATGTCGTTGCCCATGATTTTCTCTGGCGCAGCAAATCGAAATTCAGGGAACACGGCGACAAGACATACCCCACGGCCCTTCTCCTTTCCCGGACCGGGCTGTTGAACTCGACACTGGTCTATGCCCTCGGGATTTCCCACATGCCGCCGCCGGAAGGGAGGCGCGCCCTTGAGGTGCCTGCAAAGCTGTGCCGCTGGATCGGGCTGGATAGTCGGCCGCAATGGATCTACACGGATGAATTGAACCTGTTTGTCTGGCCCGGCCCGGACCTGCGCCCGGCAAGCCGGATTTCAAGACGGGAAGGCCTGGAGGCTACATGCGTTCTCGGAGCCTTGCCCGGCGACTGGTTCGAGGAGGTCAAACGGCATTTCCATGAAAGCTATGTATTGAAGCGATTGGCCATCACCAAACGAAGCGAATAGCTTGGTTGGGCAGAAATGGGCACCTTTGACGGGCGCTCAGGCGCGTTTCTTCCCCGGCCTGCCGCCCTTCATGCCGTTGGCGCGGGCGGCGGCGGTTTTGGCGGGGGAGCGGGACTGGCCGCCGCGCCTTTGGGCCGCGAGAAAGTGCCTTGAGCCGAAAATGCCGCGCAACAGGCCGGATATCGAATAGTCCACGTCAAGCGTTTCCCAGTGCAGGCCGGTTTCGCCGAGAAGTTCCACCTCGGCCAGTTCTTCCGCCGACGCCTGTTGCAGGCCCTCCACGGCGCGCGCCGGAAACTGGACCGCGGCCCCGTTGGCAAAATCGACGATGACCCGCTCTGACGCCGGATCGAAGCGCACGGAAACGGGAATGGGGCGCTCGGTCCGCTCGGTCTCCCACAGGCGCCTTGCCTCGATCAGATCTGCGTCTTTGACCTCAGCCATGACAGGTCCTCCAGCTTTCGAGTCACAGGCCAGCACGGGTCTGGTACGGGCGACATAAATGCAGCCGCACCGGACTGGTGCAGCAGCTTGTCATACCAGCAGCAAACCCAGGAACCCGCATCCCCGCCCGCATCCCTGCTTGACGACCTGACGGGAATGGAGAAAGCTCGGGGTTCGATCTGGAGGATGACATGCCCGGCCTGCATCTGCTTGTTCCGTTTTTCCTCACCACGGCGCTGTTTGCAGCGATACCGGGGCCTGCGATGCTCTATGCGGCGGCGCGGACCATGGCGCGCGGGCGAAAGGCCGGGCTGATGGCCTCGCTCGGCATTCATCTCGGCGGCTACCTGCATGTCTGCGCTGCTGCCGCGGGCCTGTCCTTCTTGTTCAGGGCGGTGCCGGTTTTCTATCTGGTGGTAAAGCTTGCCGGGGCCGCCTGGCTGGTCTGGCTCGGCATCGGCCTGTTTTTGGGAACCGGCAGGAATGACACTGCCGAAGCGGACACGGAGGCGGGAGAGGGGGCAGCGGAGAATGTGGCGGCTTCAGCCCGCTCCGCCTTCCTGCAAAGCATAGCGGTCGAGGCGCTGAACCCGAAGACGGCGCTGTTCTTCCTCGCCTTCCTGCCGCAATTCGTCGATCCGCAGGCGGCCTTTCCTGTCTGGCTGCAGCTGGGCCTGCTCGGCACCATCGTCAACCTGATCTTCTCCGCCGCCGATCTTGCCTGCGTCTTCCTCGCCAGCGCCGTGATGGGCAGGCTCAGCCGCTCCACCCGCATGGTGCGCGGCCTGCAAAGGCTGGGCGGCACGGTGATTGCAGGCCTCGGCCTGCATCTCGCCTTCGACCGCAGCTAGAGTCTGTCAGATTCTATCTGATCCTGACAGGTTCTGGGCATGTCGGGTCAGAACCGTTCCAGCAGCCGGACAAAGGCGTCGGCGAAATCCTGAAGCTGGCGGGTGCGCTCGTTGGGCGCGTCGATGCGAATGGTTTCGCCATCCAGTTCCAGACAGGCAAACACGGTGACGCGACCGGCGTCCGAGGGGAAGCGCAGCACCGCGATCCGCTCGCAATTGGCCATATGGCGGGCGGCGGGCAGTTCAAACAGGAATTCGCCGCCAAAGTGTTTGGCCGCCGCACTGACGGCACCGGCAAAACTCTGGTCGGCGGGGCGAAAGCTGGTCAGCGCCAGTTCCATTTCCAGCAGGGGTTCGTCGAGCAGCGTCGGCAGGATCGTGCCATGCAATACCTTGGCCTGGGGCTGGTGACGCAGGTCCATCAAGGGCTTTTGCGCCACGGCACGCGGCGGTTTCGCCAGAAGGGCAGGGGCAATCACCTCCGTCGCAGACAGGGTCAGGTCCATCAGCAATCAGGGCTCCTTCCGGTCCCGCGTGTCATCTTGTCTCGCCGCCAGTCCGGCTTCGCATCGCAGAAAAGCGTGGTCATTTTGAGACATATCAGGTCTTTTCAATCATGATAATTAACCACACCAATTCTGGCCAGCCGCCCGCCTTTGCCGGGGCAAGCTTGCCCGATGCTGGTGCGGACCGGCACGGGGTGCCGCATCCGCAAGGGCAATGCGGTCGGCGTAGAGGTGCGCCCGATGGAACGGTGCCGGAATTGGAAGGTTCCGGAGATCGGGGATCATTGGTATTCTCCCGCAAATCAGGCATGACTGCTGCTTCAGGAAAACGCCAGGGTGCTCCGCGATGTTGATCCGCTATGAAAGGCCGAAATCACAGGCTGCGCGCTTTGCGCTCAAGCTTGCCAAGCTCGCTTTTCTCACCTGCGTCCTGGCCCTGGTTCTGCATCGTTTCGGGCTGATCATCACGCCGGCGATGACGGCTGTGGTGCTGATGGCGGCAGCGGTTGCGGGTCTGGCGGTGCTGCTGGCGCTGGTCGGCCTGCAACGGCTCTGGCAGGTGGGGGCGCAAGGCGGAGTGGCGGCGGCGAGGGCGCTGCTGCTGGCCTGCCTGCCACTGGCACTGGTGGGCGCATCGGCCTTTGCCTATCGCGGCAGCCCCGATGTTGCCGATATCTCCACCGACCACCAGAACCGGCCGGACTGGCTCGCCGCACCCGTAGCCAGCCAATCCTGGCTGCCGGGGCGGGATGCAAGCGCCGAAGGCCTTGCCGCCGAGCGGGCCGCCTATCCCGATCTCATCGGGCGGCGGTATGAAGGGGCAATGGACCGGGTCTACCGCGCCGTCGCCAAGGTGGCGGTTGACGAACATATCCGCATCCTCGCCGAAAGCGGGCTTGAGGGTACGGTGGTCGATATCGAGGATTACCCGACCCGCAAGAAGGGCAGAACGCCGAAGCCGCTGCCTGCCGATATATCTGCCGAGACTCCCGCCATCGGCCCGGTGCCCCGCGACCGGCCCGACATGGCGGAGCCAGCGGGGACGCCCGCCGTTGATGTGCTGCTGCAGGGCGAAAAGCGCAGCTTCCTGCTAGGCCTGCCCTTTGACGTGCTGATCCGCCTGAAGGAAGATGCCGAGACGACGACGGTGGATATCCGGGTTTCCGCCCGCTACGGCCCCCGCGAATTCGGCCTCGCCGCCGATCTTGCCGACAGCTACCTGAAGGCACTGGATGCGGAACTGCTGGGAATTGCCGGCGGCTGACACGGCCGCGCCCCCTCAGCTGTTCTGCCTCAGGCTTTCCTCCAGAACCCTGTCATGAGGCCGGTTCATACCGTCCGGAGAGGCGTGGCGGACCGTCGGTCACCACAAGCCGCTTTTCGGCGAGATCCTCGAGGTGAGCCAGCACCGAGAGAGCGGCGGCGCCGTGCAGGCGGGGATCGGTATCGCGGTAGATCGCCCTGACCATGTCGGGGATCAGCCGGTCGCCGGAGCGGATGCGTTCCAGAATGGCGCGTTCCCGCATCCGCCGGTGGGTGCGCAGGCCGCGCAGGAAGGCGGCGGGATCGGTGACCGGGCCGCCATGGCCGGGAAGATAGAGCCGGTCGTCGCGTTCCAGCAGCCGGTCGAGCGAGGCCATGTAATCGGCCATCGCCCCGTCCGGCGGTGCGACGATGGAGGTCGCCCAGGCCATCACGTGATCGGCGGTAAACACGATGCCCGTGCCGTCAAGCGCAAAGGCCGCATGGTTGGCGGTATGGCCGGGGGTGAGGATCGTCGTCAGCGACCAGCCGTCGCCCTCCACCCGGTCGCCATCGGCAAGCCTGATGTCCGGACTGAACTTGAGGTCGGAGCTTTCGGCAAACGGATTTTTCTCGCCCTCATGCAGCGGCCTTGAGGCCCGGTGCGGGCCTTCCGCCACGACCAGCGCGCCGGTGACAGCCTTCAGGCGGGCTGCCAGCGGCGAGTGGTCACGATGGGTGTGGGAGACGGCGATATGGCTGACGGGCCTGCCCTTGAGCGCCCGCATCAGCGCCTCGAAATGCGCCTCGTCCTCCGGTCCGGGATCGATCACCACCACCGCCCCCTTGCCGACGATATAGCTGTTGGTGCCATGGAAGGTGAAGGGCGAGGGATTGTTGACCGTCAGGCGCTCGACGCACTCAGCCACCTCGATGGCCTGCCCGTAGGCGGGGGCGAAGGCGCGGTCGAAACCGACATCGCCCGTCTCGCTGCCTGTATCTTTGTTGGACACGGTTACTTGTACTCGATTTCAATGAAACTCATCGGCTGGCTGCCGGCATTGACGACATTGTGTTCCACCCCGGCATCACGCCGGTAGGCGGCCCCCTTTGCCACCTCGACGCGCCTTTCCCCGGTGGGCTCCTCGAGCAGGATGGAAAGATCGGTCATCGGCACCACCACATAGCCCATGCCATGCACGTGATGGCCGGTATCGGCTCCGGGCTCGAAATCCCAGCGGGTGATCCGCACCACGGCATCATCGAGAAGCACGGTGGGCACGGCAGGCGGACGGGCGCGAAAACGGCTCATTGTGTCTCCGGTCGGTTAAGAGTGCGCTTCCCCGAGACTAGGGCAGGACGAGGTCCGGCGGAAGCAGTTTCGGCAATGCACTCCCGCAATATGCGCATGATCGCATCAATTGCGGTGATGCCCCAGTGCCAGAAAAGGTCCCCCAGAAGCCGCCACATGCCCTCCAGCCCCACAGAATTCTTGGTCCCCGCAGCCACTACCCCATTGCCGGACCGGTGGCCATTTGCTAACACCCGCTCGCTTTCCGCGCAAATCAGCAAGCCATCGCCTGCTGTCATCGCGCATTGGTGGGGCGTAGCCAAGCGGTAAGGCAGCGGTTTTTGGTACCGCCATCCCTGGTTCGAATCCAGGCGCCCCAGCCAGGGCGTTTGTCGGCGCAAAAGTCACATGGTCCTGCCGGAGGCGGCGTGTTTGCAAGCGCATCCTTCCCCAATAGGCTCTGCTATATTACTTTGTTATATTTCACTCATCCCGTATCACCATTCCTGAAGTAACGCCCACCCCGATCTCTCCGCAGTCCTTGTTCCCGGACGGCATGGCGCAGGTGGCGGGTGGTGTTGCGGGGTTTGAGACAGGATTTCAATATCAGGCACTTAGGTCTTGTTTTGCGGCCTTTCTCCCGGTTTTTCCCGGTGACTGCGGGCATTTGCGGCAACAATAAATTATCCTGGATGCGGATGAGGCTTGCATTGCCGGGGAAATTCAGGTAACAATATCGTAACATTTATTTCGCCAACAGTGAAAGACAACAAGATGTTTCTTGTTCTTTTTATTGATGATAGCTCGAGGTCGCTCGTCTTCTACTATTGAAGACCGATTGTTCGCCGCGTTCGCCGGAATAGATCTCCCCAATTTATATCGTTAGCTTAGTGTTGCACGGTTTGGTCATTGCTGACCTTTCCCGAGCGCCGTCCTGTGTGGACGCGTGTTCAACGTGACATGTCTGTTGCTTGTGAGATGACGGCAACCTCGAGCTTCCGGGGCAGGGAACCCGTGTGTCCTTGAAGATGCAGGGGCACGGCGAACAGGCAAGGCATTGCCCGCAATTCTGTTACCAGCGAAATCACAACAAACCGGGAGTAAACGACATGTTTTTCAAATCCCTCAAGGTCCTTGGCTGCACTGCCGTTGTCGCCACCACCACACTTATGGCTGCAAGCCAGTCCGCCACAGCTGAAATGAAGAAGGCCTCCGATGTCCGCATCGTTTTCGTCACCCATGGCGAGGCTTCGGATGTCTATTGGTCGGCGGTCAAGAATGGCATGCTGGCCGCCCAGAAGGTCATGGGCTCGCAGGTCGAGTATTTCTCGCCCGACGTCTGGGACGTGGTGAAAATGGGCAAGCTGATGGATACCGCCATTGCGTCGAAGCCCGATGGCCTGGTGGTCACCGTGCCGGATGCCCAGGCCATCGGCTCCAAGGTCAAGAAGGCCACCGATGCCGGCATTCCCGTCATCATCATCGATACCGGCGAGGACCAGGTCAAGGCGGTCGGCGCCAACTTCTATATCGGCCCCGGCTCCTACAAGGAGTCAGGTCGCCAGGCGGCGGAGCACTTCATGAAGGAAGGCGTCACCCAGGGTGTCTGCATCAACCACGAGGTCGGAAATGCCGGCAATGACGAGGCTTGCGCCGGGTTTGTCGAAGGCATGGGCGGCAAGGCGGACGTGCTTGCCGTCACGGTCGATCCGACGGAAGTCCAGACGCGGGTCGAAGGCTATCTTGCCTCCCATCCCGATACTACGGGTGCCTTCGCGCTCGGGCCATCCTCGGCGGTGCCGACGCTATCGGCCATCAAGCACCGTCGGCTCGTCGGCAAGGTGAAATTTGGCACCTTCAACCTGACGCCCGAGATCCTCGAGGCGCTGGACAAGAAGGAAATGTCCTTCGCCATCGACTTCCAGCAATATCTGCTCGGCTATCTCCCCGTGGTGTTTCTGACCATGAACAGCCTTTACGGCACCATGCCGACCGCAAATGTCTATACCGGCCCCTCCTTCGTCACTCCGAAGGATGCCGGGCTGGTGCTTGAGCTGAGCAAGATGGGCATTCGCTAGAGTTTGTCAGGGAAAAGTGGAATCCGGTTTTCCCGAAAAGACAAACGACAACAAGGGGAGCCAGAGTCTGGCTGGTTCAATATGAACCTGACAGACTCTAGAAGCGCTGCCTTTCCTAAACCAGAACCCGTGGAAGGCGTGCCGGAGCGCCGCCTTCCGCGCCCTCACCATTCCCCATACGACTGCCGCCACCAGCCCTGATTGGTGCCTGCCGTGGCGTGCCTGCAAGGAACCCTGACGTGACCGTAAGAATTGGCATCAATCCCAATACCTGGGCGCTCGACGACATCGCCGAGCTCCGGTATTTCTCCACCCCCGAGGAGTGCCTGTCGCAAGCCTCCGCCTGCGGCTATGCCGGCATGGAAATGGGCGGGCTGTTCTCCCGTGATGCGGGCGAACTCGCGCCGCAATTTGCCCGGCACGATCTGGCGCTGATCTCCGCCTGGCATGACGGCCGCCTGCTCGATTTCGGCGTCGAGGAGGAATTCGCCCGCACCCTTCCGCATCTCGAGATGCTGAAGCAGATGGGTTGTTCCTCGATCATCTATGCGGATTGCTCGTCGGAAAGCTTTTCCAACACCCTGTCGCCAATGTCGCACCGTCCACGGCTGTTCCACGATGACTGGCCCGCCTATGGCGCGACACTGACGGCGCTGGCCGACAGGATGGCCGAATTCGGCATTGGCATGGCCTACCATCCGCATATCGGCACCATCATCGAAAGCGACGGGGATGTCGATTGTCTGATGGCCCATACCGGGCGCTCGGTCGGCCTGCTGCTCGATACCGGACATTCCATCCTGGCCGGTGGCGATCCCGTGGCGCTCACCGCCAGGCATGCCGAAAGGGTTGTGCATTTTCATGGCAAGGACGCCAGAGCCGATGTGCTGCGGCGGGCGCTTCAGGAGGACTGGAGCTTCCTGCACGCGGTGATGGAAGGCGTGTTCACGGTTCCCGGCGATGGGTCGATCGATTTCGACACCATTCTCCGGCACCTCGCGCGGGCCGGATATGCGGGCTGGCTGGTGGTGGAGGCCGAACAGGACCTGCGCATCGCCGATCCGCTGACCTATGCCGAAATGGGATTTGGAAACCTCGTGCGGCTGGCCGTGCGCGCCGGTTTCTCCCTTCACCTCACCGAAACAGTTGGATAATGACCATGACCAGACTGAAGATTGTTGTTGCCGGCGGCGGATTGATTTCGCAGGTCGAGCATATCCCCAACCTGATCTTTCTTGCCGATCAGTTCGAGCTGATCGGCGTGGCCGATCCCTCCGCCGCCACCCGCGCCCATATCACCCGGCAATTCGCCATCCCGACCTTCGCCACGGTGCCGGAGCTGTGGAACCTGCATCCCGATGCCGTCGTCATCGGCGCCCCGGATTCCTATCACCAGCAGATCGCCATCGACGCACTGGAGCGCGGCATCCACGTGTTCTGCGAAAAGCCGCTCGCCCTTTCCGTGGCCGATATCGACGAGCTGATCCGGGCACGCGAGGCCAGCGGCCGGGTGCTGCAGGTCGGCTTCATGAAACGGTGGGACCCGAGCTACGAGTTCCTCAGCGACCAGATCCGGGGCAGGGGGGAGAAGCTGCGCTTCATCGCCGTCGAGTGCAATGATCCGGATTCCTGGCCCTTCGTCGCCCATCACGCCTTCCGGCGCGCCGACGACGTGCCTGCCGACGCACGAGCCGAAAATGCCGCACGGCTTCGCGCCCAGACCAGTGCTGCCCTTGGCCGGGACCTCAGCAAGGATGACATCTATTCCTACGTGGATTCCTTCAGCTCCAGCATGATCCATGACCTGAACGCCGTCTCGGGACTGCTGGAAAGCATGGGGATTGTGCGCCGCAAGGCGGTCGCGGCGCAGATTTTTGCCGGCGGTCGCGGCACCAGCGCCACTCTGGCCTTGAACGGGGCACAGGCAATCTGTCATCTTGCCCATGTCGTCGTGCCTGACCTTGCCGATTATCACGAACGCATCTCGCTGTTCTTCGATGACCGGCGCTACGAACTGATCTTTCCGTCGCCCTACCTGCACAATCTCCCGACCCGGCTGATCGAATTCCGCTCGGAAGGCATGCATCTGACGAAGATCGAGCATCGCATCGATTATCAGGAGCCCTTCATGCGCGAGCTCCAGGGCTTCTGGCAGTCGATCACGCAAGGGACAGCGGTCAGGAATACGGCGGAAGAAGCGCGCGAGGACATGCGGCTCGTGCATGACTTCATGATGCTGTCGTTTCAATCCCGCAGCACGCTTTGAGGGAGGCCTGATCATGTCGACCGAAACCGGAAAGACCGGGATCATCCTGACCCCGAAGGGAGGAGCCGCCGACGAGCGGCTCCTGAAAACGCCGCTCCTGAAGCGGCTGATGCAGCGGCCCGAACTCGGGTCGCTGGCCGGAACCATCCTGGTGATGGGATTTTTCATGCTGGTATCGGGCCACAGCGGCATGTTCAGCGCCCAGGGCATCCTGAACTTCCTCGAAGTGTCCGCTGAACTGGGCGTGCTGTCGGTGGCGGTCTCGCTGCTGATGATCGGCGGCGAATTCGACCTGTCCGTCGGTTCGATGATCGCCTTTGCGGGCATCCTGATCGGCCTGTTCGTCACGGTCTTTCACCTGCCGCTGGTCCTGGCGCTGCTCCTCACCTTCGCCATTGCCGCAGCCATCGGCGGGCTGAACGGCTACCTGATCATCCGCACCGGGCTGCCCTCCTTCATCGTCACGCTTGCCTCGATGTATCTGCTGCGCGGTGCCTCGCTCGTCGCCTCGCGCAGCCTGACGGGCCGCACACAGATCCCCAGCATCACCGACGGCTACGAGGACAGCCTGCTGGTGAAAATCCTCTCCGGCCATCTCGGGCAGGACCTGTTTGCCTGGCTGGCAAAGTCGGGGGTGATTGCCGCCGACGCCGCAGGCCTGCCGATGGCCGACGGCATTCCGGCCTCGATCCTCTGGTGGCTGCTGCTCGGCGCGCTTGCCACCTGGCTGCTGCTGCGCACCACCTTCGGCAACTGGATCTTTGCCGTCGGCGGCAATGATGCGGCGGCGCGCAATTCCGGCGTGCCGGTCGGGCGGGTGAAGATCCTGCTCTTCGTCATCTCGGCGGTGACCGCAACCCTGCTGGCGATGATCCAGGTGCTGCAGGCGGGCTCCGCCGATACGCTGCGCGGCAACCAGAAGGAATTCGAGGCGATCATCGCCTCGGTGATCGGCGGCAATCTCCTGACCGGCGGCTACGGGTCGGTGGCGGGCGGCATGTTCGGTTCGCTGATCTTCGGCACGGTGTCGACCGGGATCTTCTACACCGGCGTCGACAGCGACTGGTTCCGGATTTTCCTCGGCGCGATGATCGTCGTTGCCGTGCTGTTCAACGACTTCATCCGGCGCCGGATCATTCGCGTCCGCTGACGCGTGGCGCGGAATGGCGACTTCGGTCGCGCCTGCGGGAGGTGGGCGTGACCAATCGGGATCATGGATTATGTGACGCGCGCGGCCCGAAACGAAGGGCAGGGCGTGCATCGGGAGAGAGATGATGAATGACACGGGAAACAACCTGCTCGAACTGCGCGAGGTCAGCAAGTTCTTCGGCCCGACCATTGCGCTCAACGGCGTGTCGATGGCGGTCCGGCCCGGCGAGGTGCATTGCCTGCTCGGCGACAACGGGGCGGGCAAATCGACGCTGATCAAGGTCCTGTCGGGGGCCTATCGGCCGGACCGGGGGGCGGTGCTGCTCGATGGCAGGGAAGTCGCCTTCCAGTCGCCGCGCGATGCCAGGGAACAGGGCATTGCCACAGTCTACCAGGATCTGGCAATGATCCCGCTGATGAGTGTCGCCCGCAACTTCTTCCTCGGCCGGGAACCGAAAAGCCCGCGCTGGCCGCACTGGTCGCTCGACATCACGCATGCCAACGAGGTGACGCGCCAGGAAATGGCACGGGTCGGCATCGACGTGCGCGATCCCAACCAGCTTGTCGGGACACTGTCGGGCGGCGAGCGGCAATGCGTGGCGATCTCGCGGGCGCTCTATTTCGGCGCAAGGGTGATCATCCTCGACGAGCCGACCTCCGCCCTCGGCGTCCATCAGGCGGCGATGGTGCTGCGCTACATCGCCAAGGCAAAGGCGGAAGGCATCGGCGTGGTGTTCATCACCCACAACATCAACCATGCCTATCCCGTCGGCGATACCTTCACGCTGCTCAACCGGGGCCGCAGCATCGGCACCTATGCCAAATCCGACATTACCAGGGACGAGGTGCTGGCGGCGATGTCCGGCGAGGCCGAACTTTCGGCGATCGGGGATGACAGCATGCACTGATATTCCCGGGGGAAAGACGAGAGAACGGGCGGGGGCTGGTTGGCCGGAAAGCAGGCCAGCCAGCCACATCCGGAAAAACAATGCCCGCAGAGGTATCGTGCTTGCGGCGCATGGCGGTGTCCTTTAGTAATTATTTACCGGAATTTTACCATCTGAACATGCCGGGGTTGATGCGGAGAGGGTTGGCCGTGGTGGTGACCATCAAGGAAATTGCCGGTGCGGTGGGTGTGTCGCCGGGAACGGTGTCGCGGGTGCTGAATTATGACCAGACCCTGTCGATCTCGCAGGCCAAGCGGCAGGCGATCATCGAGACGGCGGAGGCGCTGAACTATGCGACCCCCCGGGCGCGCAAGGGGGCGCTGGCGGCCCAGTTGCCGGTGCCGGAGACCGGGGGCCTGGACCCGTTGCCCCGGATAGCGCTCATCCATTTCCTCGCGCCGCCCGAAGAACTGGCCGATCCCTATTATGTCGGCGTGCGGCTCGGTATCGAGGCGCGTTGCCGGGAGGCCGGGATCGGCATTGACCGGGTGTTCAATCCGCATCTGCCGCTCGATCCCGCCCAGGTGGCGGGCCTTGCCGGGGCCATCGTCATCGGCCACCATTCCCGCGACAGCATTGAAGCCATGGCAGCGCTGTTTGCGCATCTCGTCATGGCGGATTACAATCCGCGCATGGCGCAATTCGATTGCGTCCGGGTGGATCTGGGCGAGGCGACGTCCAGCCTGCTCGACAGTCTCGAACAGGCCGGTTATCAACGGATCGGCTTTGTCGGCGGCTATGAACTGATGGACCGCACGGCGCAGATCCAGGGCGAACAGCGCTGCCTGACCTTCATCGAATGGCAAAGGGCGCGCGGGCGCGGCACCGATGGCCTGCTGGCGCTCGGACAGAGCGAGGCCTTCGGACAGAATTTGCGGCTGGAAACCGGCTACCAGCAGGCCAGAGTGCTTCTGTCCCTCGATACCCCGCCGGATATCATCGTCGCGGCCAATGACACGATGGCGATTGGTGTCTATCGCGCCATTCAGGAGGCCGGCCTGACAATTCCCGGCGATATCGCCGTCGTCGCCTTCAACGACATTCCGGTCGCCCAGTTTCTCAATCCGCCGCTGTCGACCATGCGCATCCCCGGCGAGTTGATCGGCGAGGTGGCCGTCGATCTGCTGGTCGAACGGCTTTACGGTCGCGACTATGCCAAGCATGTAACACTGCCGACCGAGATGATCTGGCGCGGCAGTGCCCGCAGGCCGGCCGGGATGTGATGCCGAAAAGGGCCGAAAGGCGGTGAAGACCCCGCATCGGGCACCCCCGGTTTTCCGGGGCAAAAGTTTAGTAAATATTTTCTTGACAATATTAGAACTTTCTTGAATTCTGGATCGAATGCAGTTGGGAGAGGCTGCGTCCGTCAGGTGTCAAGGGAGAAGACATGTCCAATCTATCGATTTTCAAGCGTTTCATGGCGTCCGCTGTGGGCGGTGCCGCCCTTTTGTGCAGCACCGCCGCCTTTGCCGGTCAGGTCACGATCTGGTGCTGGGACCCGAATTTCAACGTCGCGATCATGAAGGAAGCCGGTGCCCGCTATACGGCCAAGCATCCCGGCACGACCTTCAATGTCGTCGATTTCTCCAAAGCGGATGTCGAGCAGAAGCTGCAGACCGGTCTTGCCGCCGGGGCCTCGGACACGCTGCCGGATATCGTGCTGATCGAGGATTACGGCGCGCAGAAATACCTGCAGTCCTTCCCCGGTGCCTTTGCCGACCTTACCGGCAAGATCGACCATTCCGGCTTTGCCAAATACAAGGTCGACCTGATGACGGTCGATGGCAAGACCTATGGCGTGCCCTTCGATACCGGCGTCACCGGCCTCTATTACCGCACCGACTATCTGGAAAAGGCCGGCCACAAGCCGGCCGAGATGGAAGATCTCACCTGGGACCGGTTCATCGAGATCGGCAAGGATGTGAAGGCCAAGGCCGGCAAGGACATGCTGGCGCTTGATCCGACCGATGCCGGGCCGATCCGCATCATGATGCAGTCCGGCGGCAAGTGGTATTTCAAGCCGGATGGCAGCCTCGACATCACCGGCAATGCCGCCCTGAAGGAAGCGCTGGACGTGCGCGCCAGCCTTGACAAGGCCGGGATCGCCAAGCCGACCAATGGCTGGAACGAAACCGTCGGGGCCTTCGCCTCCGGCGATGTGGCGAGCGTGATGATGGGCGTCTGGATCACCGGCACCGTCAAGGCGCAGCCTGACCAGTCCGGCAAATGGGCGCTCGCTCCCATTCCGAAGCTGAAGATGAAGGGGGCCGTTGCCGCCTCCAACCTCGGCGGCTCCAGCTGGTATGTGCTGGAGGGTGCCGCCCAGAAAGGTGAGGCCATCGATTTCCTCAACGAGATCTATGGCAAGGATCTGGATTTCTACCAGAAGATCCTGACCGAACGGGGGGCCGTTGGCTCGCTGCTTGCCGCCCGCAAGGGCGACGCCTACCAGTCCGCCGACCCGTTCTTCGGCGGCCAGAAGGTCTGGCAGCTCTATTCTGACTGGCTGGCCAAGGTCCCCGCCGTCAATTACGGCACCTTCACCAACGAACTCGACGCCGCCGTCACCGCCAACATGCCCGCACTCCTCAAGGGCGCCCCGGTGGATGACGTGCTGAAGGCCATCGACGAACAGGCCGCAGGCCAGATCAAGTAACCTTCGGCCCCCCCTCCGGGATCTGTCACCCGTCCTCCCGGGAGTGTGGCAGCTTTCGGGGGGGATTTGCGATCCCTGTGCCGACAACCCGGGGTAAACCCCGGAGTGAGAAGCGGCCCGGAGTAAGAAGCGGCCCGGAGTAAGAAGCGGAATGCCATTTGCCTTCAACGCCACCACGAGGAAAACACCAGCATGGCCGGGACGACGCGATCCAGCCTGAGGCGCTATCATGATGTCAATGGCTGGCTGTTTGTCGGCCCGGCGCTGGCGCTGATCTGCCTGTTCATGATCTATCCGATCCTGAAATCGCTGGCGCTGTCCTTCTATTCCGGGCGCGGCATGCTGCTGAAACTGTCGGGCTTCGACAATATCGCGCGGCTCTATGGCGATCCGGTCTTCGTGAAGGCGCTGGTCAATACCATGACCTTCTTCGTCATCCAGGTGCCGGTCATGATCACCCTGGCGCTGCTGCTTGCAGCGCTGCTGAACAGTCCGGCCCTGCGGCTTTCCGGCCTGTTCCGCACCGCGATCTTCCTGCCCTGCGTCTCGTCGCTGGTTGCCTATTCGATCCTGTTCAAGAGCATGTTTGCCGTCGATGGCGTGGTCAACCGCGCCCTCGGCTTCATCGGCCTGATGCCGGAGCCGATCAACTGGCTGACCGATCCGTTCTGGGCGAAGGTGCTGATCATCATCGCCATCACCTGGCGCTGGACCGGCTACAACATGATCTTCTACCTGGCCGCGCTGCAGAATATCGACCGCTCGATCTACGAGGCCGCCCGCATCGACGGGGTGCCCGCTTCCGGGCGGTTCCTGTTTCTCACCATCCCGATGCTGAAGCCGGTAATCCTGTTTACCACCATCACCTCGATGATCGGCACCATGCAGCTGTTTGACGAGGTCTACCTGTTCACCGAGGGCAAGGGCGGACCGGCCAATGCCACCATGACCCTGTCGCTCTATATCTACAATCTCACCTTCCGCTTCATGCCGAGCTTCGGCTATGCCGCCACCGTCTCCTATGTGATCGTGCTGATGGTGGCCGTGCTGTCCTTCGTGCAGTTTTATGCCGCGAGGGACCGGGGATGAGCGCCCGATTTTTCCGGCATGTCCCGACCGTGCTCTTGCATTTGCTGCTGGCGCTTGCGGCCTTCGTCTCGGTCTTTCCCTTTCTCTGGATGCTGCTCGGGGCGACCAATACCACCGGCGACATCATTCGCGGCAAGGTGACACCAGGCGCTGCCCTTTTCGACAATCTCCGGGCCTTTACGGCGGCGGTCGATGTGCCGCTGGTGATGTGGAATTCGTTGAAGGTGGCGATCCTCGGCACCGCCTTCACCCTGCTCATCTCGTCACTTGCCGGCTATGGCTTTGAAATGTTTCGCTCGCGGCTGCGCGAACGGCTCTACAGCCTGGTGCTTCTGACCCTGATGGTGCCCTATGCAGCGCTGATCATTCCGCTGTTCATCCTGATGGGCAGGGCGCATCTGCTCAACACCCATCTGGCGATCATCCTGCCGACGGTCGCCTCCTCCTTCGTCATCTTCTATTTCCGCCAGGCCTCCAAGGCCTTCCCGGGCGAATTGCGCGATGCCGCCAAAGTCGACGGGCTGAAGGAATGGCAGATCTTCTTCTTCATCTACCTGCCGGTAATGCGCTCGACCTATGCGGCGGCCTTCGTCATCGTCTTCATGCTGAACTGGAACAACTATCTCTGGCCGCTGATCGTGCTGCAATCGAATGACACCAAGACCATCACCCTGGTGATTTCGTCGCTCGCCTCGGCCTATTTCCCCGAATATGGCACGGTGATGATCGGCACGATCCTCGCCACCCTTCCTACCCTTCTCGTCTTCTTCGCCATGCAGCGCCAGTTCGTGCAAGGCATGCTTGGCTCCGTGAAATAGGACAATGCAATGCGCCGTTATGAAAAGTTCAACCGCGACTGGACCTTCAGGCCCGGCTTCGTCATCGCCGATACGCTTGGCCTGCAGAAAGGCGAGACCGTCCAGCTGCCGCATACGGCCGTCGAGGTGCCCTATAACTATGTCGACGAGACCTGCTACCAGCGCGCCTTCTGCTACCAGAAGCTCATCGCCTGGGACCCCTCTTTCGAAGGGCGCGAGGTCTCGCTGGTCTTCGACGGGGCGATGGCCGACAGCGTCGTCTACCTGAACGGGGTGGAAATCGCCGCCCATCCGGATGGCTATACGCCCTTCGAGGCAAGGCTGACGCCGCATCTGCGACAGGGCGACAATCTGCTCACCGTCAGGATCGACGGATCGGAAAACCCCGACATCCCGCCGTTTGGCGCGGTGATCGATTACCTCACCTATGCCGGCCTCTATCGCGATGTCTGGCTGAAGGTGACCTCGCCGGTTTCCGTCGGCAGGATCAAGATCGAGACACCGGACCCGCTCGCCGCAGAAAAAACCGTGACGGCACGGGTCTGGCTTGCCGGCGACGGCGCACCTGAAGTGTCGGGGCAGCTGACCGGCGTGATCACCGACCGGATCGGCCGCAAGATTGCCGAAACGGCAGTCCCGGTTTCGGGCGGCGAGGCGAGGCTCGGGTTTTCCGGCCTGAAGGATATCGGGCTCTGGGATCTCGACACGCCGACCCTCTACACGCTCACCGTGACGCTGGAGACGCCGCAAGGCTCCGACGCGCTCCGGTCCCGGTTCGGCTTCCGCGCGGCGGAATTTACCGCCGGGGGATTCCTGCTCAATGGCCGGGTCGTGAAACTGCGCGGCCTCAACCGCCATCAGGCCTGGCCGCATCTCGGCTATGCGATGGGGCGGCGCGGGCAGGAGAAGGATGCCGAGATCCTGAAATTCGATCTCGCCTGCAATATCGTGCGCACCTCCCATTATCCGCAATCGGCCTATTTTCTCGACCGCTGCGACGAGATCGGGCTCCTGGTGTTTGAGGAAATCCCCGGCTGGCAGCATATCGGCGGGCAGGCGTGGAAAGAGCAGGCGGTCAGAAATGTCCGGGGGATGATCGAGCGCGACTGGAACCACCCGTCGATCATCATCTGGGGGGTGCGGATCAACGAGAGCCGCGACGACCACGATTTCTATCTCGAGACCAACCGGCTCGCCCATGCGCTCGACACCACCCGCCAGACCGGCGGCGTGCGCTACATCACCGACAGCGAGTTGCTCGAAGACGTCTACACGATGAACGACTTCATCCTCGGCATGGAGGAAATGCCCGGCCACAACCGTGCGCGGATGGCGCTGCGCGACCAGCAGGAGGTGACCGGCCTCGAGCGCAAGGTACCCTACATGGTCACCGAATATGGTGGCCACATGTATCCGACCAAGCGTTTCGACCAGGAGCAGCGGCAGGCCGAGCATGTCAGCCGCCATCTCGCCATCCTCAATGCGGCGGCGGGCGATCCCTCGATTTCCGGGTCAACCGGCTGGTGCCTGTTCGACTACAACACCCACAAGGATTTCGGCTCCGGTGACCGGATCTGCTATCACGGCGTGCTCGACATGTATCGCGAGCCGAAATTTGCAGCCTTTGCCTATGCCTCGCAGGGCGATCCGGCGGCAGGCGTGGTCTTGCAGCCGGTCAGCTTCTGGGCGCGCGGCGAGCGCAATATCGGCGGCGTGCTGCCGCTTGTCATCCTCACCAATTGCGATCATGTCGATATCAGGATGGGGACCGTCACCAAGCGCGTTCATCCAGACCGCAAGACCTATCCGCATCTTCCCCACCCGCCCTGTATTCTCGACCGCTCGATGGTGTCGCCGGAGGAATTCGGCGAATGGGGCATGACCTGGCGGGATGGCGAGATCACCGGCTATGTCGGGGAGGAAGCGGTCAAGCGCCTGCATTTCGTCGCCGATCCCTTGCCGACCCTTCTGGACATCGCCCCTGACGACGTGATCCTTAGGGCGGGCGAGAAGGATACGGTGCGGATCATGCTGCGGGCGCTGGATCAGGGCGGCAACCTGCTTGCCTTCTTCGATGCGCCGGTCGAACTGTCGCTCGAAGGGCCGGGCCGCATCGTCGGGCCGGATCTCGTCAGCCTGAAGGGCGGGGTTGTCGGCACCTATGTCGAGGCGGGCGATGTCGCGGGACGCCTGACCCTCTGGGTCCGCTGCGCGCCCTTTGCCCCCCAGTCGCTCACCCTTGAAATCCGCTGAGGAAGCCGAAGATGGCACAGGTCAGTCTGAAACAGCTGCGCAAGACCTATGGTTCGGTCGAGGTCCTGAAGGGCGTCGATCTCAGCGTCGGGGCTGGCGAATTCATCGTCTTCGTCGGCCCCTCCGGCTGCGGGAAATCGACGCTGCTGCGGATGATTGCCGGGCTTGAGGATATCAGCGCCGGGGAACTGTCGATTGGCGGCACCGTCGTCAACGACGTCGATCCCTCGAAGCGCGGCATTGCCATGGTGTTCCAGTCCTATGCGCTCTACCCGCACATGACGGTGCGCGACAACATGGGCTTTGCGCTGCGCTTTGCCGGCATGGCGAGGGCCGAGATCGACAGCCGGGTCGCCGCCGCCGCCCGCATCCTCGAACTGGATGCGCTGATGGACCGCAAGCCGAAGGCGCTGTCCGGCGGCCAGCGCCAGCGCGTCGCCATCGGCCGGGCCATCGTCCGCCAGCCGGATGTCTTCCTGTTCGACGAACCGCTGTCCAATCTCGATGCCGAGCTGCGCGTTCACATGCGGGTCGAGATCGCCCGGCTGCACAAGGAACTCAGGGCCACCATCATATATGTCACCCATGACCAGGTGGAAGCGATGACGCTGGCCGACCGGATCGTGGTGATGCGGGCCGGGCGGGTGGAACAGGTGGGCGCGCCGCTGGAACTCTATGACGATCCCGACAATCTCTTCGTTGCAGGCTTCATCGGCTCGCCGCGGATGAATGTGCTGCCTGCACGCGTCGCCGCACTGCCCGACACCGGCAAGGTGACGCTGCGGCTTGCCGACAGCCCGCAGACGGAAATCACCCTTGCCACAACGTCACCGCTCGAGATCGGCCAAACCGTCAGCCTCGGCATCCGCCCGGAACATTTCCTGCCCGCAGGCAAAGGCGAGGCCGGGCTTGAAGTCGAGGTCGATGTCACCGAACATCTCGGCCATACCAGCTATGTCTATGCCCATCTCGGCACCAGCGAGCGGATCATCATCGAGGCCGAAGAGCGCCACGGCACCTGGCCTGATGGCAAGATGCCGGTCGGCATTTCGGCCAGCGCCTGCTTTCTGTTCGACAGCGCCGGCGAGCGCCTGCGCTAGAGTTTGTCAGGGAAAAGTGGAATCCGGTTTTCCCTGACAAACATTACTGGTCGGCTGCATCCGTCAGGAATTCCGCGCAATAGGACGGGCCCTTGACGCCGGGACGGTCCGAAATCGCGGTGATGCTGCGGATCTTGTAATGCTCGTCGACATGCAGTTGCACGGCGCAGCTGAGGTAACGGGTGCGGGACGGGCCATGCTTGCCCTTCTTGCCACCCGCTGCCGGTGCCGGCACATGCACGGTCTTGTAGCCGCCACGCCAGCTATAGACGGTCACCCCGCCTTCGCTGCTGTCGGAGAGCGGCGGGCCATAATTGGCAAAGAAAATGCCGGCCGATTTGCCATTCCACTGGCTCTCGAGCGCATTGCGCGGCGTGCCGCCCGTCGTCGTGCAACCAGCCAGCAGGGCCAGGGCACCAGCAAGTGCGATCATGCGTGAAGTCATCAAAAAGGTTCCTTGCAAGAGATATCCGCCTTTCGCACGCCCTGCCAGATCCCCTGTCTCCGCGCGCGCTGTTGCGGCGTCGGTCTGGAGCATGTCGTGCAAAATTGTACAACGGTTTTGCGGGATCGACATGCGACAAACAAGGAGATAAAGCGTGGCAAGCGAATCTGAAAGATCGAGACACGCTTTAACCGATCGCAGGCCTGATGAAAATCACCCCCGGCAGCAGTTTGTGACAATTTGCCGTAAAACAGAACGATCCCGGCGCGAAAACCCCGGCTCTGCCGCGCTGCTGAATGCCACCCCGCAAATAATCAAAAGCCCGGGCGTTTTTTTGTCTTTGCCGCTTGTGTCCTCAAAAATGCTGGTCTATAGAACCCGCGCTGGTCACGGAGTGTAGCGCAGTCTGGTAGCGCACCACGTTCGGGACGTGGGGGTCGGATGTTCGAATCATCTCACTCCGACCAGCCGAAAAGCCCTTGATTTCATTGCGAAATCGGGGCTTTTTCCTTTTTGGGCGGTCGATGGGGGATGTCTTGCCCTCTGTGGCAAAGCCCCGGATTGGCGTGGCTCGCCTCAATTGACCTGACCTGAACTTTCAGTGGGTGGTGATGATGTCCGCAGCCGTTTGGCCGCGACGGAGCGATGACGCCGGTCCCCAAGGCTCATCGTCTTCGCCGCCCATACTCTCCGACCGCATCCCGGCCAGGCGTCTGTCAGGCGCGGGCGAGGGCGGAGAGGAGGGCGGTGATTTCGGATTGGCGGCTGACGCCGGTCTTGCGCATGATGCTTTTCACATGGCTGCGCACGGTTTCATAATTCATCTGGCGGTTTTCGGAGATTTCCTTGGCACCATAGCCGCAGGCAAGCGCCCCGGCGATCACATATTCCTGCGCCGTCAGGCCGAAAATCCCGCGCAGGCAATCGGCGGAAGGTGTCTTCTGGTCCCCGAGATCGATCAGCAGGCCCGCCAATACCGGACCGGGGACGAGATCATAGGGCGGCCGTTCCAGCCATTTCAGGCTGACCAGCAGCGGCCGTCGGCCTTCGCGGGTGAAGGCGACAGGCGCAATCTCGGCAGGGGCTGAAGCTGTCGTGCCATGCGGCGCGGCGGTCATTTTCCTCCTGCCCCGCTCGGGCTGCAATCCCGGCGGGTCCTGCCTCGCGTGGGCAAGTGGCGTGGTCAGGCAGCGGCGGATGCGGTTGCGCAGCAGTAGCGTTTCGGACGCGTTGCTGCCGGTCAGTTCGCCATTCACCTGTCTGATGTCGCGGTCGAAAAAGGCCTCGGCTTGCGGATTGGCGGCCAGAATGCGACCGGAGCGGCCAATCAGCACCACGGGTGCTCCCGACAGCGAAAACCCGTCAAGCAGATCGGCCATGCTGCGCGTCGCCAGCCGGTGGGCAAGGCCCATCGCCACTTCCAGTGCCTGCAGCAGGTGATCGATCATCAGCGCCGGTGACGACCCGCGTGGCGGCAGATCCTGCTCGCGGACCAGATGCAGGCAGAGCGGACGGGTGTCCGCGGTTGCCTGCATGGCGGGAGAGCCATCCGGCACCTGCAGCGGGATCTTGCGCAGCGGTCCCCGCGCGGCAAGGGGCGCACGCCCCCTGTCCGTCACCCGCCTGCCACTTCTGTCCGTATCCAGAGACAAAGGGCTCTCCAGCAGTCCCGAACTGACGGGAAAGCCGAGCTCTACCGCGAGCGCCGGGAAAAAGTCCGACGGGGCGAGATAGGCCCCGTGCGATTCTGTCTGCACACTGATGGTTTCCAGCACCGCCGGCCAGAGCTCCGGCCGGATACAGGCCTCGATGATCTGATCGGCAATCGCGTCCCGGGTCAATACCCGTCTCTCCGGTCGCGCGGGTTCGAACAGGGACAGGAGCTTGTCGCTGGCGTCAGGGCTCGGCTTCAGAGCAAGGGAACAGATGTCCATGGTGCAGGTCTCATCAGGGTCACGTCGGTGATGGCAAAGGGGGGCCGACAGAAACGGCTCCCTGCCAGGGCGGGCAAGAAAAACGTCCATCAATTTGAATTAACCAAATCCAGTATCCGAAACGGCATTGCGCCTTTCCGGGATCTCTCTGGCATTGTGTCGCTCAACTCGCATATCCATATCGGTCCGGACAATAACGTTTACGAATGAATTGCGAATTCTTTAACATGTAATGTTATGAATGTTCAGAGGACCGCTGCGGTTCGATCAGCCCCGTCCTCCTGTATTTGTCCTTCCAGATCACCAACCTCATCCAGGAAAGCGCCGCTCCGTTTAAGGATGGGGCCAAGCCACAGGCCGAGGACCACCGAAATGGAGAACCAGATCGAAAAACCTATCATGATATGAATATAAAATGTCATATATACTTCTCAACCATATACACCATTTCTAATATAATCGTAAAATCCGGCTATGACAACAGAATAATAAGTTGTATATTATACAAAATAATATTCTGTTGTGTTCTGTCGCCCTTATATGCAGGATTGTCGCGGTGAGTGAGCGAAAATATGCATGGAAACGGGTGTTTGTTCTCGCCATAGTGGCGGGATGGGTGGGTGAAATTTCGTCTGACAGGGAGTGGTGACCCCGCGTGAGCGCCGGTGCCTGGGCCGGGTTTTGCCGGTCAGGGCGCAGGAGAGGCACGATATCCTTAACATGTAAAATAAATTTCGCCGCACCCTTGTATTCGCCGCACAACCGGTGTGAGTTGCGGTTTTGGCAAATCGCTCTTCTCCTTGGGCGGAGAGAGCTGTCGGGAGCAGGTGCCATGACGGACAAGAGGACAGAGGTGAGGACTGGACAGGCGGCCCCGCGGGCGGCGGAAGCCCGGCTTTCCTTCAGTGAGCCGCAGATGCGGCGGGTGATGGAGCGGGTCGGCGGCATGATCGTCGATCATTTCACCGGGTTGAAGGACCGGCCCGTTACCACGCCCTCCACCCTGCCTTCGCTGCAGGCGGGGCTTGCCGAGCCGCTGCCGCAGGAGCCGGTGCCGATCGATACGCTGCTCGATCAGGTGCAGAGCTTCGTGCTCGACCAGATGACCCATCAGGATCACCCGCGCAATTTCGCCTTCGTGCCGGGTCCGTCGAATTTCGTCGGCGCGATGGCGGATGCGCTGGCCTCGGCCTGCAACATCTTCTGCGGCGCCTGGATCGGCCCCTCCGGCTCGGCGCAGATCGAGATCACCGTGATCGAATGGCTGCGTCAGCTGTTTGAATTTCCCGAAACGGCGGGCGGCCTCTTCGTCTCCGGCGGCTCGATGGCCAACATGACCTGCCTCGCCGTCGCCCGTCACGAAATGCTTGCCAACAACCCGTTCAATGCCACGGTCTATTTTTCCGACCAGACCCATTCCTCCGTCGCCAAGGGCCTGAAGATCCTCGGCTTCCAGCAATACCAGCTGCGCAAGATCGGCTCCGATTCCAGGGGGCGGCTGAAGATGGAGGCGCTGGTGCAGAAGATCGCCAGCGACCGCCAGCAGGGGCTGGTGCCGTTCTGCATCGTCGCCAATGCCGGCACGACCAATGCCGGTGCTGTCGATCCCCTGCACGAGATTGCCGACCTCGCCGCTGCCGAAGGGTTGTGGATGCATGTCGACGGGGCCTATGGCGGCAGCGCGGCGCTGTCCGCCTCCGGCCGCATCGCGCTCGACGGCATGAACCGGGCGGATTCCCTCTCCATCGATCCGCACAAATGGATGTTCCAGCCCTATGAAATCGGCTGCGCGCTGGTGCGCAACCGGGCGCATCTGAAGGACACGTTCCGGGTTTCGGCGGAATATCTGAAGATCATGGAGGAAAGCGCCGAACAGCCGAATTTCTCCGATTACGGGGTGCAGCTGACCCGCGGCTTCCGGGCGCTGAAACTCTGGATGTCGTTGAAAGCCTTCGGCATTCCGGCCTTTCGCGAGGCCATCGAACATGGCATCGGCCTTGCCGTCGAAACCGAGGCGCGGCTGCGCCGGAACCCGGCCTGGGAAATCGTCACCCCCGCCTGCCTCGGTGTCGTCACCTTCCGCTACCGGGTGGAAAATATGTCTGAGGCCGATCTCGACAGCCTCAATGCCAGAATTTCCTCCGAGCTGATCATGGGCGGCTACGCCATGCTGTCGCCCACCGTCATGGCAGGCAGGCTGGTGCTGAGGATGTGCACCATCAATCCGCGCACCACGGTGGATGATATCCACGGCACGGTGAAGGCGATGGAAGGGATTGCCGGGGCGCTGGCTTGAGGCACGGCATCCCGGCAGCCCGGTTTCAGCCGAAGCGCTTGCGCATTTCCGTGTCGATCTCGGCAAGCGTCAGCCCGGCGGCGAGCGGCGAGGGCGCGGGGCGGATCTGCACATGCGGCCAGTCCTGAAAGCCGGTCCAGAAGCCGCCGGCTTCCAGTTTCATGTCGCGCGCGGTTGCGGCATAGACGCGATAGCCATTGATGCCGTCAAGCATCAGCGTCGTCGACCATTCCGCCTTGCCGTTGACGGCCCAGAAGCAATCCACCGCCTCGCCCCACTGGTGCCAGCTCAGGCCCGGCAGCGAATTCGTCACATGCGGGCCGTGCTGCGGGCCGACGCTTTCCAGCACGCTCGCCAGAAAATCGGCTTTTCCCGCCTTGAGCCGGGCAATGCCGGCGGCGATTTCTTCCGCTGACCGCGATTGCCGCCACAGCACCGCCTGCTCGCGCGGGCTGCGCAGCGCCTGGACCGGGCGCATCTCGACGCCCCGTGCTTTCAGATTTGCCAGCAGGGCTTCGAGCTGGCTGCGAAAACCGGCATCGATGCCGTCGAGTGATATGGCCATGATTCGCGGGACTCCCGTGTTGAGATGGGGTCGATGCTACCACCGGCTGCAATATGTGTGAATATCAGCATGTATGAATGCACAGGCTTTTTGCGCGAATGTGTGGGCGGGAGCTGCGGCCAGGTGGCGAGCCATTGCTGAACGGTGGCGGCGGCCGGATAACCTGCCTGATGTGCCGATAATCAGACAGGAGGACTTGGCGTGAGGGAAACTGTGGCTGACGCACGAAAAGGAGAGTATATTAGCAATTCAGCGTTGGGGCGAGAGCCCGGAGCAGTCAACACGGCGCGAAATGGCGGAGACAAGGAAACGGAAATGACGGTCATGACATCGCATGTCGGCCGTACGCTTGAGGATTTTCTCGATGAGCTTGGCGAAAAAGAGGAGATCTATAACGAGGCGATCAAGCCTGTTTCCGAAATCAGGTTGCAAATGCCACAGGATGCCGGCTCCGCAAGTGTGACCGCCAGCCCTGTCGCTGGCAGCGGAATCAGGACTTCTGATCGGTCTGATACCGATCCAGGAAATGCTCTGTCGCTGCAAGCATGAACTTGAGAGCCTGGATTGCCGCAGTGCCCACTTTTTCGCTCATCGGCGGGAAGGGCGATTGATAGGTGATGGTATTTCTTGTCTTGTGAAAGCCCATGATTGCAGCACTGGCACCTTTGCGCAGTTCGTCGACGTCAATGACCAACAGGGCTGCCTGGAACGCCGTCTGCCGATGGCCGTCCGACCCCTGGGAACGGACCCCGATCCGGTTGAGAACCGCCATACTCAGCGAGTGCATACCCTCATAGGCCAACAGGAAACGAGACCGCGTCGTCTCCGACTTCTCCGCATCGGCCAGAAACTCTTTCGCGTAGATAATGTATTGGCGCACATCCTCCGCAATATGGTCTGTCCGCTTCAGCGTTCCGACCCGGACCAGATTATCGATGTTCTCCTGCCACTTCATGTCCCGGCTACCATGATACGAGGTTCACTGTTGATGGCGCGGATCACGCGGTCGGATTGCAAGTCTTTCCATTCGGCTGGCGTGTGCAGATTGAGGTGAATGTCCCGTCCCAATGCACCCTTCAGGTTCTCGATTGTCTGGCCCAGTTCGAAATAATCGATATCCCCCACAACCATGAGATCGATATCGCTATCCGCCCGTTCATCCCCCTTTGCCATGGAGCCGAAAACGAAGGCGGTTTCGATGTTCGGCGCGAATTTGTTCAATTCATCGGCGATCACGCCAGCCAGACCGAAGGTCTTGAGGCAGATCGACCGCAGTTCAGGGTAAATGGGGTGCTTTTTGTTCATGCTGTAAAGGCGCTGGTTGCCCCGTGCCTCTCTGACGATGACGCCGGCTTTCTCGAAACTTTGGAGAATCCTTTGGGTGGCGCCGTTGCCAGTTCCGGCGATCCGGATGAGGTCGGAAACGGACCACTGGCGCTCGCCGTGGAGGATCAAAGCTCCCAGCAGCTTCTGTTGGCGCTCGGAAAGCAGAAAGTCGACGCTCGACATAGAAATACCCATATTTGGTAAAGCCATACCCATAAAGGGTAAAAGTACCAAGACTTCAGGGATTGTCAAATCTTTTCCACATCTTACCATTTTTGGGGTATTTGATACCCGTATTGGGTATATATTTGCCGGGCGTGAAATCATGACCGAGGCGGATCCATTGCATCCCATCGAAAGGGTGGGCGACAATGAGATCGGCAGTGCCGGATTGACAGCGCAGGGCCTGCGCCAGGATGTTGCCGATGAAGACAATGACATCAAGCAGGATGCGGACCGGACGTTCCATTCTATATGCCGTATGGTGCCACGGTTTTCACCGGCAGCTGGCATCAGTGATCCCTGGTATAAGCAAGGCGGTTCCCGAAATCCCCCTAGAGTTTGTCAGGGAAAAGTGGAATCCGGTTTTCCCGCGCAAACTCGTTTGCGCGAAAAGACAAACGAAAACAAAGAGAATTAGAGTTTGTCAGGGAAAAGTGGAATCCGGTTTTCCCGCGCAAACTCGTTTGCGCGAAAAGACAAACGACAACAAGGGGAGCCAGAGTCTGTCAGGTTCAATGTGAACCAGACAGACTCTAATACCAGAAAGCCGCCCGTTACGGCGGCTTTCTGTTGCAGCTGTGGTGGACAGGTCCGCTTATGCGTCGAGATCGTCCAGCAATTCGCTGGCGCGGCCGGCGGAGGTGCGGCGGATTTCGGCTTCGTCGCGGCGGTTGGCAAAGGCTTCGGTGGCCATCAGCTGGTCGGCGAGATCGGCCGGCAGCGACAGGATCACCCGGACATCCGCCTGGTTGATGCCGCCGATATCGGCGCGCTTGGCGGTGATCATCCCGCCCGCCACCGTGTTGTAGGTGTCGGGATCGATGAGGATGAAGGCACCGGTGTTGCGGTTCTGCTCGTAGGGGTCGAAGATTGCCGCTTCGTCGAAGTTCAGATGCACCTTGCCGATCGAATTCATCGGCAGCGTCTCGTGGTGGTGATGCCACTTGCCGGTCTTGAGGTCGAGCTGGCTCGAGGGGGCGATGGTCACCCGCTGGCGGCGCGAGCCGGATTTCAGCCAGTAGCGCTTGCCGGGCTCGATGCCGGAGGGCTGCAGGGCGACGATCTGCGCGTCGAAGGCGAGGCCGACCTGCGGCTGGCTGTCGAGCGAGACGATGATATCGCCGCGCGCCACGTCGACCTGGCGGTCGAGCACCAGCGTGATCGCGTCCCCGGCCACGGCGGCATTGCGCACCAGGTCGAAGGTGACGATCCTGGTGACATTGGCCACCATGCCCGAGGGCAGGATGGCCACGCTGTCGCCCGGCTTCACCGACCCGCCGGCAACCGTGCCCTGATAGCCGCGAAAGCTTTCGCCCGGCCGCGACACGCGCTGCACCGGCAGGCGGAAGCCGACGGTCTGGGCGGAGCGGATGGTGGCGAGTTCCAGCGTTTCGACCAGCGTCGGCCCGTCATACCAGGGCATGACGGCGGTGCCGGGATAGACGACATTCTCGCCCTTCAGCGCCGACATCGGAATGGATGTCACCTGGCGAATGCCGAGCGACAGCGCGAATTCCTTGAAATCATGGGCGATCTTCTCATAGCCCGCCCGGTCGTAATCGGTAAGGTCGATCTTGTTGACCGCCAGCACGAACTGCCGGATGCCCATCAGCGATGCAATCGTGGCGTGGCGGCGGGTCTGTTCGAGAATGCCGGCCCGCGCGTCGATCAGCAGGATGGCGAGATCGGCGGTCGAGGCACCGGTCGCCATGTTGCGGGTATATTGCTCGTGGCCGGGCGTGTCGGCAACGATGAAGGAGCGCTTCTCCGTCGAAAAATAGCGATAGGCGACATCGATGGTGATGCCCTGTTCGCGTTCGGCCTGCAGACCATCGAGCAGCAGGGCGAAATCCGGCAGGCCGAGATCGTTCTGCTTGCCGCTGTCGCGGTGCAATGTGGCGGCCTGGTCTTCCTTCACCGCCTTGGTATCCCAGAGCAGGCGGCCGATCAGGGTGGACTTGCCGTCATCGACGCTGCCGCAGGTGATGAGGCGCAGCGGGCGCGTGTCGCGGATCGCATGGGCGGCCTCGGCATGCGGCAGGGGAGTGGCGGCGGCGGTGGCGGTTACGGGGGCGTTCATGTCAGAAATATCCTTCGCGCTTCTTCTTTTCCATCGAGCCGGACTGGTCGCGGTCGATGGCGCGGCCCTGGCGTTCGGAAACCGTGGCGATTTCGAGTTCGGCAATCACCTCTTCGAGGTTGGATGCGGTGGAGCGGATCGCCCCCGTCAGCGGGAAGCAGCCGAGCGTGCGGAACCGGATCGAGGCTTCCTGCCTGACTTCGCCGGGCAGCAGTTCCAGCCGCGGATCTTCCGCCAGGATCATCATCCCGTCGCGCTCCACGAAGGGGCGCTTCTTGGCGTAGTAGAGCGGCACCAGCGGAATGTCTTCCGCCTGGATGTAGCGCCAGATGTCGACTTCGGTCCAGTTCGACAGCGGGAAGGCCCGCACGCTTTCGCCCTTGCGCACCATGCCATTGTAGATGTTCCAGAGTTCCGGGCGCTGGTTGCGCGGGTCCCACTTGTGGTCGGGCGTCCGGAACGAATAGATCCGCTCCTTGGCGCGGCTTGCCTCCTCGTCGCGACGGGCACCGCCAAAGGCCGCATCATACTGGCCGGCATCCAGCGCCTGGCGCAGACCCTCGGTCTTCATGATGTCGGTATAGAGCGCCGAGCCGTGGCTGAACGGGGTGACGCCTTCCGCAGCGCCACGCGGATTGATGTGCTCGATCAGCTCGAGATCGTATTTTTTGACGATCTCGTCGCGAAAGGCGATCATCTCGGCGAATTTCCAGCCGGTATTGACATGCAGCAGCGGGAAGGGAACGCGGCCGGGGTAAAAGGCCTTGCGCGCCAGATGCAGCAGCACGGAGGAATCCTTGCCGATGGAATAGAGCATCACCGGCCGGTCGAATTCGGCGGCCACTTCGCGGAAAATATGGATCGCCTCGTTTTCCAGCGCCTTCAGATGCGGATCGAGCGGCGGCTTGGAGGTCGAGGGGTTCTTCAGTTCGACGTCCGGACGGGTGTCGGGCATGGGTAACTCCACTTGGGGTATGCTGGGCTCCGGCACTGCTTGGGAGGACTGGCCGGGGAAAGCGTCAAGGCAGGGATCGGGCGGTTCTGTCAGGCGGATTCGGACAACTGGCTGGCGGGCAGGGCGCTTGCGCCAGGCGCTGCCTCGGCGACATGCAGGCCGCATTCGCGCTTTTCATCCTGCTCCCACCACCAGCGGCCGGCCCGCTCGGGCTCGCCGGGGCGGATGGCGCGGGTGCAGGGTTCGCAGCCGATGGAGGGAAAACCCTTGCCATGCAGCGGATTGACCGGCACGGACTGGCTTGCCACATGGGCGTTGATGTCGTCGATCGACCAGTCCGCGAGCGGGTTCAGCTTGATCAGCCCGCGCTCGGCGTCGAATTCGGCAAAGGGCGTGGTGGCGCGGTTGCCGGACTGGCCGCGGCGCAGCCCGGTGATCCAGAACGAGGCGCCTTCCAGCGCCCGGGCGAGCGGCTTTACCTTGCGCACGCCGCAGCAGGCATGCCGCGCCTCGACGCTCTCGTAAAAGCCGTTCATGCCATAGCGGGTCGCATAGACCTCGACATCGGCAGCTTCCGGGTAGAAGCGGCGGATTTCAAGACCATAGCGCTGTTCGGTCTCATCGATCAGCGCCAGCGTTTCGGCAAACAGCCGCCCGGTCTCCAGCGTCACCACGTCGATCCCGAGCTTCTGGTTGCCGATGGAGGCGGAAATCACCTGGTCCTCGATGCCGAGCGAGGTGGTGAAGACGGCGCGCCCGGCAAGCGCAGCTATCGTCGCCAGCCGCTGGTCGAGCGTCTGCGCGGCAAGCGTTGCATCAAGCGTCGCGGCGCGCGCTGTATTGGCTGGTGTCTGGTCGGTCATCGAAGGCGCATCCTGCATCAATTTCAGGCTGCCACTATCGCAGGCCTTGGCAAGGATTGCAGGAAATGCCTTTGCGATATTTCGGGAAGGCGGAGCAAATATCTCCCCGGTTTGCGGCTGCGGCGAAAAACCGGGGCGGACCTTCCAGAAACAGGCCCGCTTCCCGGCAAATTCGTCCTGAACAGCGCCGAAGCACCGGAAAAGGTTAAAAAATCCTCAACCTATCTGTTTCATGATGATGATCAGGCATCAAGCGGTGAAGGACCGGGCGGGCTGTCGTAAAGCGGGCGAAACGCTCTGGCGCAATTGTCATTTACCGACATTTCCGCTAGGGCGGGGCGGGAGACGGGCCGGGTGGCATGGTGGTTTTCAGGGCTTTGCGGACCACGCGCGCCGCCGGTAAGCAATTTGTTTTCGTTTGTCAGGGAAAGCCGGATTCCCCTTTTCCCTGACAGACTCCAGAGGATCTGCGCCGATTGGCAGGAACACGCGAGCGCGACCCGGTTGATCGCGCGGAAGGCATGACAGGATGATTTCGCAGAAGGCAAAATATGCGTTGCGGGCGCTCTCGGCTCTGGCCCGGGGCGATCAGGCGCAGCCGCGCCAGATTTCCGAAATCGCCGCGGCGCAGAACATCCCGAAGAAATTTCTGGAACAGATCCTGCTCGATCTCAAGCGCGAAGGCATCGTGCGCAGCCTGCGCGGCAAGCAGGGCGGCTATCTGCTGCTCCGGCCCGCCCGCGAGATCACCTTCGGCGAGGTGCTGCGCATCATCGACGGCCCCATCGCGCCGCTGCCCTGCCTGTCGATCACCGCCTATCGCCGCTGCGACGATTGCGACGGCGAGGTCTCCTGCGAAATCCGCCACGTCTTTGCCCGCGTCGCCGAAGCCGAACGCGCCGTCCTGTTCTCCTCCACCATCGCCGACGGGGTGACACTGGTGGACGAGGCGGTGGCGGAAGAGGCGTGAGGGGCGGGAGATTATCGGCTCGCGACGAGAACTCCTGCTCCAATCATTAACGCTCCTGCCCCCCGATTGAGCGCACCGATTTTCTTCGGATCGGCCAGGGCGGATTTCGCTCTATGTCCGACATAGACGTGTGCTCCGATTGCAATCACTTCAACAAGGGTGATGATCGTCAGCAGTTCAATAGTATCAGCAAGGGTCAATGGGCGAATCCCGAGAATGCCCGGCAACAGGGCAAGGTAGAAAATCGGCATTTTCGGATTGGATATGTTCAGGAGGAAGCCAGTCAAAAGCAACCGGACGATGCCGCCACGCATCACCCGTGGTTTGATGTCGGATTTTGAGCGCCACATCATGACGCCCGAATAGACCAGATACAGGGCACCGACATATTGAATGAACCGTAAATTTTCGTTCATGTATCGCGCGAGTGCATTGAAGCCGATTGCCGTGAAAATCACAAACAGGAAAATGCTGCACACGACGCCTATACCGTAAGCGATACCTTGCGCTGGGCCAGATGAGACCGTTTTCGAGAGAATTGTGAGGTTGTCAGGGCCTGGGCTGGCAGCAAAGACGAAAAACGCCAGGCTGAAAGTAAAGATGGTCTGGATTTCCATCATTTTTTCCTCCGCCCTCGAATATCGTCGAAACTGAAATATCCGCCCTGGGGATAGTCATTGTTTCAGGCCAGTCCGGCTCCCCTCACATCACCAGCGGCCATTGCCTTGCCGTCGGGATAAGGGCGAGGATGTCGATGCCTTCAGGGGTGATCTGGTAGGCGAGGCTGTAGGGCAGGTCGGGGAAGGCGAGTTCGCGGGTGGTGGCGATCCTTCCGGCCTTGCCGATCTCCGGCTGCTCGGCAAGTGTCAGCGCCGCATGGCGGACCCGGGTGATGAGGGCGGCGGCAGAGGCGCGGTTCTCCTTCGATTTGAAATTGCCGATGAACCGCAACCGCTTCAGCGCCTTTTCCGTCCAGCGCACCCGTGTTCCCCGCGCCATCTCCTACTCCAGATAGGCGCGAAACAGGGTGGAGGCGTCCTCTTCCGAGGCAAACCGGCCCTCAAGCGCATCCGACAGGCCGGAGGCGATCTCGCCCACCTGCCACTCTTCATTGTCGACGAAATACTCGATGGCGCGCCCCGCCAGAATGGCGCGGGGCACCAGACTGGTGCGCGCGATGCGGTCCAGCCGACCAGCCGCATCCTCGGAAAGTTCCACCACTATTGTTGCCACGATTCGCATCTCCCCAATAAGAATCAGTATATTGGGAGAGATGATTCCGGTCAATATGTATAGAATCCAGATATACTATATTAATAAGTATAATTTCTAAATATAATTATCACTATGCGGATTCTGGACGCCTTGCCTGCCGGTGCAGGGGGCAGAAGACGGCCCCTGCACCGGCATTCCCGGGGTATCA
Organism: uncultured Gellertiella sp.; assembly: GCF_963457605.1. Lineage (GTDB taxonomy): Bacteria > Pseudomonadota > Alphaproteobacteria > Rhizobiales > Rhizobiaceae > Gellertiella. The sequence continues at coordinate 3,312,746 of NZ_OY735139.1, forward strand.
GCGGTCGCTGACCTCCCAGCGCGGGTTGATCCAGGGTTCCTGGTTGGAGCGGGGCAGGGGCTGCCTGCCGAGGATATGGTCGGAGGCCTTTTCGCCGGTCATGATCGAGGGGCCGTTGAGATTGCCATAGGTGACATGCGGGAAGATCGAGCTGTCGGCAACGCGCAGGCCCTCGACGCCGATCACCCTTGTTTCGGGATCGACCACCGCCATGGGATCGCTGACCGATCCCATCCTGCAGGTGCCGCAGGGGTGATAGGCCCCTTCCAGATGCTCGCGCAGGAAGCCGTCCAGTTCGTCGTCGCTCTGCAGCCGGTTGCCGGGCTGGATCTCCTCGCCGCGATAGGGATCGAAGGCCTTCTGCGCGAAGATCTCGCGGGTGACGCGGATGGCGTGGCGGAACTTTACCCAGTCTTCCTCGTCGCTCATGTAGTTGAACTTCAGCACCGGCGCATCGCGCATGTCGGGCGAGCGCAGCGTCACCGAGCCGCGCGACTTCGACATGTTGTAGCCGACATGGGCCTGGAAGCCATGGCCATCGGCGGCCGACTTGCCGTCATAGGAAATGGCGATCGGCAGGAAGTGATACTGGATGTCGGGCCATTTGATGCCTGCCGCCGAGCGGATGAAGGCTGCGGCCTCGAACTGGTTGGAGGTGCCGAGACCCTTCTTGAAGAACAGCCACTGCGCGCCGACAATCCCCATCCAGAACCAGTTGTTCTTCGAATGCAGCGACACCGGCTTGGTGGCCTTGATCTGGTGGTAATATTCCAGATGGTCCTGCAGGTTCTGCCCGACTCCCGGCCGGTCGGCCACGACGGGAATGCCCATCTCCTGCAGATGCCGGGCGGGGCCGATGCCGGAAAGCAGCAGGATCTTCGGGCTGTTGAAGGCGGAGGCGGCGACGATCACCTCGCGATGGGCGCGGATCACCTCGATCCTGCCGCCGATTTCCACCTCGACGCCGACGGCACGTGTCCCCTCCATCACCACCTTGCGGGCATAGCAGCGGATCAGGCGGCAGTTCGGGCGCTTCAGCGCCGGGCGCAGATAGGCGTTGGCGGTGGACCAGCGGCGGCCATTGTGGCTCGTCTGCTCCATCAGGCCGAAGCCTTCCTGCTGGCGGCCATTATAGTCTTCAGTGACCGGAAAGCCTGCCTGGCGGCCGGCATCGAGAAAGGCGCGGTAGAGCGGATTGGCGATCTCGCCGCGGCGCACATGCAGCGGGCCATCGGTGCCGCGCCAGCCCTCCTCGCCGCCATGGGAATGTTCCATCCGCTTGAAATAGGGCAGCACATCGGCATAGGACCAGCCGCGCGCTCCCATCTCGTCCCAGCGGTTGAAGTCTTCCGCGTGGCCGCGCACATAGACCATGCCGTTGATCGAGGAGGAGCCGCCGATCACCTTGCCGCGCGGCGCGATCATCCGGCGGTTGTTGAGATGCGGCTCGGGCTCGCTCATGTAGCCCCAGTTGTAGCGGTCCATGTTCATCGGATAGGCCAGCGCCGCCGGCATCTGCACGAAAGGCCCGATGTCGCTGCCGCCAAATTCCAGCACGATGACCGAATGCCTGCCATCTTCCGACAGCCGGCAGGCCATCGCCGAGCCTGCCGAGCCGGAGCCGATGATAACGAAATCTGCCTGATTCATGGATGTGCCCCTCTGTGTCCGTGTGCCTGCGTGTTGTTGTGCCGGGGGGTGCCCCCCACCCCTCAGTAAGGTGCCTGCACCGGCCCCATGCCGACATAGACCGTCTTCAGTTCGCTGTAGTGGTTGAGGGCGGCTGCCGAGTTTTCGCGGCCGAAGCCGGATTGCTTGGCACCGCCGAAGGGGATTTCGACCGGGCAGAGATTATAGGCGTTGATCCACAGCGTGCCCGCCGCGAGCTGGTCGACGATGCGGTGGGCGCGGGTGATGTCGGCGGTGAACACGCCGCCGGCGAGGCCGAATTCCGTGTCATTGGCCCGGGCAATGACATCCGCCTCGTCCTCGAAATCGAGCACGCACATCACCGGCCCGAAGATTTCCTCGCGCGCGATGGTCATGTCGTCGGTGACATCGGCAAAGACCGTCGGCTGGATGTAAAAGCCCTCGCCGGTGACATTGTTCGGAATGCCGCCGCCGGTCACAAGCGTCGCGCCCTCCGCCTTGCCCCTGGCGATATAGTCCAGCACCTTGGCGCGCTGGGCATGGGAAACCATCGGGCCGAGCTGGGTTGCCTCCTCCATCGGATCGCCGATCAGGATGGCCTCGGTACGGGCCTTCAGCCGCTTCAGAAATTCCGCCTTGATCGCCTTGTGGACATAGACGCGGGTGCCGTTCGAGCAGACCTGGCCGGTCGAGTAGAAATTGCCGAGCATCGCGCCGCCGATGGCGCTGTCGATATCGGCATCGTCGAAGACGATGATCGGCGACTTGCCGCCGAGTTCCATCGTCACATGGCGAAGACCTGCGGCGGCGGCCTCATAGACCTTGCGGCCGGTCGGCACCGAGCCGGTCAGCGATACCTTGGCGACATCCCTGTGGTTGACCAGCAGCGGACCGGTGGTGCGGTCGCCCTGGATGACATTGTAAAGCCCCTTCGGCAGGCCGGCCTCGATCAGGATTTCGGCGATCTTCAGGGCGCAGAGCGGGGTGTTTTCCGACGGCTTGAACACCATGGCATTGCCGGTGATCAGCGCCGGAGCGCCCTTCCAGCAGGCGATCTGGGTCGGATAGTTCCACGCGCCGATGCCGACGCAGACGCCGAGCGGCACCCGCTTGGTATAGGCAAAGTCCCCGCCGAGCGGGATATAGTCGCCGTTCAGCGCCGAGGCCGCGATGCCGCCGAAGAATTCCAGGCTGTCGGCCCCCGACGTGGCATCGGCCACCGTGGTTTCCTGGATCGGCTTGCCGGTATCGAGCGTTTCGAGTTCGGACAGTTCGCGGTTGCGTTCGCGGATGATCTCGGCGGCCCGCTTCAGGATCCGGCCGCGTGCCGTCGGGCTCATCGCCGCCCAGGCGGGCTGGGCGCGTTTCGCCGCCGCAATCGCCTTCTCGACGATGGCAGGCGTTGCCGCATGCAGGCGGGCAATCACCTCGCCGGTGGCGGGGTAGATGCTCTCGATGACGGAGCCCTTATCGTCTTCTATATAGTCGCCATCGATGAAATGGCTGGCCTTCGGTTGTGCGCGCATCATTCGCCCCTTGGATAACGTTTGGAATCTTCGAGAATGTTCAGGTCCATGTGATTGCGCATGTAGCGCTCGGAGGCCTTTTGCAGCGGCTGGTGGTCCCATGGGTAATAGGCCCCGTTGCGCAGCGCCTCATAGACCACCCAGCGCCGCGCCTGGCTTTCGCGCACGGCAGCGTCAAAGGCCTGCATGTCCCAGCGCGCCTGGCGCTGGCGGACGAAATCGGCAAGCACTTCGGCATGGGCGGGATCAGCCGCCAGATTGGCAAGTTCCTTCGGGTCGGCCTCAAGGTCGTAAAGCTGGTCGGGGTCGAGCGTGCAATGCACATATTTCCATCTTCCGGACCGGATGCCGACCAGCGGCGCATAGGAGCCTTCGGCGGCATATTCCATCAGCACCGGTGCCGCCCGCGCGCCGCCATCGATCATCCCGGTCAGGCTCATGCCGTCGGTCCAGGGCATGATCTCATCCATCGAGATGCCCGCGAGATCGGCAAGCGTCGGGGTGACGTCGAGATTGGAAACCGGTGTCCGGAGCGTGGCGGGGGCAATGCCGGGACCGGCAATCATCAGCGGCACCCGGGCAGAGCCCTCGAAGAAGTTCATCTTGAACCACAGGCCGCGCTCGCCCAGCATGTCGCCATGGTCGGAGCAGAACAGGATCAGCGTATTGTCGAGCATCCGGGTGCGGGCCAGCGTGTCGAGGAGTTCGCCGACCTTCTCGTCGATGTAGGAAATATTGGCGAAATAGGCCCGGCGGCTGTTGCTTATGTCCTCTTCGGTGACATTGAAATTGTCGTAGTCGCAGGCATGGATCAGCCGCAGCGAATGCGGGTCCTGCCGATCCATGGCGAGGGCCCCGACCTCGGGCTGAAGATGCGGGCAATCCTCGTAGAGATCCCAGAATTTCCGCCGCGCCACATAGGGATCGTGCGGATGGGTGAAGGAGACGGTCAGGCACCAGGGGCGGCGGCTGTCGTCATCTTTCTCGCGGGCGAGATGATAGAGCTTCTGGTTGGCGAGGAAGGCGACCTCGTCGTCATATTCCATCTGGTTGGTGATCTCGGCGACACCCGCCCCGGTCACCGAACCGAGATTGTGATACCACCAGTCGATCCGCTCGCCGGGCTTGCGGTAATCCGGCGTCCAGCCGAAATCGGCGGGATAGATGTCGGTCGTCAGCCGCTCCTCGAAACCGTGCAACTGGTCCGGCCCGACGAAATGCATCTTGCCCGACAGCGCCGTGTAATAGCCGGCGCGGCGCAGGTGATGGGCATAGGTCGGGATCGAGGACACATATTCGGCGGCATTGTCATAGACGCGGGTGCGGCTCGGCAATTGCCCGGCCATGAAGGAGGCGCGGGCGGGCGCGCAGAGCGGCGAGGACGTATAGTTGTTGACGAACCGGGCCGAGCGGCGGGCCAGCGCCTTCAGGTTCGGCGCATGCAGGAAATCGGCCGGACCATCGGGAAAGAAGGTCCCGTTCAGCTGGTCCACCATGATGATCAGGATATCCGGTCGCCGTGTCATGCCCTCATCCCCTTGTGCCCGCAGCGTGACAGCTGCGCATTCAGATAATCCTCGGTCAGGCTGATCGAGGCCTCGATGCTCACAGGGGCCGAGCGCAGTCCCTGGCGGATATAGAGCCCGTCGATCATCGCGGCGGTGCCCTCGGCAATCCGCCGGGCATCCTCGCCGGGCACCAGCGCCTTCAGCGCCCCATGGAGATTGGAATGCAGGCGGCGAGCATAGACGACCAGCAGCCGCCGGGTTTCTTCCGAGCGCTGCGCCTCGACATAGAAGGCAAGCCAGGCGGCAATCGTCGCAGGCGCAAACTGCCCGGCATTGAAATTGGTGCGGATGATCGCCGACAGCCGGGCGCGCGGGGTTTCGGCCCGCTTCAGCTCGTCCACCACCTCGTCATGCAGCTGGCGCAGCAGCGAGCGCATGGTCTCGATCAGCAGCTGTTCCTTGCTGCCGAAATAGTGATGGGCAAGGGCAGGCGAGACGCCCGCCTGACGGGCGATTTCCGACATGGTGACGGACAGCGAGCCGTGATCGCCGATCGCCTTCAGCGCGGCATCCACCAGCGCCTTGCGGCGGATCGGTTCCATTCCAGTTTTCGGCATCTGCTCATCCCTTGATAGAAGCCAGATTATTTTTAATTGACGCATCAATCAACAAAAATCTGAACCGGCGGGGAGCGTGGTCAACAGGCAGTTTCAAAGGGGGCGAAAAAAGGCGGAAAATGGGGAGGTGACGTTGCCCCGGTCCTCTTCAGCATTCGTGATTTGCGGGGCAGGGGTCGCTGCATTAGAATGCGCTTGTCAAAGACCGGGGCGGCTCACGCCGTCTGCCATTTTTGCCAGGATTTTTTCGTCTCGACCATGGCCGGATTTCTGATGCGTATTTTCGCCCGCCTGTGCCTTGCCCTCAGCCTCTTGCTGCCATTGCCCGGCCTTGCCGGAGCATCGGCAAAGCGGGAATGGGTGGGTGGCACCATCCTTCTCATCACCCGCACCATGATCCTGCTCAGCGATGGCAGGACCTATGTTTTTCCCCGGGAACAGGACCTCAGCCTTGACGGGTTCATGACCGGCACCATGGTGCGGATCATTTATGTCCAAATTGGCGCGCGCCGCGTGATCAAGGATGTCGATTACCTGCGCTGACCGGTGAAGCAGGCGAGAGTGTGAATGGCTGGCTTCGATTGTGCGGATTTGGTGGCGACGCGGTCAATGCTGTCCCCGAATATGGCGAAAGCGCGGAAAAATGCCCCGCGCCAACATTAAGTATCTTTAATTTGAACGCACGAAATCAGCGGTTTAGCGTCTGCCTCGAAGCTTGGAAGGATGCCGGGGGGGAAACTCCACCCGCCCGCCCCGCATCCTTCCCGGACTTCACCCGTTCCATAACCTTTCGAGGATAGACACCATGCGGAAACTTCTGACTTCATTCGTGCTTGTCGCTGCCGTCGGCGCATCGTCTGCCGCCTTTGCCGCCACATCCAGTGGCAGCATCACGGCGGTATCCCCGCACATGCTGAAGCTCAGCGATGGCCAGACCTATAGTTTCTCTCCCAAGCTCAAGGTCAAGGGCCTGAAGATCGGCCAGAAGGTTACGGTGACCTTCGACGTTGCCAACAAGAAGAACGTTGCAACGGCCGTTACCCCGGCGAAGTGAACCCGTGAAAAATTCCGGCTCCTGAACTCGGTTCGGGAGATGGATGAGGAAGAGGCGGCCGGTTATCCCCTGGCTGCCTCTTTTGCGTATGGGCATTTGCCGGGCCCTGTTCTGCGACCACCGGTCGCGACCTCTTCTCTTTTCATTTCCGGGGGCAGCCCACCATTTTCATCCATAACCAGATCTGCAATCCCGGAGAGATACGATGACCAATATCCATACTGGCGGCGGTCTGCCCACGGGCTTCGCGCCCGGTTCGAAATGGGGCTGGTTTGCGGCGCTCGGGCTGCTGTTGGCCGGCAAGCAGCCTCTGGGTGCTCGGCATCTTCCTCTCCGTCGACCTGATGATCCAGGGCTTCAGCCTGATCGCCCTGGCGCTGGCATTGCGGCGGATTGCCTGAGAGAGCCGTGTCATAAAAATTTCATGGACGAAGCTACTGATTATTCAGAATATTCATATTTACTATCCGGGAATGTTCTTTACCTTATGAGTCCCGGAGCCCAGAGATGACGATTGCCCCCAGCGCGCCCGCTGACCTGCTTCGCCTGTTTGCGGGGCAGGATCTCGTCACCCTTGCCAAGCTGGTGGCAGCCAATGCCTTCCAGCCTATCGTGGAGAGTGGCTCCGGCGCGGTCTTCGGCTATGAATCGCTGTTGCGCGGTCATGATCGTCTCGGCTTTTCCTCGCCGCTCGATTTTCTCGATCATGTCGAGCGCAACGGGCAATTGCTGCCGGTCGAGCAGATGCTGTCGGCGCGGGCGCTGAGCATGTTTGCCACCATCCCGTCCTTCCAGTCGGCGACCCTGTTCCTCAATCTCGACGTGCGGCTGATTGCCCATGGCGAGGAGCTGGCCGACAGCCTGCTCAGCCACATGCGCGCCACCGGCATTCCGCCATCCTCCGTCTGCTTCGAGCTTTCCGAGCGCTTCGACAATACCAGCGTGCCGGAATTTGCCGCCCTTGTGACCTACATGCGCCAGGCGGGCTTCAAGCTCGCCATCGACGATTACGGCGCCGGGCATGGCGAGATGAACCTGCTGTGCGACTATCAGGTCGACTATCTCAAGATCGACCGCCACATGGTGAGCGGCATCGACCAGAATCCGCGCAAGCGGCATCTGTTCAAGAACACCGTCACCATGGCCCATGCGCTCGGCATCCGGGTGATTGCCGAAGGGGTGGAGACGGAGGCGGAGTTTCTGGCCTGCCGGGATTTCGGTGCCGATCTCGTGCAGGGCTGGTTCATTGCCCGCCCGACGCTCGAAATCGCCGACCTGCGCCAGTCCTATCCCCAATTGCCCGCCCTCGGCGTCACCCGCTCGGCAGCGGGCCAGAGCGACGAGGCGCTGATCCGGCGGCAGATGGAGGTGATCCCGGCGATCCCGGAAGGGGTGAGCCTCGATTTTGTCTTCCAGCTGTTTCGCAGCAATCCCAGCCAGACCTTCTTTCCGGTGCTGAACGCCAATGGCGAACCGCGCGGTGTCATCCGCGAACAGGCGCTGAAGGCCTATATCTACCAGCCCTTCGGGCGCGATCTGCTGTCCAACCCCTTCTACCGCCGTTCCATAGGGGAATTCGTCGAAGCGGCCCCGGTGATCGGGCTCGACGCGGATGCCGATCAGCTGGCCTCGATCTTCACCAATCTCGAAGGCAATGACTGCATCCTGCTCACCGAAAACCTGCGCTATGCCGGGGTGGTCTCGCCTGCCGCCATGGTCAGGCTCTTCAACGACAAGCAGCTGAAGCATGCGCGCGACCAGAACCCGCTGACCGGCCTTCCCGGCAACAATGCGATCCACGATTATCTTCTGGCCCGCGCCCGCGATACCGGTCGCCTCCGGCATTTCTGCTACGGCGATTTCGACCATTTCAAGCCGTTCAACGATGTCTACGGCTTCTCGCGCGGCGACATGGCGATCTCGCTGTTTGCCGCGCTGATGCGCCGGTCCTTCCTCGCCGAAACCGCCTTTCTCGGCCATATCGGCGGTGATGATTTCTTCATCGGCACGGCGGACATGGACCCCGCCGCACTGCATGCGACACTGGCCCGGCTGATCGAGGATTTCAGCACGGATGCCTGCAGCCTCTACAGCGCCCAGGACCAGCAACGGCTCGGCATCGAGGCGCTGGACCGGGCGGGCGAACCGGCCTTCTTCCCGCTGCTGCGCTGTTCCATCGCCGTGCTGGAAGTGCCGGAAGGCGAGGTGCTGTCCGATCTCGCCGCCGTCAGCCGCCGGATCGCGGAGCTCAAAAGCCAGTCGAAGAAAAGCCCCTATGGTCTGGTGTTCGGCAGGCTCAGTTCTCCCTGTGACGACAGGGGCACGACCGAGGTGCCGGGGCTCGTGCAGGGCCTGGCGTGATCAGGGTGGGGAAAAGGGGCCGAACACCGCAGCGTCCTGATGTCGCGTCGGTTCCCGCTTGAAAAACCGAAGACTTCGGCCTTTATGGAGAGGGGGACTTTTGCCATCCTCCCCGAGACCGGAGCATTCTTCATGACCTTGCCGAACGAAATGTCCTATGTCGCCCTGCCTGTTCCGGGCGGGCCGGAAGCGATGCAGATGGCGCGCGGTCCGCTGCCTGTTGCAAAGCCGGGCGAGTTGCTGGTGCGGGTCGGGGCCTCGGGCGTCAACCGCCCGGATATGCTGCAGCGGACGGGGGCCTATCCGCCGCCCCGGGATGCAAGCCCGGTGCTTGGCCTCGAGGTCGCGGGCGAGGTGGTGGCGGTTGGCGAAGGCGTCACCCGCTTCAGGCCCGGCGACCAGGTGGCAGCCCTTGCCAATGGCGGCGGCTATGCCGAATATTGCACGGTGCCCTCCACCCAGGCGCTGCCTTTTCCGAAGGGCTATGACGCGGTCAGGGCGGCGGGCCTGCCGGAAACCTTCTTCACCGTCTGGGCCAATCTCTTCCAGATGGCGGGCCTGACCGAGGGCGAGACGGTGCTGATCCATGGCGGCACCTCGGGCATCGGCACCACCGCCATCCAGCTCGCCAAAGCTTTTGGCGCGACGGTCTACACGACCGCGGGTTCGGCGGAAAAATGCGCCGTCTGCACCTCGCTCGGCGCGGTCAGGGCGATCAATTACCGCGAGGAGGATTTCGCCGAAGTGCTGAAGGCGGAAACGTCAGGGCGCGGCGTCGACACCATCCTCGACATGATCGGTGCCCCCTATTTCGACAAGAACATCGCCTCGCTCGCCCGCGATGGCTGCCTGTCGATCATCGCCTTTCTCGGCGGCGCGAAGATCGAGGGCTTCGACCTGACGCCGATCATGGTGAAGCGCCTGATGGTGACGGGCTCGACCATGCGCCCGCGCACGGTGGCCGAAAAGCAGGCGATCCGCGACGAACTGCTCGAAGAGGTCTGGCCGCTGCTGGACGCGGGCACCGTCGCCCCGGTCATCCACCGCGTCCTGCCCTTTGCGCAGGTTGTCGAGGCGCACCGGCTGATGGAATCCGGCACCCATATCGGCAAGATCATCCTGAAGCACTGAACCGCCGGAGTTTGTCCGGTTCAGCATGCCCCTGACAAACTTCGGGAGATCAGGCGGAAAAGGCGAAGAAGGCAAGGGTTGCCGCCGCCATCACGGCGGTTGCCAGCCAGCCTGCCAGAAGCAGCGGGCGGCTCAGCGTCAGGCGGCCCATGACGCGGCGATTGGTGGCGACCAGCATCATCACCACCATCAGCGGCGCGGCCAGCACGCCGTTGATGACGGCGCTCCAGTAGAGCGCCTTGACCGGATCGACCGGGGTGAAGTTCAGGAACACGCCGCCGAAGGTGGCAAGGGCGATCACCGCATAAAAGGCCCTGGCCTCGCGCGGGCGGCGGTTCAGCCCTTCCACCCAGCCGAAGGTTTCGGAAACCGCATAAGCGGTCGAGCCCGCCAGCACCGGCACGGCGAGGAGGCCGGTGGCGATGATGCCGCAGGAAAACAGCGCGAAGGTGAAGGTGCCGGCAATCGGCCGGAGCGCCTCGGCGGCCTCCGCCGAGGTCTTGATGTCGGTGATCCCGTGGGCATGCATGGTGGCGGCGGTCGACATCACGATGAACAGCGCGATCAGGTTGGAAATGCCCATGCCGCTGATCGTGTCGAGCCGGATGCGGGCAAGCTCCGGGCCGGCGCTTTTCGGGGTGATGCAGAGCGGCTTCACATGCCTTCGGTGCAGCTCCTCCACCTCCTGACCCGTCTGCCAGAAGAACAGATAGGGGCTGATGGTGGTGCCGAGCACCGCGACCAGCGCCATCATGTGCGGGGCATCGAAGCTCAGGCTGGGGATCAGCGCTCCTTGCAGCGCCTCGGAGAGCGGCACATGGCTGGCAAACACCACCGCCACATAGGAAAACAGCGACAGCGTCGCCCATTTCAGGATGCGGGCATAGGTGTCGTAGCTGATGAACACTTCTGCCAGCACGCAGATTGCCCCGAACAGCAGGGTATAGACCAGCTCCGGCCCACCCGCCATCAGCCGCAGGGCCGCGCCCATCGCCCCGAGATCGGCCCCGAGATTGAAGACATTGGCGATGATCAGCAGCAGCACCACCAGGCGCAGCAGCCAGCGCGGATAATGGCGGCGCAGGTTTTGCGCGATGCCATAGCCGGTGACGCAGCCGATTTCCGCACTCACCGCCTGGATCGCCGCCATCAGCGGAAAGCTGAACACCAGCGTCCAGGAAAGGCCATAGCCGAATTGCGCGCCGACCTGGCTATAGGTGGCAATGCCGCTCGGATCATCATCGGCAGCGCCGGTGACAAGACCGGGGCCAAGGCTCGCAAGCAGGCCACCAGCGGCGGAGGAGGGGGTGGAATCGGCCGGGTTCTGATCCATGCGTGGATCTATAGCCGAGTTGCCGCTGTCACGTAATACCAAGCTCTCTCAGGCAGACAGCTTGCGGGTCAGCGACAGGCCCGCCAGGAGGGCGGCAAACGAGGGCAGGGTGAAGAGCAGGAACAGCCAGAAGGCGGCGCTGATATTGCCCTCAATGCCGCCCGGATCGATCAGCCCGGTGGAATTGGCAATGACACCCGCAAGGGCTGCGCCAAAGCCCGCCCCCAGCGACTGCATCATGGTGATGGCGGCGGATGCCCGGTCCTTCTCGTCGTCGCGCGCCAGCCGGATCACCATGCCGACCAGATGCGCCCAGCAGACGCCGACCCCGACACCCATGGCAAATATGCCGAGCGCGATGGCCGATACCAGCAGCAGGTTTGCCGAGGGGTCGAAGACCGGCAGGGTGAAGACGAGGCTTGCCGTGCCCAGCACCTCGATGATCGCCCCGGCGGCAATGGTCAGCACCGCCTTCTTGCCGGAATAATGGGTGGTGAGGAAAGCGCCACCGGTCCAGCCGAGCGCGATCAGCGCCACCAGATAGCCGGAGACCAGCGGCGGCACGCCATGCAGTTCCTGGAGGAAATAGGGGATGTAGATATCGGCGGACAGCACCAGCAGCACCAGCAGCATATAGGCATAGATCAGCCCGAGCGGCGTCGAAAGCCGGGTCGCGCCTTCGGGAAACAGCCGGGTCTTCAGCCGGCTTTCCGCGACAAGCACCGCGACCCCGGCCGCAACCGCCAGGCCAAGCCAGAGCGCCCGGAGCAGCGGCGTGGCGGCCGAACCCGCGAGCGACAGCAGCACGACGGTTGCCACCATCATCAGGATCTGCGGCAGCGGCACGGAGATGTCGCCGCGGTCATCGGGTGCTTCCGGCAGCAGCCTTGGCGCGGCCAGCGCCATGATCACGGTGAAGGGCAGGGGAATGGCAAAGGCATAGCGCCAGAGATGGCCGTCCGCCAGCAGGCCCCCCAGCGACGGGCCAATGAAGGTCGCCGCCCCCCAGACGCCGGCATAGAGCGGCGACACCCGGCTCCACAGCCGTTCGGGATAGGCATGGCGGATGAAGGCATAGCCAAGCGCCACGATCAGCCCCGCCCCAAACCCCTGCACGGCACGCCCGGCAATGATCAGCCCCATCGACGGTGCGATGGCGCAGGCAAGCGAGCCGAGGCCGAAGAAGAAGGACCCGATCCCATAGGCCTGCCGCAGGCTGATGCCGCGTGGCCGGGCGGTGATGAAGACCGAGCCGAGCAGCGAGGCGGCCACAAACAGCGTTGTCGCCCAGGCAAACAGCTCAAGCCCGCCGATATCGCGCACCACCGAAGGCAGGATGGTGGTGGAAATATAGACCTCCACCGCATGCAGCGCGATGCCACCCCCCAGCATCAGCGTCGCGCCGAGATGGTGCGGGGCAAAGATATCCGAGAACCGCGCCCGTTCTCCCGCCCGTTCTCCCGCCTGCTCTGCCGGCTGATCCATGTCACCTCCCGCTTTTCCGCCGCGCCTACCTCGCCCGGAGCAAGGCCGCAGCGCAAGCCATGGAATGGCGGGCAGGGGGAAATATTTTGGGGCCTGCCGTCGAAACCGGGGCGTTTTGCGAATATTCAGAACCGCTTGCCAAAATCCATCCCCCCAGCCCCCGCTTGACATGATATCGCATGCGATATCACCTGACTGAAAGGAGACAGAAGACATGCGCAGCTATCCCCTGAGACTGGCGGATCATGTCATGGAAGAAGCAAAGCGGGCAGCCGCGGAAGACAATGTGTCGCTGAACCATCTGCTGTCAGCCTTCATCGCCGACGGCATCGGTCACAGACGGGCCATCATGGAACTGAAACATCGGGCGGCCCGCGGAAATGTCGAAGCCGCGCTGACAAGTCTTGACCGCGTTCCTGAAGCCGCCGCCGATCCCGGCGACGAACGGATCGTTGCACGAAGGTCTCGCCCCTTGCGTCCATAACAATGGCACGGATGGCAGCCCCCCGCCCGGCATCACGCACCGGAAAGGCTCATCTCCACATGACGGGTGATCTGGGCGATGGCCTCCTCGCGGGTGATGGAGCTGGAATCCAGTCCGAGCCGCAGCCAGAGGCCGTCGACCAGGGCGCTGATGCCCGTGGCCAGTGCCTCGGCCTCCGGTCGGCTGACGAGTTCGACCAGCGCCGAGATGAGATTGGAGCGCATGCGGGCGTGGAACACCTTTTGCAGCCGTGCCAGCTGCGGCTCGCGCGGCACTTCGGCCAGGAGCGACAGCCAGGCATGGCTGATTGACGGCTTGAAGAACGACGCCTCGAAATTCCCCTCGACAATCGCCAGCACACGCTCGCGCGGCGTTTTCGCCTGCCGGAGCCGCTCGACCACGGCGATGCGCAGCGCCGCATTGGCCTCGCGCATCGCCTGCTCGAACAGCTCCTGCTTGTTGCGGAAATAATGCAGCACGATGCCTTTCGATGCGCCGGCATGGCTTGCCACCTTTTCCAGCGTCGTGCCCGCCACGCCTTCCGTCTGCAGGATCTCGAAGGCTGCCCGGCGCAGCTCGTGACGCCTGATTTCACTGATCCTTGACAGTTTCATGCCCGCTCTTTCCCGCCCGTGAGATGATCCTGCGCTGATGCCAGCGGTCCCTGACCGCAACCTGGCCGATCCGTGACCCCTGCCATTATACCAGAGATCATTGATAGGAACCCATTGGACCGGCCAATGGGTTCCTATCAATGATCTCTGGTATTACATGAACGCCCTGACCAAAAAGATCAACAATTGACCAGTGGGACAATTTATGATCCAATGGGTCAAATTCAGGATAGCTATGGCCACAGGACCTGTGGCAGCAAGGGGAGGCAAGCATGGGCATGACGAGGACAGGACGGGGTCTGGCGGCTGTGTTGCTGGCGGGGGCGGCGCTTTTGCCGGTGGGCGCTCGGGCGGCGGAAGCGGAAAGTTGTCGGCAGATCCGCATGGCCGAACCCGGCTGGAACGATCTCGCCTTCACCACAGGCGTCGGCCTGACGCTGATGAAGGGGCTCGGCTATGACGCCAAATCCTCGCTGCTCGGCGTCGATGTCATCTATCTCAGCCTGAAGAACCGCGATCTCGACGTGTTCCTCGGCTATTGGGACCCGGCAATGATCACCTATGCCAAAAGCTTTCTCGCCGATGGCACGGTGGAAAAGCTCGCCACCAATCTGGTCGGTGCCAAATATACCTTTGCCGTGCCCGCCTATGCCTATGAGGCCGGCGTGCATGATTTTGCCGACCTGCAGAAATTCGCCGACAGGTTCGACCACAAGCTCTATGGCATCGAGCCCGGTTCCAACCAGCTGATGCTGGATGCGGTGGCCGATCCGTCGCTGGGGCTGAAGGGCTGGGACGTGGTGGAATCCAGCGAGCAGGGCATGCTGGCCGAGGTCAGGCGTCATGTGCTGAGCAAGGATTTCATCGTCTTCCAGGGCTGGGCCCCGCATCCGATGAACGTTGCCTTCGACATGAAATACCTGACCGGCGGCGACAGGTTCTATGGCCCGAATTTCGGCGCCGCCACCGTCTCCACCCAGGTGCGCAAGGGCTATGCGGCGGAATGCCCGAATGTCGCGGCGCTGCTGAAGAACCTCGCCTTCGACATCGATTTCGAAAACAAGGGCATGGGCTATCTGATGAATGACGGGCTGTCGCCGGAAGATGCGGCGAAGAAGGCCATTCTCGACGAGCCCCAGCGGCTGGAAAAATGGCTCGCGGGCGTCACCACTGCGGATGGCAAGCCGGGCCTTGAGGCGGTGCGCAAGAGCCTCGGCCTTTGATGGCACCGGCGGCTGACAGCTGGAACCGCGTGAAGCGTGCCGTGGTGCTGCAGGATGGACGCCTGATCCGCGTCATCGACACCGGCGGTGACCGGCCGGCGCTGTTGCTGCTGCACGGCTATTCCGACACCAGCCGCAGCTTTGCGCCGCTGCTCGGACCGCTTGGCGGCTACAGGCTGATCATGCCCGATCTGCCCGGCCATGGCCGCAGCGACCCGCCACCGGCGCAGACACTCGACGGTGTCGCGAACGATATCGCGGCGCTGCTGGCGGTGCTTGGCGTCACGCCCGCCCTTGTCGTCGGCCATTCGCTCGGGTCCATGCTGGCGCTGGCGCTGGCGGCGCGGCAGATGCCCGGCCTTTGCGGCGTGGTGACGCTGGCGGGCAGTGCCTGTCCGGCGCTGGAGGGCCTGGCGATGCTCGACCCGATCCGCGCCTTTGCCGATCCCGTCGATGCCGGCGATCCCTTCTTCGATCTCTGGTATCAGGGCCCGATGCCGGTCGATCCCGCCTTTCTCGGCCTCGTCCGCCAGGAAGCCGCCGCCATGCCCGCCGCCGTCTGGCAGCTCTATCTGGCCATTCTGGAAGACACGGACCTGCGCCCGGGGCTGGCGGAAATCCGGGTGCCCTGCCTTGCCATTTCCGGCACCGGAGACAGCCTGTTCGACAGCCGCCACGGCGACATGCTGTGTGCAGGCCTTGCCCGCGCCGAACGGCGTGTGCTCGAAGGCCACGGCCACAATCCCCACTGGGAATCCCCGGCCCGCATCGCCCGCCTGATCGACGTTTTTGCGCGGCGCTGCTGCCAGGTCTGAGGAGCTGGCATCGGGGAAGGCGGGAGCAGGTGAATTAGCCAGCTGCCGCAGCGGGCGCATGCACGGTGATATGGCCCTGCCGCGGTTTTGCCGGGCTGAGGCGCATATCAATGTCAATGCCGATCATGATCAGATAATTCAGAAGGCGGTCCACGGTGAAATCCTTCAGTTTTCCGCGGGTAATATTCGAGACCTTGGCCTGATCGGTTTGCAGGATCTCTGCTGTCTGCGCCTGGGTGAGGTTTCTCACCACAATCGCATTCGAAATGTGACGGGCAATTTCCATCTTCAGCCGATCCCTGGCATCCAGCTTTATGCCAAGATCCGCAAAAATGTCGCCCGAACCCTCGACGATCTTGACGTCATCACGTTTGCTGTCGACCATGTTTTTCTACCCGCTTTCCCTGTGTCTGCTCATTGAAGTGGTCTTGCGCCACTTTCAACCGGCGCTCGACCAGCTCCATCTCGTGTTTGGGCGTTGCCTTGCCGCTCTTTTCGAACCGTATAGGCAGCACGACAGGTATCGCCATCATGGTTCGAAATGATTTCCAGAACGCCAGCGCCCGAAACATTGGGCGGGTCTCACATGCTTGCGCGAACTAATATGCCACATATGGCATAATTCCGCGAGTGAATGATCGCCGGGTTCGGCAAATTCGCCCATTCTGTATGTTTGACCTGATGAAGTCGTGTTTGTATTGTCTCCGTGCTGGTCAGTGCAGATTGCCCGCCCCGCTTCCCACCCATCTTGCACCCCCCTGCCGTTCCTGTAAAACCTCCCTCCTGATCCCTTCAGGAGGCCTTGCCATGTCCAATCCCGTTCTCGTTGAAGTCACCCGTGGTGCGCTGGTGGAGAGCCGGCATCGGGGAATGGTGGTGGCCGTCGATGGCGAGGGCAAGGTGGTGCTTGCGCTGGGGGATGTCGGGGCGGCGGTGTTTCCGCGCTCGGCCTGCAAGGCGATGCAGGCGCTGCCGCTGGTCGAAAGCGGGGCGGCGGATGCCTATGGTTTCGGCAATCGCGAACTGGCGCTTTCCGCCGCCTCCCACAGCGGCGAGGACCTGCATGCCGAACTTGCGGCCTCGATGCTGGCGCGGGCGGGGCGGGATGCCCGGGCGCTCGAATGCGGGGCCCACTGGTCGTTCGACCAGAACCCGCTGATCCATCAGGCCCGCACGCTTGCCCGCCCGACGGCGCTCCACAACAACTGCTCGGGAAAGCATGCGGGCTTCGTCTGCGCCGCCTGCCATTCCGGCATGGAGACCGCAGGCTATGTCGGCTATGACCATCCGCTGCAGCAGGAAATCCGGGGGATCATGGAGGGGCTGACCGGCGCGGTGCTTGCCCATGACAATTGCGGCACCGATGGCTGCTCGATCCCGACCTATGCGGTGCCGCTCCAGAGCCTTGCCGATGGCTTTGGCCGGATGCTGACGGGCAGGGGGCTTCAGCCGGTACGGGCTCAAGCGTCGCGCCGCATCATCGCGGCCTGCATGGCCGAGCCCTTCTATGTCGCGGGCACCCGGCGCTTCTGCACCCGGCTGATGGAGGTAGCTCCGGGCAGGATTTTCGCCAAGACCGGAGCGGAAGGCGTCTATTGCGCGCTGTTGCCGGAACAGGGCATCTCGGTTGCGGTGAAATGCGAGGATGGGGCCAGCCGCGCCGCCGAATCCATGGTCGCTGCCACCCTTGCCCGCTTCTTCCCCGCAGACAGCGAGGCGCGATTGGCGCTGCTTGCGCTTGCCAATCACACGATGCGCAACTGGAACCGCATGGTGGTGGGCGAGGTCAGGGCCTCGCCGGTGTTATGTACTAATTAGTTTAACTATTATGTATTAGAGTTTCTTTTACGATCTTTTAGCGCTTCTGATACACAACCTGCCGGATGTGATAGGCTGGTATTTCGAATATGATATTCGGTTATTTGAGGAACATGTGATGTTTGCAGGACGCTACGCCTGGTGGCTGATAACTGTAAGTGCAGTGTTTTTGCTGTTTCTCCTTGCCTTTGACGGCGTCGCCTGGATTACGGTGGCGATGTCGGATTGTGCGGTGGGCGATGCCCGCTGTTTTGAACTCAACAACTGGCTGCTGGGCGTCCTGAAACCGGTTCTGTGCGCGCTTGCAGGGGCGGTGCTTGTCGGCTGCCTCATCCTGCGCATTTTGTACCTGCGCTTTTCGCCGCTCTGGCTGGTCCCGGTTCTTGTCTGGGCCTTTGCTGTTGCCATTGCCCTGCGGGATTACATGCCGCTCTGGCACGGCGGAACCAGTATCCACGCGCTTTTGCTGCTGCTGCCGCCGTCACTCTATGCGCTGCTGGCGCTGGCGCTGTTTCTCTGCTTCCCGCTGGAAGATGAGGATATGCCGGTGCAGGGCAGGGCCGCGCCGCTGGGCGTGGTGGCCGGTTTTGCCGCGCTGATCTGCTGCCTGCAGGTGGTCGCCACCGCCACAAGCCTGCCGGTGATGCTGATCCGGGTGGCGCATGTGAATGAGCTTGCGGGCCTGGTTGCGGCCTTGCAAAAGCTGCTCGTCACCTTCCTCTTGCTCGGCAATGGCACGCTGATCCCCGGCCTGGTGATGGTCACCCTGTTTGCCCTGTCGCTGGCGCTGCGCATCGTGCGCCACGAGCAACTGACCGCTGGTCACGCCTGACCAGCCTCATGCAAGCGCGCCGGTGCTAGATCCTGCGGCGCAGCGGCAGGAAACGGACAGGCATGAGTGCGGTACTGAAAAAAGCGGTTCAATCCTATCAGGGTGGCGATTTTCCGCGCGCGCTGACGCAGTTGAAAGAGGTGCTGGTGAGTGCCGCCATGCGCAGCCAGGAGGTCTATTCGCTGCTCGGCAATACCCATTTGCGCCTCGGCCAGACCCGTGAGGCGGCCGGTGCCTTTGCCCTTGGGGCCCGGCTTCCCGGTGCCAACGCCGCCCTGCTGGCGAAATTCGCCATGGGCCTCTTTGCCCGCAGCAAGGATCGCGCCGCACTCATCGCCTTCGGGGATCGGGCGCTGGAACTGCATCCGGAAGACAGTGCGCTCGCCTTCGACTATGCCAGTGCCTTGTTCGCCGATGGTCAATATGGCCGCGCAGCCATCCTTGGCCCGCGGCTCGACAGCGCCAATCCGCATCATCAGGCGCTGCGGATCAATTGCCTGCGCATCATCCGCGATGTCGCGGGCCTGCTGGGCTTTCTCGGAGACGTGCTGGCCCGCGAACCCGACAATGTGATGATCGCCTCCACCCGCTATGTGGTGGCGCGCGAGATTGCCGACATGCCGGTGATCGCGGAACAGGACCGGTTGATGGCGGAGCCGCACAGTGCCGCAGCGGACAGCGTGCGGGCCGCCGAACCCGCCATGGCCCGGCTGCTGTGGTCGCCGGATGATCGCACCAATGCGCTGCCGAGCGTCGACAGCGCCAATGTCGCGGCCCTGCCGATGGCCACCGCCCGCCGCACCATGTCCCCACCCGGCACCCGGCTGAAGATCGGCTATCTCTCCGCCGATTTCATGGAACACGCCACCATGCGGCTGTTCGACGAGGTGCTGGCGCTGCATGATCGTGACGCCTTCGAGATCACGCTGTTCTGCTATACCGAGCCGCACCAGACCGGCTGGCAGGGGCGGAATTTCCCGCCCGACGTGCTGTCGCGCATCGTGCCGGTCGGGGCGCTCACCGATGCGGAAGCGGCAGAGGCGATTGCCGCCCGCGACATCGATATTCTGGTCGATCTCAAGGGCCACACGATGAATGCCCGGCTGGGCATTGCCCGGCTGTCGGATGCGCCGCTGAAGGTCACCTATCTCGGCTATCCCGGCAGCGTCACCGGCGCGGGCTTCGATTATGCGCTTACCGATCCTGTCGTGACGCCGGATGAGGCTGTGCCCTTCTTCGAGGAAAAGCTCTGCCGCCTGCCGGAATGCTACCAGGCAAATGGCAGCGCCCGGCGTCCGTTGCCGAGCGCAATGACGCGGGCGGAGGCGGGCCTGCCGGAACAGGGCTTCGTGCTGGCGTCCTTCAATGCGGTGCAGAAGATCACCCCCCAGGCGCTCGCCCTCTGGGCCCGCGTTCTCGACCGCATCCCGCAATCGCTGCTCTGGATCTACGCGCCGATGGAGACGGCCCGCCACAACCTGCTCGTGGCGCTGGAAAGGCTGGGCGTTGGCGCGGCGAGGGTGCATTTTGCCGGTGCCGTCGGCTATCAGGACCATATCGCCCGTCTCGGGGCCGCCGATCTCGGGCTCGATACCTTCCCCTATAACGGCCACACCACGACCTCGGACCTGCTCTGGGCGGGCCTGCCGGTGCTGACGCTGAAGGGGCATGCCTTTCAGGCCCGGGTCTCCGAAAGCCTGCTGAAGGCGGCGGGGCTCGACGGTCTGGTCGCTGTCGACGACACCAGCTTTGTCGACCTTGCCGCCACGCTGGCCGAAGATCCGGCCCGCCTCGCGGATCTCAGATCCAGCCTCGAAACCAGCCGCTTCCGCCTGCCCCTCTTCGACACCCCGCGCCTTACTGCCCATCTGGAAGATGCCTATCGCCTGATGGCGGAGCGGGCGCGGTCAGGACAATTGCCCGCCCTGATCGACGTTCCCGCCCGTCCGCCGCGCGAAGGCGCGTTTCTGGAACGGGTGCGGGGGTAATCTTCCGGGCTTTTCCGGCTTGCCTCACTCCGGCTCCGCCAGCCGCTTTTCAAACATCGCCCTGAAGGCCGGGCGGGACTGGCATCTGGTCAGCCAGGCGGCAAGGTTGGGGCAGGCGTCGAACAGGTCCTGCTGCGACTGGGCGTAGCGGAACACCTCGGCGAGGTTGAGGTCGGCGACCGTGAAGCGGTCGGCAACCACATGGCCGGTGGCGGCAAGCCGCTGTTCGAGCACGGCAAAGGCCTGTTTCAGCCCGCGCCTTGCCATGGCGATGGTGACCTTGCCTTCCTCGGTCTGCTCGATGCCCGCATCATGGGCGAGCACGATCCTGACGGCGTGCGGCTCGACCTCATTCGCCGCCCAGAAGCTCCAGCGGGTCATGTCCGCCTCTTCCGCGATGCTCTGGCCGGAGAGGGGGCCCGGATATTTGCGGGCGAGGTAGAGGTTGATCGCCAGCGATTCCGTCAGCACCAGATCGCCATCGCGCAGCGCCGGGATCTGGCCCATCGGGTTGACGGCAAGAAATTCCGGCGAGAGCGTGTTGAGCGGCGCACCCGCCCCCTCGGGCGCATCGATGCGGCGGGCCTGGATGACCGGCACGGATGTGCAGGGCAGGCCCAGTTCCAGCGCCATCCAGTAATTGCGCGAGGCACGGGACCGGTAAACACCATAAATCGTCAGCATGGGGGCTCCTGCTTGAAGGTCGGGAGCGGCAAGGCTAGCGATACGGACCGTGAAAGAAAACCATGCGGCAATTGCGGACCCATCAAAAGATCTGATGGCCCGAGGCGGTCACGAGGAACGGTTGTGGTCGATGGTCAGCTGGGCAAAGCCGGTGTCGCCGCCCGTGGCCAGTTCGCCGGTTGCCCGGTCCTTCCAGCGAAAACCGGCGACAGCCGCCTCAGGTGTCTCGGAAAAGCTGTTGTCGGTAACCAGCGCACTGCCTGCCCCCTCCACGACGCTGACGGCGCAGCCGACCGGGGCGGCGCGCACCATGTTGCCTGAGGCCACGACATTGCGCAGATAGGGACCCCAGCCGATCAGCATGCCCCATTTTGCGACGGAATCGATGACATTGTTGCCGATCACGGTATCGGCCTCGGCGCTGATGCCGGTGCCGAAGCCGCCATCGGTGGCGGGGTAGGGGCCGGGCGAGGTGATGTTGCGCACCACATTGCCGGTGACCGAGGCGAGCCTGCCGCCCTCGTTGAAATTGACGATGGCGATGCCGTTGGCGGCGGTGTCGACGAGATTGGCCGAGACCACCGCCCCCTCGAAACCGAATTCCGAATAGATCGCCGTCTCGCCGGAGCGCAGGCACTGGTTGGCGCTGATCGTCACGCCCGAGGCGGCATTGGCGCGGATGGCGGAAAAGGCGCAATCCTCGACGTGGTTGTTGGCGACCTCGACATTATGCGCCCGGAAGATGTTGATGCCATTGCCATTCTGTCCGGTGCCGCCGGAACGGGCGAGGATGCCGGAGACACGGTTGCCGGTGATGATCGTGCCGTCTTCGGCGGGCTTGAAGCGATGGACCAGGATGCCGCCATTGCCGCAGCCCGTCACCACATTGTCGCGGATGGCCAGCGACCGGCTTTCCACCGCATGGATGCCGGCATCGGCGGCACCGGAAATATGGTTCTGCCGGATCTCGCCACCGCAGCCTTCCAGATGCAGGCCATTGCGGCCGGCGCCGAGAATGTCGCAATTCTCGATCTCCACCCGCGCCACGCGCGAGAAGAACAGCAATCCGCCGGGATCATTGGTGAGAAAGCGGTTGCCGCCATCGATGGTGAGGCCCGACAGTCTTATGCGGGTCAATTCGGTGCCGGTGAAAAGCTGGCCCTCGCCGGTATATTCAATGCGCGACTGGCCGGGAATGCCGTTGATTTCCGTATTGTCGGGCAGGTCAAGACTGGAGACCCGGTAGGTGCCGGGCGGCAGGAAGACCGGACGGCCACGGGCCGCGGCTTCCCGCAGCACGCTGGCAAAACGCTTGCTGCCGCCGCTGGCCCCGTCGGGCATCACCATATGGCCGGACATGTCGAAGCTGCCGCGCAGGCCCACTTGCCGCAGCACATCGCCCGCGCGCGACGGGCCCGCCAAAAGCGGCAGGCTCGAGGACAGGGCAACTCCGAGCAGCAGGCGGCGTGTCAACATGGGACGATCTCCAATTCACTCGAAGTCATCGCAAGTTTCATGCCATTAAGGTTGTGCCATCATGAGGCATTCCATTGGAGGTCCTGATGATGCGGACAGTCGAGACAGCGCACCCTGAATTTGTCTGGTTTTTCGTCGCCGGCATGTGGATGAACCGCAAAATGACGGCTTGCCGGGGATTTGCCTCGCCTCTGGACTTATTCATGATTATGATAAGACAACTTGGTTTTGTGACTTAAACAATTACAAAGACCCATCGGGTAGAATGTCCGGCAAGACCACTCCCGATTTTCTTCGGCAGACAGGACAGACCAGAGGTAGAAAATGCAGAAGGCCGACATGCTTCTGGGCAGTCTGACGCAGGGGGGCGAGATATCAGGTGAACGCAGCCGCATTCTTCTGTCGCTGGCCGGTGCCCGGATCGTCACGGAAAGCACGGAGCTTCTGTCAGCCGAGGTGGAATTCCTGCGCTCGGTGCTGGAACGGCTTCCCGCCCAGATTTTCGTCAAGGATGCCCAGAGCCGTTTCGTCTATGCCAATTCGGCAACGCTTGCCAATCTCGGCGCGACCTCGCTGGACGAGATCAGGGGCAAGACCGATTTCGCCTTCTACAGTGCCGCGGATGCGCAAAGCTTTTTCGATCTCGAACAGGCGCTGATCCGCAGCGGCAAGCCGATTTTCGATCAGGAAGAAAGATTTGTCGGAGAGGACGGCATGCCGTCCTGGCATCTCTCCTCCAAACTGTCGCTGAAAAATGAGGCGGGAGAGGCCACCGGCATTGTCGGCTTCTCGCTTGATATTACCGAGCGCAAGCGGCAGGAAATGCTCCAGCGCGGCCAGTCGGATCTTCTCGAGATGATCGCCCGCAGCGAGCCGCTCGGCCAGATCCTCGATGCGCTGGTCCTGCTGATCGAATCGCAGCTCACGGGCATCTATGGCTCGATCCTGCTGCTCGACGATACCGGTCGCCAGCTGTTCAAGGGCGCGGCTCCGAACCTGCCGGATGCCTATAATGAACGGATCGAGGGCGTTGCCATCGGCAATATGGTCGGCTCCTGCGGCACCGCCGCCTGGTCGGGCAAGCCGGAGATGGTCAGCGACATCATGAACGATCCGCGCTGGGCGAATTTTCGCGGGCTGGCGGCGGATTTCGGCTTCCGCTCCTGCTGGTCGACGCCGATCATTGCCCAGCAGAACAATGTGCTCGGCACCTTCTCGCTCTATTCCTTCGAGGTGCGGGAGCCAACCGAAGACGAGCGGATGCTGATCAGCCTTGCCACCCACATTGCCGGCATCGCCCTGGAGCGCAAGCGGGCCGAGGAGCGCATTCATTATCTCGCCCATCACGATACGCTGACGGGCCTGCCGAACCGCGCCTCGTTCAAGGAGCTGATGGCCGAAGCCCTGACCCGGGCCCGCTTGTCCGGCACCCGCGTCAGCGTCGTCTATTTCGATCTCGACAATTTCAAGCAGGTCAATGACAGCCTCGGACATGGCGCGGGCGACGAGCTGTTGCGGCAATTTTCGGCGCGGCTCAGGGCTTTTGCCCGCTCCTCCGACCATGTGGTGCGGCTTGGCGGCGATGAATTCGTCATGCTGTGCTGCAACCAGTCGATTGGTGACGCCGATTTCATTCCGCGCCTGCATGAGCTGCGAAAATCGGTCGGCGTGCCAATGCTGATCGAAGGGCGCAGCATGGTTGCCACCTGCAGCATCGGGGTGGCGCGGTATCCCGATGATGGCGAAACGCCCGAAGCCGTGCTCGCCAGTGCGGATGCGGCAATGTACCGTTCCAAGGAAATGGGCCGGGATACACTCTGTGTCTATGACGGGTCGGGCTCGATCAAGGTCAGCCAGGAGGCAAGCCGCGAAATCGAGCTGCGCCGGGCCATCGAGGACGGCCAGCTGTTCCTCGAATATCAGCCACGGGTCGACATGGGAGAGGGCCGCATTCTCGGGCTGGAGGCGCTGGTGCGCTGGCGGCATCCGAAGCTCGGCGTCATCCCGCCCTTGCAATTCATCCCCTTTGCCGAGGAAACCGGCCTGATCCTGCCACTTGGCGACTGGGTGATGCGGCATGCCTGTGCCCAGGCCAAGGCCTGGCAGATGGCCGGCCTGCCGCCTGTCGTCATGGCGGTCAATGTCTCCGGCCGGCAGTTCTGCGATCCGCGTTTCATCCATCAGGTGCAGGACGCGCTGGCTGAAACCGGGCTCGCGCCGGAATTTCTCGAGCTGGAACTGACCGAACACACGCTGATGCAGGACGTGGCGGCAGCCTTTGCCACCATGACCTCGGTCAAGGCGCTCGGCGTGAGGCTCTCGCTTGATGATTTCGGCACCGGCTATTCCAATCTCGACGTGCTGCGCAATTTCCCGATGGACCAGGTGAAGATCGACCGGTCCTTCATCGCCGCGCTGCCGCATGACAGGGCCACGAAGACGATTGCCGGTGCGGTGATCGCGCTGGCCCGGGCGCTCAATCTCGGCATCGTTGCCGAAGGGGTGGAGACCTCCGACCAGATGGCCTACCTGCGCGAACAGGGACTGGTCGAGGCGCAGGGCTTCCTGTTTTCGGCTCCCATCGGCGCCCCCGGCATTGCCCGCCTGCTGGGCGAGGCCTGCTGAGCCCCGCTGCGGCCAGCCATTGTCCCCGCCCTTTGCATCCGGCGGCGGCTGTGCCATCCTGCGGTAAATATCGGCGGCAGCATGGGGACGGGGCATGGCAGGCAACACACGCGGCATGGGCAAGGGGCGGATCGAGGCTTTTTCCGACGGGGTGATCGCCATCATCATCACCATCATGGTGCTGGAACTGAAGGTCGCGCATGGCAGCGACTGGCAGGCGCTGGCACCGCTCTATCCGGTCTTCGTCTCCTATGTGCTGAGCTTCATCTATGTCGGCATCTACTGGAACAATCACCACCACATGTTCCAGGCCGTCACCCATGTGAAGGGCGGGGTGCTGTGGGCCAACATGCATCTGCTGTTCTGGCTGTCGCTGGTGCCCTTTACCACCGGCTTCATGGGCGAAAACCATTTCGCCGCCCTGCCGGTCGGGCTCTATGGTTTCAACATGCTGATGGCCGGGATGGCCTATAATATCCTTGCCCGCATCCTGATCCGTCACCATGGCCGCGATTCGGAATTCGCCCGGGCGCTCGAGGCGGACCGCAAGGGCAAGCTGTCGCTCCTCCTCTATGCCGTCGGCATGCTGCTCGCCTTCGTTCTGCCCTATGGGTCGCTGTTCTGCTACGCTGTGGTGGCGGCCATGTGGCTGGTGCCGGACCGGCGTTTCGAACGGTTGTTTTCCTGAGAAGGCCAAACAGGGATTTCCTTCAATCGCCGGACGTTTTAGATCTTGCCCGAGGCCGCAACGGGCGGTCTGATACCGAAGGACGGGACCCATGCTTGAGCCACCGCGCATTCTGGAGGCGGACGAACAGTTGACCGCAGTCGTCCGCTTCGAAATTCCGCGCGCGGCCATCGGCGAGGCGATGGGGTCTGGCCGCATGGAACTGATGGAGGTGCTGGCAGCACAGGGCATTCAGCCTGATGGCCCGTGGTTTTCACGGCACTTTCGCATGGACCCCGCGATCTTCGATTTCGAGGTCGGGCTGCCGGTCGCCTCCGTCATCGCGCCCTCGGGCAGGGTCAGTCCCGGCACCCTGCCGAAGGGCCGGATCGCCTGTACCGTCTATCACGGCCCCTATGAGGGGCTCGGCACCGCCTGGTCGGATTTCGTCCTCTGGATGGAGGAAAACGGCCACCAGCCGGGGGCCGAACTCTGGGAGCATTACGCCACCGGCGAGGACGGGATGCCCGCAACCGTGCTCTGCCGGCCGATTGCCTGAACCGGTGCCGTGAACGGGGATTTCCTGGCGATTTCGAAAGCCTCGCGAAAGCGCCGGGTTCTAGGGTTCCAGCGGTTCCCATTTGCAAAAGCGGTATTCCATGTTCCCCAGCTCCTCCCGCCTGCCGGGCATTTTCGCCCGTATGCTGTCTTTCGGCTCCGTTCTGGCGCTTGGCGGTTGCTATATCGATACCAGCAGCATGAATACCGACCGCTTCGCGCAGCAGACCCGTCCGATTTTCTATGTCGATGATCCCGCTGACGAATCCGCGCTGCCGACGACAGCCAGCGGCTATGTCTCACCGCCGAACACCCTGCCGCGCGTGCCGCTGCAATCGCGGCTGCTCTCTGCGCCCGGCATCACCCCGCCCGCCACCAATTATCCGGCCGCGCCGGCCCCGCTCGTCCATACCGCATTCCTCACCCCGCCCGGTGCGGCGGTCACGACGGGCATGACGGGCGAGGGGACCTATGATCCGGCCTATGACACCACCTATGGCGCGTTTTTCGACAAGGACCGGATGCTGCCCGCCATTCCCTACAAACGCATCAATGCCAAATACCTGCGCCAGGAGGTGTCTTTTGCCAGTTCCGACAAGCCGGGCACCATCGTCGTCGATACCAGGGAAAAGCTGCTATATCTCATTCTCGGCAATGGCCGGGCGATGCGCTATGGCGTCGGTCTCGGGCGCGAGGGCTTTGCCTGGCACGGGCGCGGTGTCATCCAGTGGCGGCAGCGCTGGCCGCGCTGGACCCCGCCGGATGAAATGGTGCAGCGCCAGCCCGAGATTGCCCAGTATGCCGCCGCCAGGGGCGGCATGAATCCCGGTCTCGACAATCCCCTGGGTGCCCGCGCCCTCTACATTTTCCAGAACGGCCAGGATTCGCTCTACCGCATCCACGGCACGCCGCAATGGCAGTCCATCGGCAAATCCGTTTCGTCCGGCTGCGTGCGGATGCTGAACCAGGATGTCATCGACCTCTTCGACCGCCTGCCCGACAAGGCCGAGATCATCGTGCTGTGAGCCGCTGACACGGCCCCTGGCGTTCAGCCTTCCAGCCGCTGGCGCAGTGCCTTCAGCTGGTCGCGCAGCGCCTCGGCCTGCGGAATGCTGCAGCCGGTTTTCGAAACCATCGTGGCCATGATCCCCGCCGCCTGGCCGCGCATCGCATCGCCGGTGTCACTGAGGCTCACCTTCACCTGCCGCTCGTCACCCGGATCGCGCTGCCGGATCACATGGCCTGCCTGTTCCAGCCGCTTCAGCAGCGGCGACAGGGTGCCGGAATCGAGAAACAGCTTCTCCCCCAGCGCCTTCACCCCCATCGTCCCGTGCTGCCAGAGCAGCAGCATCACCAGATATTGCGGATAGGTGAGGTGGAGCGCGTCGAGCACCGGCTTGTAGGCGCGGTGAAAGGCATGCGAGGCCGCATGCAGCGCAAAGCACAGCTGGTCGTCGAGCCGGGGCGCCGGCTCATCGCCTTCAACCGGGGGAAGTTTCTCGGGCTGGGTCATCGTCTTGTCCAGGCTATGGTGTGAAGGCTTTCGTCGAAGGGTGCGGCGTGTGCAACCCCGTCCATCAAGGCGTCACGACTGTGTCACCAGAAAGACAGGTTTTCAACAGGCAATTCTATTGCGCACAATCAAATGATGCGCTATGTAAATCCCATTGCCTCTCTCGTCAGTCAAAAGGATTTTCCCCATGCCGATTCTCTACACCACCAGGGCCACCTCCACCGGCGGCCGCGCCGGTTCCTCGAAAAGCGAGGATGGCGCCCTTTCCGTGACGCTGACCGTGCCGAAGGCACTTGGCGGCGATGGCGCGCCCGGCACCAATCCGGAACAGCTGTTTGCCTCCGGCTATTCCGCCTGCTTCCTCGGCGCGATGAAATTCGTCGCCGGGCAGGAAAAGGTCAAGATCCCCGAAGACACCGAGGTCACCGCCACCGTCGGCATCGGCCCGCGCGAGGATGGCACCGGCTTCGGCATCGAGGTCGCGCTTGCCGTCCGCATCCCCGGCCTCGACCGCGCCACCGCCGAGCGCCTGTCGGCTGCCGCCCACATCGTCTGCCCCTACAGCCACGCCCTGCGCACCCCGCGCGAAGTGCCGGTCACGGTCCTCTGACCGGGGTCGTCCTTAAAACCCATCCGTCACAGGCCCGGTCTCGAAAGAGGCCGGGCTTTTTGCGTTCAGTCTGGGGCACCGCGCCCGCCTCCCAAAAATGGGACTGGACGGGCCTGACGGGGCGGGGGATGATGCGGGGGTACGGACGGGACGGCTCCCGCAATGTGATGCCGCCAAACGCGCGTCTGACGAGAAGGAGGAGGATACCATGCCCGCCAATCACGGACCATTCATCTGGTACGAATATGCAAGTGCCGATCCGGCCAGGGCCGGTGAATTCTATCACGACGTGGTGGGCTGGACGGTTGCCGATTCCGGCATGCCGGGCATGAACTACACCATTCTGAGCGCCGCGGATGGCGGCATTGGCGGTCTGGTCGAACAGACCACCCGCAACCGTCCCGGCTGGACCGGCTATGTGGCGGTTGCCAATGTCGATGCGACCATTGCCGCCTGTGAAAAGCGCGGCGGCAGCGTTCTCGCCTCTGCCGTCGATGTGCCCGGCGTCGGCCGGATCGCCGGTCTGCTCGATCCCGATGGGGCCGCGCTGGCGATCATGACGCCATCCAGCGAGGCGACCTGGACGCCCGACCGGATGCGCCCGCCCGGCCATTGCGGCTGGCACGAGCTGTTTGCCAATGACGCCGCGAAAGGGTTCGATTTCTATTCCGGCGTCTTCGGCTGGGAAAAGGGCGACACCATGAGCATGGGAGAGATGGGCATCTACCAGATCTTCAACCAGGATGGCGGCATGATCGGCGGGATGATGACCCGCTCTCCCGAAACGCCACGCGCCCACTGGAACTTCTATTTCAACGTCCAGGGTCTCGACGCCGCCATCGCCCGTGCCACCGCAAGGGGGGCCATGGTCATCCACGGCCCGATGCAGGTGCCCGGCGGCGGCTGGGTGGTGATGATGCTCGACCCGGAAAAGGCGATGTTCTCGCTGCTGTCCGACGCGCGATAACAGGCAGCCTTCGGCTCTCACGTCAGCGGCCTCCCGCCGGGGGAGGCCGACAAGTCCTGCCTGCGTTTCTCAGGTCTGTCCGGTTCCGGAGTCTGTCTGGTTCAATGTGAACCAGACAGGCTCTATCGTGAACCCGGCAAATTTATCGCGTCAAACTGCCCAGAATGCCGCGCACCAGCGCCCTTCCGACCGAAGAGGCGACGGAGCGGGCGACGCTTTTCATCACCGCTTCCGTCACCGTTTCCCGCTGGTAGCCGGAGCGCGGGCGGGGCGCGTCGTCGCGCCGGGTCTGTTCGCCGAAGCCCGGCAAGGTCCAGCGGCCGGAGGCGGTGTCGGTCGATTGCGGGGCTGTGGGCTCGGGAGCCGCTGGCTGCGGTGCGGGCCCGGCCGGCGGGGGCGCAGTTCTCTCCCGGGCGCGGGCGGTCAGGATCTCGTAGGCGGATTCGCGGTCCTCATCGACATCATACTGGTTGGCGACCGGCGACAGTTGCAGCACCCGCTGGCGCTCCTCTTCGGTGATCGGCCCGAGCCGCGAGGAGGGCGGGCGGACCAGCGTGCGCTCGACCATGCCCGGCACGCCCTTGTCCTCCAGCATCGACACCAGCGCCTCGCCGGTGCCAAGCGTGGTGATCGCGGTGGCGCAATCGAAGGCGGGGTTGGGGCGGAATGTGTCGGCGGCGGTCTTCACCGCCTTCTGTTCGCGCGGCGTATAGGCGCGCAGCGCATGCTGAATGCGGTTGCCCAGTTGCGCCAGCACGGTTTCCGGCACATCCATCGGGTTCTGGGTGACGAAATAGACGCCGACGCCCCTGGAACGGATCAGCCGCACCACCTGTTCCACCCGCTGGATCAGCACCGGCGGCGCATCATTGAACAGCAGATGCGCCTCGTCGAAGAAGAACACCAGCTTCGGCTTGTCGGGATCGCCGATTTCAGGCAGTTCCTCGAACAGTTCCGACAGCAGCCAGAGCAGAAAAGTGGCATAAAGCCGCGGGTTCATCATCAGCTTTTCGGCTGAAAGCACCGAGATCGCGCCGCGCCCGTCATTGGTGACGCGCATGATGTCGCTGATCTTGAGGGCGGGTTCGCCGAAGAAATTCGCCGCGCCCTGCTGTTCCAGCACCAGCAGCGCCCGCTGCAGCGAGCCGACCGAGGCCTTGGTGACCAGCCCGTATTTTGCCGAAAGCTCACCGGCATTTTCCGCCATGTAGTTGAGCAGCGCCTGCATGTCCTTGAGGTCGAGCAGCGCCAGCCCGCCTTCGTCGGCCAGCTTGAAGGCGATGTTGAGCACGCCTTCCTGCGCTTCCGAGGCATTCATCAGCCGCGACAGCAGCAGCGGCCCCATCTCGGCGATGGTGGTGCGCACCCGATGGCCCTTTTCGCCATAGAGATCCCAGAAAATCACCGGAAATTCCTCGAAACCATAGGGATCAAGGCCGATATCGGCGGCCCGTTTGGCAAGAAAATCCTTCGGCTCGCCACGCTGCGCAATGCCCGAGAGATCACCCTTCACATCGGCGCAGAAGACCGGCACGCCGGCATCGGAAAAGCCTTCCGCCAGCACCTGCAGCGACACGGTCTTGCCGGTGCCGGTCGCCCCCGTCACCAGCCCGTGGCGATTGCCATAGCGCAGGTCCAGATATTCCGGCCGGTTGTTTGTGTCATCCGGATTGCGGCTCGTCCCGACATAGATCTTTCCTTCCTGAAGCAGCATCCCGTTCATCTCCTGTTGCGCGTTCCAAAACCGCGCGTCTCGAAAGCCCCTTGTTCCGCAGGGACTGTAACCGGTTTCGCTTTACCTTATAAACGACCACCGGCATCGGCAAGGGCAACAGGCGTCAAGCTGTAACGGCACGGGACTGGCGGGGACGATTCTTGTGTTTTCCATAAGCATTTTCGCAGCTTCAATTTACAGGGCGGTCGCAGAAGCCTAGCGTAGTGTAAACGCAGCAGCTTCGCGGGCCCCGGGCTGGGCGGGTGGCGCCAAAAGCCCTGTTCCAGCACCGGGGGACTTGTCTTCAGCGCCTTTGCCGGACGGCATTTTCCGGGGACAGGTCTCTTGAGGTCAGGATGAAAATTGCTTACCTTCACGTCAACGTCAACGTCATTTGGATCGGGAGCATAGAATGAACGAACTCGTCACCGAGGTTGCCGACAGGGTCGGCATCGAACCCGCAACGGCCGAAAAGGCGGTCGGGATGATGCTGGCCTTCCTGCAGAAGGAAGCCGATGGCGACGCGGTCGCCCGGATGATTGCCGCCATTCCCGGCGGCGAGGCGCTGGCGGCCAATGCGTCGTCCGGCGGCGGCGGCCTGCTCGGCAGCCTGATGGGCGCAATGGGCGGCGGCGTGATGGCGCTCGGCCAGCAACTGATGAGCCAGGGCCTCGGAATGGGCGAAATCACCGGCCTTGCCCGCGAAACCATGGCGGTTGCCAAGCGCTATGCCGGCGAAGACGTGGTCGACCAGGTCGTCGCCTCCGTCCCCGGCCTCAGCCAGTTCGTCTGATCCGGTCGGGAGGCCTGCAAAGCTGACGCGTCCGGCAAGGCGCAGGACCTGCGCGGCAAAATCGTCACCAGGCAGTCATGTCAGGCCTCGCCGGGCAACCGGCGGGGCCTGTCG
Organism: uncultured Gellertiella sp.; assembly: GCF_963457605.1. Lineage (GTDB taxonomy): Bacteria > Pseudomonadota > Alphaproteobacteria > Rhizobiales > Rhizobiaceae > Gellertiella. Next base: position 3,344,906 of record NZ_OY735139.1, read on the forward strand.
CTTCAGACATGCTGAAGATTTCCCGCCGCGCCACTGACAGGCGTCAACGCGGTGACGCCATGGCTGGACCTGACCTTGTGGCCTGCCAGCCGGTCGACCATTTCGTCCAGGATGCCTGAATGTTCCGCGATGAAGCGGGCGGCTTCCTCGGTCAGATGGGCAATGTTTTCCGGGCTGAGGTCGTCGGAGGCATAGCTTGCCTTTTTCAGCGGGCCGTTGATGCGGAAGAAGGACAGGCTCTTGCGGTTCTCGCGGGTCAGCCGGGTCGCCGTGCCATTGAAGGCGGTGCTGTCGCCATTGACCAGGGCATTGACCTGATAGGCGCTGGAATCATCGAGGCCCGACAGCAGGCTTTCCATCGATGTCGTGCTTGCCGCGACATCCGGCCCGTGCGTGCCGGAACTTTCCGCCCTGAAATAGGGAATGGGCGTCTTGTCGATGCCGGTGCCGAGCGACAGGATCACCAGGTCGTCACCGTTGCGGTGCCAGCCCATGTTGCAGGCTTCCACATAGGCCCTGAGCGTCGGGTCGCTCGCCATCTGGCCGCTGCTGATAACAGGGATCAGCGGCGTTCCGCGCGCGCGCGCCTGCCCGAGATTTTCCACCATTGCCGGGGTGAAGAAGGTGGGCACCGCACAGGCCCCGCGCAGCGCCTGCCAGACATAGAATTTCCCCGTCGAGGGCTGCATGTTGCTGATCATCAGCGGTGCCCGGTTGAGGATGTCGTAGGTCGGGATCAGGATCCGGGTCAGCGCTGCGGTCATCACCGTGTGGCGTCCGAACCGGGCAATCAGCGCCATTTCCAGCGCGCCTGCATCGTAACGGGCAAGGTTCGGGTCCGAAGACGGATTCGTCGAGCGGGTCAGCGCACCATAGGCGGCGATATGGGCGGCCACTTCCTGCGCCGTGTTGGGGCTGCGCCGGGGGCCGTCGGGATAGGGAAAGATCAGCAGCGCCGCGATCACCGCCCCCAGCGCCGACCCTGCCATCAGGTCGAAACAGGTATGCAGGCCTTCGGTTTTGCCGACTTTTTCCAGTCGCCGCTCCAGTTCGGCCAGCACCAGCGCCGGGATCAATCCACGCACCCCACCGCCGTCGATGGTCAATATAAATCTCCGGCTCATTTCATGCCTCGTTCCTGCTGAAATACGGGAGGTGGATAAATTATAGATGACTTAAAAAAGTAATCAAGAGCTTGCAATCAGCAGCATGCAGTCACGAACTGGTGAACCTGGTGATGACGCTGATCCCGCGCTGCTCTGCCCGGTCCAGCGTGGTGAGCAGGGGGGCTGCCTCATCCAGTGACACATGTCGCCCTATCAGTCTGGCGGGATTGAGCTTTCCCGACGCGATCATCGCCAGCATCGCGTCATAGCGCCAGGCCTGCATGCCGTGGCTGCCGTAGATCTCCAGCTCATGGGAAATCACCTGTCCCATCGGCAGCGGCGGCGCGGCATGGCTGCCCAGCATCAGCCCCACCTGAACGTGCCGCCCGCGGCGGCGCAGGTTGCTTATCGAATGAAGGCAGGTCGTGGTGTGGCCGAGCGCGTCGATGGACACATGCGCGCCGCCGCCGGTCACCTCCCGCACCGCCTCGACCACATCGGGAACCTTCGTGGAATCGATGGTGGTGACAGCCCCTGCGGCGCGGGCCAGTTCCAGCTTGTCGGCGGCAATGTCGATGGCGACGACATTGGCCCCGAGCGCTGCGGCAATCATGATCGCCGAAAGCCCGACGCCGCCTGAACCATGCACCGCCACCCATTCGCCGCCTTTTACCTTGCCCTGGTCGACAATGGCGCGAAAGGCGGTGGCAAAACGGCAGCCGAGGCTTGCCGCCGTTGCATAATCGATGCTGTCGGGCAGCCGCACCAGATTGGTGTCGGCATAGCCGATCGCCACATATTCGGCAAACGAGCCCCAATGGGTAAAGCCCGGCTGGAACTGGTCGGGGCAGACCTGCTGGTTGCCGGAGTGACATTCCGCACAGCGCCCGCAGCCGGAGACGAAGGGTACCGTCACCCGGTCGCCGAGCCGGTAGCGCATCACCCCCTTGCCCCTGGCGACGATGCGGCCGGCAAGTTCGTGGCCCGGCACATGCGGCAGCGAAATGTCGGGGTCGTGGCCCATCCAGCCGTGCCAGTCGGAGCGGCAGAGGCCGGATGCATCGACCTTGATCACCACCCCGTCCTCGACCGGTTCGGGATCGGGCAGGATGCGGATCTCCGGCATCACGCCGAAGGCTTCGTAATACATGGCGCGCATGCGGAAAATCCCCTTGAACCCCGGTGATGTCGTCAGCAGACGGCGAAAAGCATGCCACGCCACCCGTCCCGCCACAAAGCCGTTGCCGCGACATGCCGGGTCGCAAAGCGGATGGTGAGACGCCTCATGCCGTGGATGGCGTCGCGTCCGGTTTCCGGTCGAAATAGCTGGCCTGTTTCAGCACGGCTTCACCTGTCTCGCCGTAACAGACCGAGATGAACTCCTCGCGCGAGCAGGGCGGCAGGCCGAAGGCGGCAATCAACTCCCGGTTATAGGCGCCGGAGAGGAGGGCGATCCTGTCCGGTGCCAGCAGGTCGCGTGCGCCGAGATTGCCCCGGATGCGCTTCATGTAGTCCTTCTGGTCAAAGAGCAGGCCTTCGACGATGGTGCGGTGGACGGGCCTGCCGAGGTTCTCGCGAAAGAACAGTGCCGCCCGTCGCGAGCCGCCGGCAATCTTGCGCAGGTCCCGGAAGCGCCGCATGTCGATGCCGGTCCACCGGCTTTCGGCAAGCGGCTGCTTTTCGACCAGCCACAGGATATCCGCGAAGGCAGCGGATTTGATGCTGCGCTTGCCATCCCGGTTCGGACTGTTGAGATAGGCCTCGCGTGCGACGATCAGGCCCATCGAGCAATGCCGCCGGGTCATCGCCGCCATGATCAGCAGACAGGGTTCCTGGTTGCGGAAGGTTTCCGGCGGGATCATCCAGGTGCTGCGCACCGTGTTCTTGACGTCGACATCGATGCCGTCGACCTCCAGATCACGCAGGCCCTTGGGAAAATCGAGAAAGTCGCGCAGGTAATGCTCGATCTTCAGGCCGACAAAGGTCTTTTCGACATTGTCGAGATCGGCAAGCTCGGTGCGCGCCGTCCGCACGGGATCGAGCACATGGTCGACGGCATTGGCAATCAGGCCGGGAAGCTGTGCCTTGAGCCCGTCAAGGCCCCCGCAATTCACCGTCAGCGCGGTCCGGATGCGGTCGAGCAGGGCAAAATCCGGATGGCTGCCCTCCATGGACTATTCTGCCGCTTCAAGCCGGGCGGCCTGATGGCCCAGAAGCGCTGCGGCAATGGCGCTGGCGACGGCACAGGCAACCGGCGGCGGGAAGGCATTGCCCACCTGCCGGTAGGATGCGGTCTTGCGGCCCGAAAATTGCCAGCTGTCGGGAAAGCCCTGCAGCCGGGCGGCCATGCGCACCGTCAGCCGTGGCATGCCCTCGTGGTCCGGCCCCGGCGCCTCCTCGGCAATCGAGCGCCCGTCGATCCCGAACTCCGCCCAGGCCTTGCGGGCGCGGGTGGGGCCGAGATCCGGGCCGCCATGCTTCTTCGATCCGCCGACAAGCGTCGGGGCAATCCGGCCGGCGCGCTGCCGCCAGTCGGAAAGATGCGGCCAGCCGCGCGATCCCATCAGGTCATGCAGCGTGTCCGCCACGCTTGGCGAGGGGCCGACGGCAACCGGCCAGGAAAAACGGGCGGCATATTGCTTTTTCAGCGCCACCATGACGACGCGGGGCCGCAACTGCGGCACGCCGAAATCCGAGGCGTTAAGCAGTTTCCACGCCACCACATAGCCCCTGGCCTTCAGCCGCCGCTCGATGGTGGCGCGATAGGAGGCAAAGGACGGATCGAGCATGCCCCGGACATTTTCAAACAGCACCGCCTCGGGATTGATCTCCAGCGCGATATCGACCCCTTTTGTAAACAGGTTTCGCTCGTCCTTCTCGCCCAGCTGCTTGCCAGCCACCGAAAACGGCGGGCAGGGCAGGCCCCCGGCCAGAAGATCGACAGGTCCGAGACGGGAGAAATCGAAGGGCTCGAACAGGTCATGTTCGAAAACCGGCCAGGCGGGGCGGTTCAGACGCAGGGTTGCGCAGGCATGCGGATCATTCTCGAACAGCCCGGCATGGCCGAAGCCGGCCCGCTCAAGACCAAGCGCCTGTCCCCCGGCTCCGGCGCACAGTTCCACCGCAATCAAATTGTCTGTTTTTCCACTCATGGGCCGACCCTAGAATTTGCTGGCGAAAAATGCAAAGAACATAAAGTGAACATAAGCCATCTCCGGCGGGTTCTCAACGCAAAACTTTGTCCTGTCCCGGGCATTTTGCCGGCAAGGCGGATATCGGCGGGGGGGACGCGGGGTGTGCCGCCCGTTCGGGCAAATTGGCATTTCACAGGTTGCCTAAGGCCGCGCGCGCACCTATGTTCCCGCACGACCCTTCGTTCTGACCGAACCCGTTCCAAAGGAGAAAACCATGGCTTTCGAATTGCCCGAACTTCCCTATGATTACGATGCGCTTGCGCCCTTCATGTCGCGCGAGACGCTGGAATATCACCACGACAAGCACCACAAGGCCTATGTCGACAATGGCAACAAGCTGGCAGCGGAAGCCGGCATGGAGGGCCTGTCGCTGGAAGAAGTGGTCAAGCAGTCCTATGGCAAGCATGCCGGCCTGTTCAACAATGCCGGCCAGCATTACAACCACATCCATTTCTGGAAGTGGATGAAGAAGGGCGGCGGCGGCACCAGGCTGCCGGGCAGGCTCGAAGCGGCCATCCAGTCCGATCTTGGCGGCTACGACAAGTTCAGGGCCGATTTCATTGCCGCCGGCACCACCCAGTTCGGCTCCGGCTGGGCCTGGCTGTCGGTGAAGAACGGCAAGCTGGAAATCTCGAAAACCCCGAATGGCGAAAACCCGCTGGTCCACGGCGCCTCGCCGATCCTCGGCGTCGATGTCTGGGAACATTCCTACTATATCGACTACCGCAACGCCCGCCCGAAATACCTCGAAGCCTTCGTCGACAGCCTGATCAACTGGGATCACGTGGCCGAACTGTACGAAGCCGCCACGAAGTAAGCTTTCGCCCTTTTGTGGTGAAAGACATCCGGCAATCCCGGTTGCGGCAGCGCAGCCGGGATTTTTTTATGTGTGGCGACGAGGGCGGATTGGCCGGCTCGCTTCGGTCAATGATAATGATAGAGCCGTTTTCCCCTCACTCATCAATTCCACCCCATAACCAATAAATTCAATTCATCGATTGCACCCTTTCGGACGTTCCTGTTTTGTGCCATTTCTCGCCGCTGTCTGCGGGGAAAGGTCCGGTCATGAGTTATGCTGCCAATCTGTGGTTGTTCTTCGTGCTGTTGTTCGGCATCATCAGCGTGCCGGGCATGGATTCGCTGTTCGTGCTGGCCAACGGGCTGAAGGGCGGGCGCAGGGCGGGGCTGGCGGCGACGTCGGGCATCATGGCGGGCGGGGTGTTTCATTCCGTCTACGGGGTGTTCGGCGCGGGCTACATCGCCACCCGGCTGCCCGTTGCCTACAGCCTCATGCTGCTGGCCGGCGGTGGCTACATGCTGTGGATCGGCGCTTCGCTGATCCGGAGCTCGATCCGTGTCGACAGGGTGCCCGAGGTTGGCCGGCGCGAGATCCTCGGGATTTTCCGGCAGGGGGCGGTCACCTGCCTGCTCAATCCCAAGGCCTATCTCTTCACCATGGCCGTCTATCCGCAATTCATCCGGCCCGATTACGGCCCGCTTTTCAGCCAGATGCTGGTGATGGCGGCGCTGGTGGCGGGAACCCAGCTGGTGCTCTACGGCGCGCTGGCGCTGGCCGCCGACCGGGCACGCGCCTGGCTCACCGGCAACCCCGCCGCCACCATCTGGACCGGCCGCATCGCCGGCGGCCTGCTGATCGCGGTGACGCTGCTGACGCTCTGGAGCGGACTGCTGCACCACCCGTGATCCCCCTGGTCCCGACCTCTCAGCGCTTGACTTTGACCCCGTCGCGGCTAGCTTTCGGCCCGGTTTGAAAAGGAAATGACGACATGTCCGAGCTTCGCCCCTCCACGCCCGCTTCCGCCGGTCGGTCGCCCGCCTTTGTCTTCATCTTCATCACCGTGCTGCTCGACATGCTGTCGATCGGCATCATCATTCCGGTGCTGCCGAAGCTGATCCTGCATTTCACCGGCGGCGAGTTCAACCGGGCGGCGGAGATGCTGGGGCTGTTCATGTCGGTCTGGGCGCTGATGCAGTTCATCGCCTCGCCGGTGATGGGGGCGCTGTCGGACCGGTTCGGCAGACGGCCGGTGATCCTTGCCTCCAATCTCGGCCTCGGGCTGGATTACCTGATCATGGCCATGGCCCCGGCGCTCTGGGTGCTGTTTGTCGGGCGGGTGCTGGCGGGCGTGTTTTCCGCCACCGTCTCGGCGGCGCAGGCCTATATTGCCGATATCACCGCGCCGGAAAAGCGCGCCGCCGCCTTCGGCATGCTGGGGGCGGCCTTCGGCCTCGGCTTCGTGCTTGGCCCGGCGCTCGGCGGCATTCTCGGCCATTATGATCTGAGGCTGCCCTTCTACGCGGCGTCCGGCATGAGCCTTGCCAATTTCTGCTACGGCTTCTTCGTGCTGCCGGAATCGCTGAAGCCGGAATTGCGCTCGCCCTTCCGGTTTCGCACCGCCAATCCCGTCACGGCGCTGAAGCTGCTCGGCCGGTCCAGCCAGCTGTCGCGGCTCGGCGTCATCAATTTCATCATCATGCTGTCGCATCAGGTGCTGCCCGCCTGCGCGGTGCTCTACATGGGCCTGCGCTATGACTGGCAGGAGCGCGAAGTGGGCTTTCTGCTGGCGGGCGTCGGTGTCGCCGGCATGGTGGTGCAGGGCGGGCTGGTGCGCCCGGTGGTGAAATGGATCGGCGAAAAGCGGGCGATGATGCTGGGCCTTGTCGCCGGCGCGCTTGGCTTCGGCATCTATGGCAGTGCGGCCACCGGCGTGGTGTTCATGATCGGCGTGCCGGTCATGGCGCTCTGGGGCTTTGCCCAGCCATCGGTCACCGCACTGATGACGAAGGAAGTGGAGGCCGACGAGCAGGGGCGGCTGCAGGGGGCAAGCGCCAGCCTCGGCGGTCTGTCCGGCATGGTCGGGCCCTGGGCCTTTGCCTATGCCTTCGCCTTCGCGGTCGATCCCGCCCGCGGCCTCAACCTGCCGGGCCTGCCCTTCTTCATGGCCACGGCGCTGATGGTGACCGGGGTGCTTGTCGGCTTCGGCATCCGCCGCCGCACCGGCGGTGACACGCCTTCTGCGTTTGATCAAGTATCTGCAATAATATAAACACTGTTCACAAGCTTGTGACTTCTTCCTTGACTTGTTCCCTGCAAATATCGTCGTGCTTGATAATTCGCGGGGAGTCGACATCGGCGGACCTGCCCATAGGGAGACCTGAACAATGAAACTGAAGACCCTGTTTGCCGCAACCATCGCGCTTGGCCTGGTTGCCGGAGGCGTGAACGCTGCCGGATCTCCGCAGGAAACCCGCAAGCACATGATGGAAGGCATGGGCAAGGCGATGGGCGGACTTGTCGGCATCGCCAAGGGCAAGACGGCGTATGACGCCGATGTCGTCAAGGCATCGCTGACCACCATGGCCGACACCATGAAGACCTTCCCCGACCAGTTCCCCGCCGGCTCCGAGACCGGCCACAAGACCGAGGCATCGCCGAAGATCTGGGCCAGCATGGATGATTTCAAGGCCAAGGCGGCCAAGCTCGGCGGCGACGCCACCACGCTGCTCGCCGCCCTGCCGGCCGACAAGGCTGCCGTCGGTGCCGCCGTGAAGATGCTCGGCGGCGATTGCGGCGCCTGCCATGAAGCCTATCGCCTGAAGGATTGAGGCCGTTAGAGTCTGTCAGGTTCATATTGAACCAGACAGACTCTAGTGCCCTTTGTTTCCGTTTGTCTTTTCGGGAAAAGCGGATTCCACTTTTCCCTGACAAACTCTAGCGCCCCTCTCCCGCACGGGCAGGGGCGCAAACATCGCCGGAAAATGGTGCTTTGTCAGCTTCCGGTCGATTTGCCATTTACGGCTTGCAGGCCGGTGATACTGTAAGGCGCGTCGGGGTCATGCCCGGCGCGTTTTCGTCTGTGGAACAAGGAACCGGGCTTCATGGCATCTTGGAAATCTCTTCTCGCCGGGCTGGTCGTGCTCGGTGCTGTCGGCGGTGGCGCATTCTGGGTGATCACAAAGCCTGCCCCGCTTCCCGAGGCAACCTTTGCCAATGCCGGTGCACCTGACCTCAAGAATGGCGAGCGGATTTTCTGGGCGGGTGGCTGCATCAGCTGCCACGGTGCCAAGGGGGCAGCGGAAAGCGGCCAGCTGGTGCTGTCCGGCGGCGCACCGCTCACCACACCCTTCGGCACCTTCTACCCGCCGAACATTTCTCCGGATGAAGGGGCGGGCATCGGCGGCTGGAGCCTTGCCGATTTCGGCAATGCCATGCTGCGCGGCGCGGATGACGAGAACCAGCACCTCTATCCGGCCTTCCCCTATGGTTCCTATGCCCGGATGACGGTGAAGGATGTCAACGACCTCTATGGCTTCCTGCGCACCCTGCCGAAAAGTGCTGTGGAGAGCCCGGAACAGGCGCTGAACTTTCCCTTCAGCATCCGCCGCCTGATCGGCGGCTGGAAATTCCTCTACCTGAACGACAAGCCGCGGGTGGAACTTGCTGCCGCCGATGACGAGGTGAAGCGCGGCCAGTATCTGGTCGAAGGCCCCGGCCATTGCGGCGAATGCCACACCCCCCGCGACGCCATCGGCGGCTTCAGGTCCGGCCAGTGGCTGGCGGGCGGCCCGAACCCGGAAGGCAAGGGCAAGATCCCCAACATCACCCCCGGGGGCGAACTCGGCCAATGGTCGAAGGACGACATCGTCTCCTACCTCGAAACCGGCATCACCCCGGACGCCGATTCCGTTGGCGGCTCTATGGTCGAAGTCCAGAAAAACATGGCCCGCCTGCCACCCGAAGACCGCATGGCCATTGCCGCCTACCTGAAGGCAATCCCGCCGGTGAAGTGAGGGGCACGAAAGGCTGCCGCTGCCGGTGTTTTTGCGAGCGCCCCGGACCTTGCCGAGCGGGGCCGGGGGGATTGCGAGAAGAATACGGACCACTGTGTCCGAACGCGTCCAAGGATACGAATATCATGAAACGCGAAAGCCCGCGCCTTGCAAACGCGGGCCCCTGAATGAGCGCATTGCGCACCGGTTTCAAGTTGCTGCAAATGTCATCTTGGTCCCGCCTTCGCGCTACCGCCCCCTGATCAGGACGGGATCGTCCTCTTCGCTCCAGCGATGAATGTCCCCGTGCCCGTCAGGAGGGTATCGGCACGGATGGTGTCGCGGCCATCATCGCCTCGTATCCCGGCTCGACAGGCTCCATCAGCGCGACGCGGCGAAGCGGTCGCGCACCCGGTCAAGCTCCGACCGGACGGCATCGTCTCCGGCGCCCCTGATTGCATCCCCGGCCATGTGCTGGGCAGCGCGATGAAAGGTCGTTGCGTCATAGCCGAGAGGGTCGGGTGCCGGACGGATGACGACGCTTTTGCGGGGCATGAGTTCGGATGGCACCGGTTCGCGGGCCATCTGCTTCAGCCTGCAATATTCCTCGCCGGACAGGATCACGTTGCGCGGCTTGCCATGCGACGTGATCACCGCCCCTTCGCGGGACGCCGCCCGCTGGACAACGCCGGTCTGTCTCTGGAGTTCAATGGACGTGAATATATGCATGAGACACCTCCAGAAATACATATGTCGAGTATTTTAGCCCGCATGCTCCTGCCCTGCAATGCGCGGGCCCCCCGCATGTTCCGGTCTCCCATCACCCCGCCACCACCTGATGATAGCGCATGCCGGTGACCGGGCGGGGGGTGAAGGCGAGGGTCTGGTAGAAGCGGTGGGCCTTGAGGTTGCCGGTGGCGGCGCTGACGGTGATGTAGGTGCAACCGCTGCGGCGGGCCTCGTCGCGGGCGGTTGCGACCAGGTGCTGGCCGATGCCATGGCTGCGGAAGGCGGGGCGGACATAGAGCTGGTGGATGTCGAGGCCGCGCGCGCCTTCATTCGCCCGGTAGGCGGGCACCAGGATCGCGTGGCCGATCAGATCACCGGCGCTTTCAGCGACCAGCGCCCGGATCCACGGCTGCGGCGCGAACAGGTCGCGGGCCAGCCGTTCGGCGGAAAGGGCGGCGGGGTCGCCGTGATGGGCGGCAAGTTCGGCCACCATCACCGCGAGATCGGCAAGGTCATCGCGCCCGGCCGGGCGGATCGTCACCACGGGCGGGCGCGACGGCGGGGGAGCAAGGGTCTGGATGGTCTGCATGTCGGTCGTCCTTCTGGTCTGGAAAGCGTCAGGACGGGTCCCTCGAGATGAGAAAAGCCGCCCTTGAGGCGGCTTTGAATGAACATGACAAGGTTCAGCCGCTCCTATCGGAACAGCGTAAAATAGCGCACGGTGTGGTTGGCCATCTCTGTCATGCCCGGGACCATGGGCCAGGCGGGCGGGCCTGTCAAGATCTGCTGTCAGTGGCCGTGATCGCACCCTTCGTGGTTGGAGAGGGCTTCGATCACCCGGCACTGGCCGATGGTGTGGCCCTGGCAATGGTCGAGCATGCGCACCAGTTCGGTCTCGAGATTCTTCAGCCGTGTGATCTTTTCGCGCACGGCGTCCAGATGGTCGCGGGCGATGGCGTCGGCGTCGTGGCAGGGGCTGTCGGGATGGGCGGAAAGCCGCAGCAGGTCGCGGATCGCCTCGATGGAAAAGCCGAGGTCGCGGGCATGGCGGATGAAGGCGAGCCGGTCGAGATCGTCGCGGCCATAGCGCCGCTGGTTGGCCTCGCTGCGCCCGGGTTCGGGGATCAGCCCCATCTGTTCGTAATAACGGATGGTCGGTATCTTGACGCCCGCGCGGCGGGACAGTTCCCCGATGGCCATCATGGCGATATCTCCTCGCTCGATTTCCTGCGGGGAGCAGTCAAAGCAGAGGATCAAAGCTGAGGCAAGGCATCGGCTGCCTGTCAGGCAGGGCTGTCGCCAGCGGCAGGCCCGGCGCCGTCGGAATATTCCATGTAGAGCGCCCTGACCTTGCTGGCGGTCTCCTCGTCGGTGGCACCGGTGAGCGGCAGGGGGCCGGTGCCGCCGGAAGCGGGGGCGGGATCACGCACGCTTTCCATCGCCCAGAGCGCGCTGGAGAGCGAAGAGGAGAGCACCGTGCTGCTTTCGACCAGCGGCGCGAAACTGGCGGCGCGCGGCTGCTGCTGCTGAGGGGCGGCACTTGCGTCTTCCGCATCCGCGTTCGGCCGTTTGAAACGGCCTTGCTCATAATAATAGCCCTGCAGGCCACTATCGATACGCATTGTCGCTCTCGCTTGTTGGGTTCGTTAAGCAATCGTTAACCATTGAACCTTGCGTGAGGCTTGCGTCTTGCTTTCGTTCACTCTTGACAGGAGCCGGACTGTGTGGGGCAGGGAACGGGTGGCATGCTGCATTGCTTGCTGAAAATACAGCAAAAACAATTAAATGGCCGAGAAAATGCGATTGCCCTACCTGATAAGTAAACCATAAATATTATTAGAAGATTCAGTCATATTTAATTGCGGCCAACGGGGAGAAGCGGGCGGGCTGCCGTGCGGAAAGGGCATGAATCCGCCCCCGATTTCCCGCGCGCCACAACATTGACAATATCTAAATTAGTAAATACGTGACAAGATGTTGACGAGATTCGCGCGGGCGCTGTTTCAGGAGATATTTTGATGGCCAAGATCACCGGCACTGATGGCAATGACATCCGCAACGGCACGGCGGACAATGACGAGCTCAGGGGCCTGGGCGGCTCGGACATGCTGTTCGGCGGCGATGGCGATGATTTGCTCGATGGCGGTGCCGGAGCCGACTACATGAATGGCGGCAAGGGCTCCGATACCTATGTCGTCGACGATGCCAATGACGTGGTCGATGAGACCGACGTTCTCGGCGCAGACCAGGGCGGCGTGGATCTCGTTTATGCCTCAGTTTCGGTCAACCTGGTCGCCTTCGGGCATTTCAACGGGCTGATCGAGAATGTCACCCTGACCGGCAAGGACAATATCGAAGCCATCGGCAACTATCTCGACAATATCCTGACCGGCAATGACGGCGACAACGGGCTCTTTGGCGGCTACGGCAATGACACGCTGTTCGGCGGCAAGGGTGATGACTATCTGTCTGGAGGCGACGGCGCCGACACGATGAAGGGTGGTGCGGGTAACGACTACTACGACCTCGATAATCCCGGTGATGTTGTTGACGAGACCGATGGCGCGGGCCATGACAGCGGCGGCAATGACGCCGTCGCCGTGACATTCAGCTTCAGCCTTGCCGATACGGCGCATGTGATCGGCCAGATTGAAAACCTGCTCCTCCGGGGGTCGGACGATATCGACGGCACCGGCAACGACCTTGACAATGTCCTCCTGGGCAACAGTGGCAGCAACACGCTGGACGGTGGCAAGGGCAATGACAGGCTGGATGGCGCGGGTGGTCATGACACGCTGAAAGGCGGCGACGGGGACGATACCTACGTCGTCAGGGATCACGAGGATACGATCGATGAGACCGGCCATGACGGCAAGGATACAGTGGAATCATCGGTGAGTTTCGACCTGTCCGATGCCACCCATGTCCTGGGCGGTGTCGAGAACCTTGTCCTCACGGGTGCTGGTGACAAGGATGGCACCGGCAACGCGCTCGACAATGAGATCACCGGCACTGAGGGCGTTAACCAGCTCTATGGCGGTGATGGCAATGACACGCTTTATGGCGGGGATGGCGCGGACAGCCTGAACGGCGGCACCGGTGACGACACGCTTTATGGCGGTGCCCATGACGATCTGCTGGGGGGTGGTGCCGGCGCCGATGTGCTGGATGGCGGCTTGGGTGCCGATTACATGCTTGGCGGCGATGGTGATGACACCTATGTGGTCAACCATCCTGGCGATGTGGTCAATGAAGAGGGATCGGATGGCATCGACACGGTGAAGGCCAACTTCAGCTACAGCCTTAAAGCCGATCAGGTGCATGTCTTCGGCGATGTCGAGAATCTGATACTCACCGGTGCTGGAGATATATCTGGAACGGGCAACGACCTCAACAACACGATCACCGGCAATGAGGGCAAGAACACTCTTGATGGCGGCGACGGAGGTGACACGCTCATTGGCGGCGGCGGCGACGACACGCTCATTGGCGGCGGCGGCGACGATATGCTGGACGGGGGCACCGGCGATGACGTGCTCGATGGCGGCTACGACCATGATGTGCTGAAGGGTGGTGTCGGCAATGACCTGCTTGATGGCGGCAACGGTGCCGATGACATGGATGGCGGGCTCGGCGACGACACCTATGTCGTGGATGACGCAAAGGACACGGTGACGGAAACGACGGCGGGCGCATCGGGCGGCGCGGACACGGTGAAATCGTCGCTGGACAGCTATACGCTTGGCACCAATGTCGAAAACCTCGTTCTCACCGGCAATGCCCATGAAGGCATCGGCAATGAACTCGACAACCGCATTACCGGCGATGACAACGGTAACCGGCTGGAGGGCGGCGATGGCAATGACTGGCTCGGTGGGGGCGCCGGCGACGACATGATGTATGGCGGTGATGGCGACGACACCTATGTCGTCAATTCCGCGTATGATGTCGTCGATGAACAGGGCGGCAGCGGCACCGACACCGTGCGGGCCGGCGTCACATACAGCATTGGCGCCGACAACACCAATCTCCATGGCGATGTCGAAAACCTCACCCTGACCGGCACGGACGATATCGACGGCACCGGCAACGACCTCAACAACACGCTCACCGGCAATGAGGGCAATAACACGCTCGGCGGCGGCGGCGGGGACGACAAGCTCTATGGTGGCCAGGGCGACGACACGCTTCATGGCGGCGGAGACCATGACAAGCTCGATGGCGGAGACGGCGATGATGTGCTCGACGGCGGAGCCGGGGCCGATGACATGGACGGCGGGACCGGCAACGACACCTATGTTGTCGATGACTCGCACGACGTGGTGACGGAAGGATCCGGCACCAATTCCGGCACCGATACCGTGGAGTCCTCCGTCACGTTCAAGCTCGGTGCCAATGTCGAAAACCTGACCTTGACCGGACATGACAAGATCGATGGCACCGGCAATGACGGCAACAACACGATCACCGGCAATGACAAGGACAATATCCTCGACGGCGGCGCGGGCGCAGACGAGATGCATGGCGGCAAGGGCGACGACACCTATATCGTCGACAATGCAAATGACAAGGTCGTCGAAGCGGATGGCGACGGCACGGACACGGTGCTGACCGGCAGAGACTATTACAAGCTGGGCGACAATGTCGAAAACCTGACTTTGACCGGCAAGGGCAACAGCACCGGCATCGGCAATGAACGCGACAACACCCTTGTCGGCAATGACGGAAATAACGTTCTCGACGGCGGGGCCGGCGGCGACACGATGAAGGGCGGCAAGGGCAACGACACCTATTATGTCGATTCCGACAAGGATGTGGTCGATGAGACCGGCGGTGACGGCATCGACACGGTCATGACGTCGGTGGACGGCTACGGAATTGGCACCGGCATTGAAAATCTGGTGCTGACCGGCAAGGATAATATTTCCGGTTTCGGCAATTCGCACGTCAATACCTTGACCGGCAATGACGGCAACAACAGCCTGACGGCCGGCGCTGGCAATGACACGCTCTATGGCGGCAAGGGGGCTGATAGCCTTTATGGCGGCGAGGGCGATGACAGAATGTACGGCGGCGCGGGCGATGACACCTATTATGTGGATTCCGCCAAGGATGTGGTGGACGAGACCGGTGGCGACGGCATCGATACGGTAAAGGCCTCGATCAACTATATCCTCGGCGCAGGCATCGAAGACCTGGTTCTGACCGGCGCAGCCCTCATCGGCACCGGCAACGAGCTCGGCAATGTCATCACCGGCAATGCCCTGAACAACACGCTTTATGGCGGCAAGGGCAATGACACGCTGGATGGCGGTGCGGGCAATGACCATATGTATGGCGGCCGCGGCGACGATACCTATTACATCGATTCCCTGAAGGATGTGGCGGATGAAAGCGGCGGCGACGGCATCGATACGATCATCACGAAAATCTCCGTCACCCTCGGCAAGGATATCGAAAACCTCGTCCTCACCGGTGCGGCCAATCTCGACGGCACAGGCAACTATCTGAACAATAGCCTGCTGGGCAACGACGGCAACAACACGCTCCGTGGCGGCGACGGCAATGACAGGCTCACTGGTGGTCTCGGGGACGACAGGATGTATGGCGGCGCGGGCGACGACACCTATTATGTCGATTCGACCAAGGACATTGTCGATGAAACCGATGGTCGCAAACAGGATGCAGGCGGTCATGACGCTGTCTATTCCTCCATCGGCTATACCCTTGGCTCCTATCTCGAGGACCTGTACCTGACCGGCAAGGACAATATAGATGGCACCGGCAATTCCCTGAGCAATATCCTGACCGGCAATGCCGGCAACAACACGCTGTATGGCGGCAAGGGCGATGACCTGCTCAATGGCAGGGGCGGGGCCGATCACCTCTTCGGCGGCAAGGGCAATGATACCTATATCGTCGACAATGCCGGCGACGTCGTGGACGAGACCGGCGGCGACGGCGTCGACCTCGTGTGGTCCACCGTGGATTACACCCTTGTCGACGGGGTCGAGAACCTGTCGCTGAACGGCACCAATGCCATCAATGGCACCGGCAATTCCCTGAACAATATCCTGACCGGCAACGACGCCACCAACACGCTTTATGGTGGCGACGGCAATGACACGCTGAATGGCGGGGCGGGGGCCGACATCCTCTATGGCGGCAAGGGCGACGACACCTATGTTGTCGATGATGTCAACGACACGGTCGACGAAACCGATGGCGGTGTCACCGACCTTGGCGGCGTGGATACGGTCGTGTCCTGGATCAGCTTCAGCCTCGCCGACACCGTGCATGTCAAGGGTCTCGTCGAAAACCTCGGCCTGACCGGCACCGCCAATATCAACGGCACCGGCAATGACGGCAACAACGTGCTGGTCGGCAATGCGGGCAACAACACGCTTTCGGGCGGGCTCGGCAATGACCGGCTTTATGGCGGTCTCGGCAATGACATCCTGACGGGCGGTGACGGGGCCGACAGCTTCGTCTTTGCCAGGAAGCTCGACGCCAAGGCCAATGTCGACCACATCACCGATTTCGGGGCGGGGATCGACAGGATCGAACTGCGGCAGAAGATCTTCACGGCGCTGACGGCGGGGGCCTTGCCGAAAACCGCCTTCCTCAGCAACGCCACCGGCCATGCCACCCATGCGACGGACCGGATCATCTACAACAGCAAGACCGGCCAACTCTTCTACGACGACGACGGCAATGGCAGCCACGCCGCCGTGCTCTTCGCGGTGCTCGACACCAAGATCGCGCTGCACGCCAGCGATTTCCTGGTGTTCTGAGGCAGGACCCGGGATCGATCCACCGATCCCGGGTCTTTCCCCGGTTGCATCCGGCGTCACCTCCGCAGAGGACAGCGGGAACAGGCGGAAAATCGGATCAAGGTTGCAGAAAGTCTTGAGTCCGGATTGTGTAAATATGCTAATGTGCTTAAAAAGGAGGTCCGGACCGGACTCACGGGGCAGCGGCCGCTGCGGGGTGACCCGGCACTATGACCAAACATGCCGTCCGGCAAGACCGGACGGGCAGATTTTTTCACGCAGGCTATCGGAGCCTGCTCAACATTTTTGAGGATTTTGACAATGGATATCACGGGTTCCGGCGACAAGGACATTCTGAACGGCACCGATCTCGCCGACCGGCTCTATGGCGGTGACAATGACGACACGCTCAACGGCTTTGGTGGCAATAACGTGCTTTATGGCGGTGCGGGCGTCGATACGCTCTATGCCGGCAAGGGCAATGACTGGCTGGATGGCGGTGCGGGTGCCGACCACATGTATGGCGGTGCCGGCGATGACATCTATCTGGTGGATGACAAGTCTGACGTGGTGGATGAAGCCACCGGCGTGAACAGCACGGATGCGGGGGGCTTCGACACGGTGGTCAGCGGCCTCGGCAATTATTCCATTGGCCAATTTATCGAAAACCTCGTGCTGTCAGGCACGGGCGACAGCACGGGCCTCGGCAATGATCTGGACAATACAATCACCGGCAACAGTGGCAACAATGTGCTGGGTGGTGCCAAGGGCAACGACACGCTCTATGGCGGGGCTGGCAAAGACGAACTCTACGGCGACAGCGACAACGACATGCTCTATGGCGGGGCTGGCGATGACTCGCTTGATGGCGGCAGCGGCAGCGACACGCTCTATGGTGGCGCTGGCGATGACTCGCTTGATGGCGGCAGCGGCAGCGACACGCTCTATGGTGGCGCTGGCGATGACACACTCTACGGCAACGCCGGTAACGACAAGATGTATGGCGGCAAGGGCGATGACAGCTATTACGTCGATTCCGTCAAGGACGTTGTCGATGAAACGGATGGCAAGAAGCATGATGCCGGCGGGACCGATGTGGTTTATGCCAGTGTCAATTACACACTTGGCGACTTTGTCGAGAACCTGCATGTGACTGGCGATGGCCTGACGGGCAGGGGCAATGCGTTGAACAATACCATTGTCGCCGAGGGCAAACAGGACACGCTCTATGGCGGAGACGGCAATGATGGCCTTTATGGCCACGGCGACACCATCCTGTATGGCGGCAAGGGCAATGACGGCTATGTGGTAACCGACCTGGGTGACAAGGTCGATGAAACCGACGGCAAGGGCCTTGATCTCGGTGGCACCGATACGGTCTGGGCTGGCATCACCTATACGCTGGGTGCCTTTGTGGAAAGGCTGGTGCTCACGGGCGTTACAGACATCGACGGCACCGGCAATGCGCTCGACAACACCATCACCGGCAATGGCCATGCCAACACGCTTTTCGGCGGTGCGGGCAATGACTGGCTGGATGGCGGCGGCGCGCAGCCCGGCCAGCACGACACGCTTTATGGCGGCAAGGGCAATGACACCTATGTCGTCCATTCCGTCGACGATGTGGTGGATGAAACCAATGGCGGCATGACTGATCTTGGCGGCATCGACACGGTGCGGACTGATGTCTACAATTACCACCTGGCCGACCATGTCGAAAATCTGGTGCTGACCGGCGCGGCTGCCGCCAATCTCCTCGCTGTCGGCAATGCGCTGGACAATACCATCACCGGCGATGCCGGCAACAATATTATCTTTGGCCTTTTGGGCAACGATACCATCTATGGCGGGGCCGGTGATGACTACCTGGGCGGCGATACGGGCAAGGATGTGCTCTATGGCGGTGCCGGCGCGGATCAGCTCAGAGGCGGCGATGGTGATGACACCCTCGATGGCGGCGCGGACGATGATCACGTGTTCGGGGATGCGGGCATGGACCTGCTCTATGGCGGTAATGGCAATGATACGCTGGAAGGTGGCTTCGACAATGACACGCTTTATGGCGGCAAGGGCAATGACAGGCTCGATGGCGGCGCAGGCGACGACACCATGGCCGGCGGCAAGGGCGATGATACCTATATTGTCGATTCCACCAAGGACGTTGTCGATGAAACCGACGGCAAGGGCCATGACGCCGGCGGCACCGACGAGGTGCATACCGACACGATCAGCTACAAGCTCGGAGCCTATGTCGAAAATCTGTTTCTCGAGGGAGCGCTCAATCTGAACGGCACCGGCAACAAGCTGAACAACATTCTCAACGGCAACGAGGGCAACAACAAGCTCAATGGCGGTGACGGCGATGACACGCTGCTCGGCGGCAAGGGCAATGACACGCTGACCGGCGGCAGCGGAAAGGACTATTTCGTTTTCAATACCGCGCTGGACCCGATGTCCAATGTCGACCACATCACCGATTTCAAGCCGGGGGATGATGTCATTGTCCTCAGCAACACGATCTTCACCGGAATGGGGATAGGCTCGATCACCAAGACGGCAGATTTCGTCGCCAATGACACCGGTATCGCCACCAAGGCCTCCGACCACATCATCTACAACACCAAGACCGGCCAGCTCTATTACGATCACGATGGCGCTGGTGGCGATAATGCCGTGCTCTTCGCCGTGCTCGACACCAAGGTGGCGCTGCACGCCTCGGATTTCTATATTTTCTGAGGCGGGGCACCGCAACGGAACAGCAGGCCCGGGTGAAAGCCCGGGCCTTTTGCTGTGCGGGCAACCGCTTGAGGTGCAGGTCAGGCAGATTGTATTCCCAAGGAGACCTTCGGCGGTAAACCCCGGGGTTGGGGCGTCACTTGTCAGATAACAGGCCCGATCCGCTCTTGAGCGATTGTCCTGCCCTCAAAGCGGCGGGGTCGCAAAATAAATCTGTGATGCCTGTTTATTATAAAGTTCGAATATGCTTAAGTTTAAACATTCCGGAGGACAGGGCAGATTCCGCAACGCATATTTGGGAGATTTTCGACATGGCAAGAGTAGTTGGCACTGATGATGACGACATTCTGACCGGTAGCGCGGCTGCGGACGAGATCTATGGCCTCGGTGGCAACGACCATCTCGATGGCGGTGATGGCGCAGACTTTCTCTTTGGCGGCGATGGTGATGACTGGCTCGAAGGTGGCGAAAATACCTATGATATCCAGAACCCGGTTCTCGACACGCTGACCGGCGGCGCGGGCAATGACACCTATGTGGTGCATGGAGTGCCGGATATCAACCTGCACGGCGTCTATGACGGGGTGGTGGAGGATGTGAATGGCGGTATCGATACGGTGCGCTTCGAAGGCTCCGGCACCGACGACGTTTACACCCTTCCCGACAATGTCGAAAACCTGGTGCTGACCCAGCCCGACGATGGCATGACCCCGCCCGCTGATCTCATAGCCAATGGCAATGCGCTGGACAATGTCATCAACGGCAATGACGGCAACAACGAGATCCATGGTCTTGATGGCAATGATACGCTACGTGGGCACGACGGGAACGACTTGCTCTATGGCGGCGACGGCAACGACAGGCTTGATGGCGGGGCGGGCGCGGACGAGATGCATGGCGGCAAGGGCGATGACACCTATGTGGTCGGCGCTGCCGGTGACTCCGTGCTTGAAAATGCCAGTGAGGGCACTGACACGGTGGAGGTCAGCTTCAGCTATGTCCTCACGGACAATGTCGAGAACCTCACCCTGACCGGGGCAAAGGATCTCAGCGGCACCGGCAACGGGCTCGCCAATATCCTCACCGGCAATGACGGCAACAACAAGCTGTTTGGCGGTGCGGGCTCGGATGAACTGCATGGCGGCGACGGCAATGACCGGCTTCTCGGCGGTGAGGACGATGACAAGCTCTATGGCGATGCCGGCGATGACTGGCTCGACGGTGGCGCGGGTGCCGACGAGATGCATGGCGGGGCGGGCGATGACAGCTACTTTGTCGACAACACCCACGATATCGTCGACGAAAGCGATGGCGCGGGGGATGCCGGTGGCGATGATACTGTCTATGCCAGCGCCAGTTACACGCTGGGAGACCATGTCGAAAACCTCACCCTCACCGGGCTTGAGGATCTCTCGGGCACCGGCAATGACCTCGCCAATCACCTGACCGGCAATGCCGGCGACAACAGCCTCCATGGCGGCGCGGGCGATGACACCATCGATGGTGGCGCGGGCGATGACGAGATGCATGGCGGTGACGGCAATGATACCTATGTGGTCGATTCCAACGGTGACAAGGTGGTGGAAAATGCCAACGAGGGCACCGATACGGTTCTCTCCAGCGCCACCATCTATGCGCTCGGGGCGAATGTCGAAAACCTGACGCTGACCGGCACGAAGGATAGCAATGGCGTCGGCAACGATCTCGACAATGTTCTTGTTGGCAATTATGGCAACAATGTCCTGCACGGCGGCGCGGGCAATGACCAGCTCGATGGCGGCAAGGGCTGGGACACCATGTATGGCGGTGCGGGCGATGATCTCTATCATGTCGATACCGGGCAGGATGTCGTGGAGGAGAACGAGGACGGCAACGGTGCCACGAATGGCAGTGACACGGTCATCGCCGAGATTGATTACACGCTCGGGGATTTCATCGAGAATCTGCAACTGGCAGGCAGTGCCAGGACCGGCGTGGGCAACGACCTCGGCAACAATATCAACGGCAATGCTCTCGACAACCAACTGACGGGCGGCGGCGGCAATGACCAGCTCTTCGGCGGCGATGGCAATGACCTTCTCGACGGCGGCACCGGCAGTGATTCGCTCGTCGGCGGTGCGGGCAGTGACCAGCTCCATGGCGGCGACGACGACGACCTGCTCGATGGCGGCGATGGCAACGATCTGCTCGATGGCGGCACCGGCGCGGATACGATGAAGGGCGGGGCGGGCGATGACACCTATGTGGTGGATAGTCCCGACGACACGGTTTCCGAGAGCAATCCGTTTGACGGCTCCGATACCGGCGGCAACGACACCATCCAGACCTCGCAGGAAGACGTCAGGCTTGACAACACAGATTTCGTGGAAAACCTGACCCTGACAGGCAATGCGCAGGAAGGCTTCGGCAGCGCTCTCGACAATGTCCTCACCGGCAATGACAAGGACAATACCTTTTTCGCCGGCGCTGGCAAGGATACGCTCTATGGCAATGCTGGCAATGACAATCTCCTGGGTGAAGCGGGCGATGACACGCTCTATGGCGGGGATGGCAATGACCAGCTCTTCGGTGGCGATAACAGTGACACGCTCTATGGCGGCGATGGCAATGACCTGCTCGATGGCGGCGCCGGCAATGACGCCATGCATGGCGGCAAGGGCAATGACACCTATTGGGTGAATACCGCCGATGACGTGGTGGATGAAAGTGGCGGCGGCGGCATCGATACGGTCAAAAGCGCAATTTACTTCTATCAGCTCATGGATGGCATCGAGAATCTGGTGCTGGTCGATGGCGGCCGTAACGGTGCGGGCAACGGGCTAGACAATGACATCCGGGGAAATGCCGTCGCCAACATCCTGCTTGGCAATGGCGGCAATGACACGCTGCAGGGCCAGGCGGGCAATGACCAGCTCTTCGGCGGCGATGGCAATGATACAATCGACGGCGGGGCCGACAATGACGTTCTGGTCGGCGGTGCGGGGGATGACACGCTGATAGGCGATTATGGCAATGACACCCTGTCGGGCGGTGCGGGGGATGACAGGCTCGACGGCGGGGCGGGCAATGACATCATGAATGGCGGCGCCGGCGATGACATCTATGTTGTCGATTCCGCCGGGGACCAGGTCTCGGAGCAGGATGGCTCGGGCACCGACACGGTCTATACCTGGCTCGACAATTACACGCTCGGCGCGGGCCTCGAAAACCTCCACCTCACCTATGGCGCTGTCACCGGCACCGGCAACGGGCTCGACAATGTGCTTTACGGCAATGTCGGGCTTGGCGGCACGCTCTCTGGCCTTGCGGGCAATGACACGCTCTATGGCGGCGAGGGCAAGGACACGCTTTATGGCGGCGACGGCAATGACACGCTCGACGGCGGCAAGGGGGCCGACGTGATGTATGGCGGCACGGGCGATGACACCTATTATGTCGACAATCCCGGCGACAAGGTCGATGAAACCGGCGGCGACGGCGTGGATACGGTCAGGACCACGCTCAAAACCTATACGCTTCTCAAGGATTTCGAAAACCTCACCCTTTCCGGAGATGCAATCACCGGCATCGGCAACGCGGCCGGCAATGTCCTGACCGGCAATGATAAGGACAACACGCTCGCGGGCCTTGCGGGCAATGACGTGCTCTATGGCGGCGCTGGCAGCGACACGCTGTACGGCGGTGACGGCAATGACTGGCTGGACGGCGGCGCGGGACTCTCACCCGACAGGATGTATGGCGGCAAGGGCAATGACACCTATATCGTCGACAACAAGGATGACAAGGTGGATGAAACCGGTGGCGACGGGGTGGACAGGGTCAAGGCCGCAGTCAGCTGGACGCTCGGCAAGGATATCGAAAACCTGGTCCTGACGGGCACCGACGCCATTGACGGCACCGGCAACGAGCTCGACAATGTGCTGACCGGCAACACCGGCAACAACAGGCTCTCCGGCGGCAATGGCGATGACCAGCTCTCCGGCGGCGATGGCAATGACACGCTTGATGGCGGCAAGGGCAATGACCTCCTGACGGGTGGCGCGGGCAATGACAGCTTCACCTTCTCGACCGCCCTCAACGCCACCACCAATCTCGACCACATCAGGGATTTCAATGTGATGGATGACTTGATCCGGCTGGATCATCTCATCTTCACCAGGCTTGCGGCGGGCGGCCTGGCCGCCAGTGCCTTCACCTCCAACACCACGGGCCTTGCCACCCACAAGACGGACCGCATCATCTACGATACCAAAACCGGCAAGCTCTGGTACGACGACGACGGCACCGGCAAGCACGACGCCGTGCTGATCGCCATGCTCGACAACCACGCCAAGCTGACCCTGGAGGATTTCGCGGTGTTTTAGAGCCTGCCCCCTCTCGCGCCAGCGCCAGACAACAGACAGGGCCCGGGTCGGACACTCGGGCTTTTTTGTGCGCTGCGGCGGGCGGCACCCCTCTTGCCGGGCTGCAAAAACCCGTCGCCGGATCAAAAAAGCTGGCGCTGGCAATTGAAGGTTAGATAATTCTAATTTATGGTTGCGGGAGATAGAGGGCCTGTCCCTGATCTGTCGCGCACCTCCCTGCAACAGGTCATCGGAAAGCCGTCATTGACCCATGGGCGCGAAGCCTGCTTGCGACATCTGATCGCGCGAAGGCGCTTGCCTCCCTCACAGCGTAACAGGGACCACGGCGATGAAGAAAAAAGGCACCAATGGCACCAATCTGCTCAAGGGCGCAAGCGGTGCCGACGAGCTTCGCGGCTTGGGCGGCAATGACAAGCTCTATGGGCTTGGCAGCAAGGACAAGCTCTTTGGCGATGCCGGCAATGACAGGCTCTATGGCGGCAATGATGCCGACACGCTCTATGGCGGCGCGGGCAAGGATATCCTTGATGGCGGCACGGGTGCCGATCACATGCTGGGCGGCACGGGCAATGACACCTATTATGTCGACGATGCCGCAGACCGCGCCGACGAAAGCGGTGGCGACGGCGCTGACATTGTGGTGGCGTCGGTTAGCTATACACTCGGCAAGGGCCTTGAAAACCTCATCCTGACGGGCACCGGCAATCTCAACGGCACCGGCAATACCGGCAACAATCACCTGACCGGCAACAGCGGCAGCAATATCCTGACCGGCGGCGACGGCAACGACATTCTCGATGGCGGTGCTGGCGACGACACGCTCTATGGCGGCAAGGGAAATGACACCTATGTCGTTGATTCCGTGAAGGACAAGGTCGATGAAATGGGACCTTTTGGCGGCGGCATCGACACGGTTATGACGGCCCTCGACAAATACCTGCTCGGCGACGATATCGAAAACCTGGTGCTGACGGGCAGTTCCGCGCTGACCGGCTATGGCAACGAGCTTGACAACAGGATCTACGCCAACAAGGGCGGCGATGCGATCTATGGCGGTGCCGGCAAGGACATGCTGTTTGGCGGCACGGGGGGCGACCAGCTCTACGGTGACGACGGCGACGACACGCTGTATGGCGGCGACGGCGTTGACAGTCTCCAGGGCGGGATCGGCAAGGATGTGCTCTACGGCGGTGCGAACGTAGATATTCTCTATGGCGGTGTCGACGATGACACGCTCTACGGGGGCGCGGGCGAGGATGACCTTACTGGCGGCGATGGCAATGACCGGCTCTATGGTGGCGACGCCAATGACTCCCTGTTCGGCCAAAAGGGGAATGATACGATCTACGGCGGCAACGGCAATGATTTCATCGATGGTGCCGAAGGCGACGACATCATGTTCGGCGGCAAGGGGGATGACGACTACCGGGTGAATTCCGCAAAGGACGTGGTCGACGAGACCGGCGGCGGTGGCATCGATTCCGTCACATCCACCGTCAGCTTCGTGCTGCCGACCGGGGTCGAGAACCTCTATCTTGGCGATTTCGACGATATCGATGGCACCGGCAATGCGGGCGACAATATCATCCACGGCAACTACGGCACCAACACGCTGAAGGGGCTGGGCGGCAATGACACGCTGCGGGGTGACGCGAAGGATCACCTGATCGGCGGCTCGGGCAATGACACCTATGAGGTCGGCAGCCAGCTGACCAATGTCGATGAAACCGATGGCCAGGGCCATGACAGCGGCGGCATCGATACGGTGGTGGCCAGCTGCAGCTATGTGCTGGGCGCCTATCTCGAAAATCTTACCCTCAATCCCTGGTCAGGCAACATCGACGGCACCGGCAATGCGCTCGACAACCGCATCATCGGCAATGACCATGCCAACACGCTTTCCGGCGGCGATGGCAATGACTGGCTGGATGGCGGCGGCGCGCAGCCCGGCCAGCACGACACGCTGAAGGGTGGCAAGGGCAATGATACCTATGTCGTCCATTCCAGCGACGACGTGGCGGACGACACAGACGGGGCCGGCCATGATCTCGGCGGCATCGACACGGTGCGCGCCAGCGTCGATTACACTCTTGGCTATTTTGTCGAAAATCTGGTGATGACCGGCGATGGCGATCTCTCCGGCGGCGGCAACAACCTCGACAATATTATCACCGGCCATGCCCATATCGACAGATTGCACGGCTTTGTCGGCAATGACACGCTCTATGGCGGCGCGGATGATGACTGGCTCTGGGGCGACGAGGACAATGACAAGCTCTATGGCGGCGATGGCACGGACCAGCTCTATGGCGGCGACGACAGTGACCGGCTGGACGGCGGGTCTGGCAATGACATCCTGACCGGCGGCGTCGGCGCGGACAGTTTCGTCTTTTCGACCCGGCTCAGTGCCAAGACCAATCTCGACCACATCGCCGATTTTTCCGCCCTGGAGGACCGGATCCTGCTGGATCACCACATCTTCAAGTCGCTGAAAAAGGGCGTACTGGCGAAATCCGCCTTCACCTCGAACACCACGGGCCACGCCACCCACGCAAGCGACCGGATCATCTACGACACCAAGACCGGCAAGCTCTATTACGATGACGACGGCACCGGCCACCACGCCGCCGTGCTGATCGCCGTGCTCGACAACCAGGAACACCTGACCTCCAGCCTTTTCACGGTGTACTGAGAGAGGCGATAAGCCCGTTCACCGGACCCGCGCGCAGGTCCGGCGGGCCGGCAGGATTTTTACGCGAATTCGCTCAAACCTCATTATCAACAGTTGTAAATTAGGAATATATAAACTACAGTTGTGCTGTTCTTGTTCCACGGTCATTCCAACCATCGGTTATCAGGGGTAAGCGCGAATTTCCGTGCACCTTTTGTCATTGAGCGCCGTGCTGCATGAGGTGTCCACCTAACGGAGGTGGACACCAAGTGATTGAGATTGACGAGGGTAAGCTGGTTATCCGGCGGATTTTACGAAACGGGCGCCGGCGGTATGACGCGGCGTCGAAGGCACGCCTTGTTGCGGCGAGCCTGGAGCCGGGTGTGTCGGTTTCGCGGCTTGCGCTGGACAACGGGATCAATGCCAACCTTCTGAGGAAATGGATCAAGCAAGCGACGGAGGCTGGTCGCGAACATCGGCCTTGGACATCGGCGTTTGTCCCGGTTGTGGCCGCAGGATGTGGCCTGTCGACGGCGCTGACTGACCGGAATGGTGAGGAGCGTTCGGCGAAACCGGAAATGACAGGTCCTTTATCCTCTCCTGTCAGGATGAGCGTGACGCTACCGAACGGTGTGAAGCTGGCGCTGGACTGCGGCGATATGGATGCGTTGACGGCGATGATCGGGGCGCTTGGTCATGTTCCGCCTCAGCGCTGATCTGAAGGTCTATCTTCATCGCGAACCGATCGACTTCAGGGCCGGGATCAACAGCCTTGCGGTTCTGGTCCAGGAGGAGATGGAGCTGGATCCGTTTGCGCCTGCGGTCTTTGCATTCTGCAATCGACGCCGCGACCGGATGAAGTTGCTATTCTTCGATCGGTCCGGTTTTGTGATGGTGCTGAAGCGATTGACGGAAGACAGGTTCCGATGGCCCCGTCGGGAGACTGCCGTGGTAACGCTTTCGACCGAGCAGCTCCACTGGATTCTTGACGGCATCGATATTGACGCGATGGTCCGCCATCCTGTGCGGCAATATCAGGTGGCTGGCTGACGGATCTCGAATCGAGGAGTTGACGCCGCCGCCTGCTTTCGATTCAAGAATCTGATGGTACGAACCGGCGAACCGAGTGTTGCAGAGCTGATGGCGCAGTTGGCGGCGAATGCTGCCGAAATCGCTGCGCTCAAAGCCGAGAAGGAAGCGCTTTCGCAGCGCATCGTCAAACTCGAAGAAGAGCTGGCCCTGGCGCGCTCACATCGGTTTGCGCCTCGCAGCGAAAAGCACGTCGACCGCCTCTTCAATGAAGCCGAACAGATTGCCGGTGAGGATGATGGTGACAGTGAAGATGGCGATCACATCGATCTGCCGGACAGTGGCCTGCCGCCGACGGAAAAGCCGGAAGGCAAGAAGCGCGGCCGCAGACCCTTGCCGGAAAATCTGCCGCGCGAACGCGTCGAATATGACCTTCCCGACGATCGGAAGTCCTGCCCCTGCTGTCATCATCAGATGCATCGCATGGGCGAGGCCGTCACCGAGCAGCTCCATATCGAGGTGAAGGCCAAGGTCCTTCAGAATGTCCGGTTCAAATATGCCTGCCGCAATTGCGACCGCACCGGCATCAACACACCAGTCGTCATTGCCCCGATGCCGACCCAGCCGTTACCAGGCAGCATTGCCACGGCTTCGACGCTGGCCTTCGCGCTGGTGCATAAATATGTCGACGGCACCCCGCTCTATCGCCTGAGCCAGGCCTTCGAGCGCGCCGGTGTTCCCGTCAGCCGAGGTGCATTGGGGCACTGGGTGATCGGCTCGAGCCAGATGCATCTCTCCCGCATCTATGATGCGCTGAAGCTGCGGCTTCGATTGACGCCTCTCATCCATGGCGATGAGACGACGGTCCAGGTGCTGAAGGAAAAGGACAGGTTGGCTACCAGCACATCGTACATGTGGGCCTATCGCAGCGGCGTCGACAGTGACGAGCCAATCGTCCTCTTCGATTATCAGCCGGGCCGCGGCCAGATCCATCCGCAGACCTTCCTCGGCGACTATCGCGGCATCGTGATGAGTGACGGTTATTCCGCCTGGCGCACCCTGGAGGGGGCAACCCACATTGGATGCATGGCCCATTCACGAAGACGCTTCGTCGAGGCCCTCAAGGCGAGAAAGAAAGGTGGCGGCCCGCCGGAGCAGGCGCTCAAGTTCTTCGAGCAGCTCTACCGGATAGAAAGGCTGGCGAAGGACGAACCGCCGAACGACGGCGAAACGCATGCCGATTGCATTCGCCGCTTTCGCCAGCAGCACAGCGTTCCCATCCTCAATGCCCTCAAGAAATGGCTCGATGACATCGCGCCGAAGGTCCTGCCGGACAGCAAGCTCGGCGATGCCATCTCCTATACCCTGAACCAATGGGACTATCTGACCCGCTACGCGCAAGAAGGCAGCATGCCGATCGACAACAACCTTCTTGAGCGTGACATCAGGATTTTTGCCACCGGCAGAAAATCCTGGCTCTTCAGCGACACTGTCGAGGGGGCCAGGGCCAGTGCAGTCGTCTACAGCATCATGCTGACATGCCGGGCTTGCGGCGCCGAACCTTTGGCCTACTTGCGCCACGTTCTCAGCGAACTCCCGCAGCGCGACGACAACGCCGACATCTCTGATCTGCTGCCCTTCAACTTTCCCAAAGCCGCAGCCGCCTGATCAACCGTCCATTCGAATGCGCCGGATCGAAATCATCGCCCCCGTCAATGTGTGTCGAAATAAGCGCTTACTATCAGGGAGAGCATCATGTCGATTTATCTGGGCAGTAACGGAAACGACACCATCGCCGGCTTTTATGGCGATGATCAGATCTTTGGCCGTGACGGCAATGACGCGCTCTATGGCGGCTACGGCCAGGACCAGCTCTATGGTGGCGCGGGTACGGACCGGCTTTACGGCGGCAACGGCGACGACACGCTCTATGGTGGCGATGACAACGACACGCTCTTTGGCGATGCAGGCAATGATGTGCTCGATGGCGGCGCGGGTGCCGACATCCTGCGGGGCGGCGGCGGTGATGACACCTATTTCGTCGATAATTCCGGCGACAGTGTGGATGAGGCCGCGCCGGGCAGCGATGGCACCGACACGGTCTTTGCCTCCGTCAGCTTCACGCTGGGGCTTGGCCTTGAAAACCTGATCCTGACCGGCACGGATGCCATCGACGCCACCGGCAATGGCGACAACAATGGCCTGGTGGGCAATGATGCGGCCAACCACCTCGATGGCGGCGACGGGCGAGACGTGCTCTATGGCGGCTTCGGCAACGATATCCTGACCGGCGGCAGCGGCCCGGACAGCTTCGCCTTCACGGGCAAGCTGGACGGGGTGAACAATGTCGACCACATCACCGATTTCGTCATCGCCCAGGATGTGATCCCGCTGGACCACCAGTTCTTCACCGCCCTTGCCCCCGGCGTGATCAGCAATTCCGCCTTCGAATCCAACACGACAGGCATCGCCACCCGGGCCTCGGACCGGCTGGTCTACGACACCAGCACCGGCAAGCTCTACTACGACCACGACGGCGCCGGCGGCGACCCCGCCATACTCTTCGCCGTGATGGACAACCACGTGAAGCTGACGGCTGCGGATTTCGTGGTGTTTTGAGGGGCACCCAGCGCCAGACAACAGACAGGGCCCGGGCCAGAAACCCGGGCCTTTTTGCTGTAAGGAACAACACTCTAAGGGTGTATTAAATGGAATATTTTTTGGCGATGCCGTTTATCAGGGTTGCGTATTCGATTTACATAAAGTAGCATATGGTAAATCAAGGGTGACCATTTCAGTCTGAGCCTGTTTCAGGAGTTTTTCATGACCGATATCAACGGCACGGCTTCAAGCGAAACCCTGACAGGCGGAACCGGCAATGACCGTATCTGGGGGCTGGGTGGCAATGACAAGCTTTATGGCGGTGCGGGCAACGACCAGCTTTTTGGCGGTATCGGCAATGACCTTCTGTATGGCGGCATAGGGAACGATACGCTGGATGGCGGCGATGGCAACGATACGCTGGATGGCGGTGCCGGGGCCGATCACCTCTACGGCGGCACAGGTTACGATACCTATGTGGTCGAAAATGTCGGCGACATCGTGGATGAGACCGGCGGCGACGGCATCGATACGGTCCAGTCAGCCATTGCCTTCAGCCTTGCCGACACCACCCATGTCAAAGGCGACGTCGAAAACCTGACGCTGACCGGCACGGCGAATATCGATGGCACCGGCAACGGGGCCAACAATGTGCTCATCGGCAATTCCGGCACCAACGCACTTTATGGCGGCAATGGCGCGGATACGCTGGATGGCGGTGCCGGGGCCGATCACCTCTACGGCGGCACAGGTTACGATACCTATGTGGTCGAAAATGTCGGCGACATCGTGGATGAGACCGGCGGCGACGGCATCGATACGGTCCAGTCAGCCATTGCCTTCAGCCTTGCCGACGCCACCCATGTCATCGGCACAGTCGAAAACCTGACACTGACCGGCACGGCGAATATCGACGGCACCGGCAATGCTGTGGACAATGAGATCTCGGGCAATTCGGGAGACAACAGCCTCTATGGCGGCGATGGTGCTGACAAGCTGTTTGGCGGCAGTGGCGCGGACCATCTCTATGGCGGCGATGGGCAGGATTCTCTTTTCGGTGGCGACGGCAATGACACGCTGGATGGCGGGACCGGTGGAGATAACATGCGCGGCGGCAATGGCGATGATCTCTATCTCGCCTATGATCCTCCTAACCCTGGCGACCCTAGCGTCCCAGCCGACGCTGTCGACGAGACCGATGGTATGGGCCATGACGCTGGCGGCATCGACACGGTGCGAACCACTTGGAACGTCTATCATCTGGGGGAATATGTCGAGAACCTCATTCTTGCGGGTGTGAATGACAGTGTTGGATTTGGCAATGCAGGTGCAAATGTTCTGACCGGCAATGGCAGCAACAATGAGCTCTACGGCGGCGATGGCAATGATACGCTCTATGGTGGTGCCGGCAATGACACGCTGGATGGTGGAACTGGCGACGACATCATGCGGGGCGGCACTGGCAACGATATCTACAAGGTCGATTCCGCAAGGGACGTTGTCGATGAAACCGATGGCTTCGGTATCGATCTCGGTGGCGTCGATACGGTCATTACCGGGCTGGACGCGTATACACTTGGGGCCGGTATTGAAAACCTGCAATTCAGGGATCTCGCGGGCACAAAGAATCATGTCGGTATCGGTAACTCGCTGGACAACAAGCTTTACGGCGGTGATGGAGACGACACGCTGGATGGCGGCACCGGCGGTGATGTGATGCGCGGTGGCGCAGGCAACGATACCTATTATGTCGATAATATTGGCGATACCGTGGATGAAACCGTTCCAGGCAGCAGCGGCGTGGATACGGTCATGTCCTCAATCACCCATACGCTGGGCGTGGGTGTGGAAAACCTTGTGCTGACAGGTACCGGTGCAATTTATGGCACAGGTAATGCCGACAACAACATACTGACTGGCAACGATGCCAACAATGTGCTGGACGGTATGGAGGGTCATGATTTGATCGACGGTGGATTGGGTAATGATACTCTCTACGGCGGCATCGGGCCGGATACATTCGTATTTTCGACTAAGCTCGATACTCTTTACAATGTCGATTTTCTTGCCGATTTCGACTACAAAGTCGATATGATCCGACTGGATCACAAGATTTTCACGACCCTCAGTCTTGGCCCACTTACTTCCGCTGCCTTCACGACCAATTTAACGGGCCTCGCTACAAAGGCCACGGACCGCATTATTTACGACGCGGCCACCAGCAAGCTTTACTATGATGACGATGGCAATGGTGCCCACGCTGCGGTTTTAATTGCCATTTTAAAGTACCAAAGTCCGCTGTCCTCGACGCATTTTGAGGTGATCTGACCCGGGCAATGCATCCGCCATGTCCCGGCACGAGATAGATAGACCTGACGGTATTGGTCAGGTCCGGTCTCCCGAAGATGGGGTGGATTGTAATTGCTGTAATATAAAATATTCAAATACGTGAATTTAAGTTGAGACAAAGATAATTAAAAATTACAATATGCTAATTTAATTGTCAGGCGCAACCGCAGCCGTGGTGGTGTTCGACAGCAGCATCTAAATGAACACATCAACCAGCCCCGGTTGGCGCATCGTGCATGTCGCAGAATGCGGATGCAATTTTCAGCCGGGGCAGAGTTCAAGGAGATCCAGTCATGGACATCGTGGGTACTGACGTTGCAGACTTCCTGGAGGGAACGCCGGGTTCCGATCATCTCATCGGTCTTGGCGGCGCTAACACCCTTCTGGGCGGCGATGGTGACGACATCCTTGAGGGCGGCGACGGTTTTGAAGTACTGGATGGCGGTGCCGGTGCGGATCTGATGATCGGCGGCAAGGGCAGTGACACCTATTATGTCGACAATATCAAGGATGTTGTTGTCGAGGACGAGAATCCCGAGGAGTGGGGAGGCAGTGACACCGTTAACACCGGTCTCGACGGCTATGTCCTGCCGGAGAATGTCGAAAATCTCCTGTTGCTGGGTAACGACAACCTGAATGCCCATGGCAATGGGCTCGGCAACTGGATCGTCGGCAATGACGGCGACAACCAGATAGACGGTGGTGCAGGAAACGACAATATCTGGGGGCGAGGCGGCGATGATACCCTGTATGGCGGCGACGGCGATGACAGTCTCGAAGGCTGGAGCGGGAACGACGTGCTGTACGGTGGCGACGGCGATGACTTCCTGTCGGGTGCGGAAGGAGAAAATACCCTCTATGGTGGTTCTGGCAATGATGTGCTTGAGGGAGACGGGGGCAACAATACGCTTTATGGCGGCACGGGGAATGACTTCCTTTATGGAGGCAGCGGCGGCCACAACACCATGTATGGCGGCGCAGGCGACGATGTTTACGTCCTCTAT
The DNA here is from genome assembly GCF_963457605.1 of uncultured Gellertiella sp. Taxonomy (GTDB): domain Bacteria; phylum Pseudomonadota; class Alphaproteobacteria; order Rhizobiales; family Rhizobiaceae; genus Gellertiella. The sequence continues at coordinate 3,378,253 of NZ_OY735139.1, forward strand.
AACGAGCATGATACAGTGGATGAAGCGCGCGGCGACGGCATCGATACAGTTTTAGCTTTCGCCAATTATACCCTCGGCAAAAATGTCGAAAACCTTGACCTTGCGGCCGGTGATAACGGAGTCGGTGTTGGCAATGAGCTCGCCAATACCATAACCGGCTATGGACAGCACACCAGTCTCTATGGCCTCGCGGGCAATGATCATCTCTACGGCGGTTACGCGGGCAGTGATCCTCTCTTTGACGGTCATTACGACCATTACGACGAATTGTTCGACGGTGGCGAAGGCGATGACGACATGCATGGCGGTGGTGGCAACGACACCTATGTGGTGGATTCCATCCATGATGTGGTCGACGAAAAGCCTGACGAGGGCAGCGACACGGTCCGGACCATGCTCGACAATTATGCTCTCGGCAGCAATATCGAGAATCTGGAACTGACCGGCACGGACAATCTCTCGGGCTACGGCAATGAACTCGACAATCACCTTGCCGGCAATTCGGGTGACAACTACCTTTATGGCTGGGTCGGCAATGATGTGCTCGACGGTGGCGCGGGGGCGGATCATCTGTTCGGTGGCAAGGGCGACGACACCTATGTTGTTGATTCCGCGGGCGATGTGGTTAGAGGTGGCTCGGTTTGTCTGAACAGTTCCGGGTGTCTCGCTAAGTGGATTTCCGCCTCGATTATGCTGCCACCATCATCGGTGGCAGCGCGTTGAAGTAGGACTGATCCGGCGTCTTCCGGTCAAGCGATGAATGTGGGCGTCGGCTGTTGTAGAAGGCCAGATATCGGCCGATGCCAGCGCGGGCCTCGGGCACTGTCTTGTAAGCGTGGAGATAAACCTCCTCATATTTGATTGACCGCCAGAGCCGCTCGACGAAGACATTGTCGCGCCATGCGCCTTTACCGTCCATCGAGATGGAGACTTCCGCCTTCTTTAGCACATCAGTAAAGTCGATAGACGTGAACTGCGATCCCTGGTCGGTATTGAAGATGTCGGGTTTGCCATGTCTCGCAAGCGCGTCCTCGACCGCTGCGATGCAGAAGGCTGTCTCCATCGTGATCGACAGCCGCCATGAGAGCACGCGGCGACTGAACCAGTCCACCACGGCACAGAGATAGACGAAGCCCCGCGCCATCGGAATATATGTGATATCCATCGCCCAGACCTGGTTGGACCGGGTGACCGCCAGCTTGCGCAGGAGATAAGGATAGACCTTGTGACCGGGTGCCGGTTTCGAGGTGTTCGGGCGGCGATAGATCGCCTCGATGCCCATCTTCTTCATCAGCGTGGCGACGTGCAGCCGCCCAGTCTCCAGCCCTTCTCCCCTCAAAAGCCCTTGCAACATCCGACTTCCGGCAAACGGGTAATCGAGATGCAGTTCGTCTATCCGCCGCATCAGGACCAGATCGCCGTCGGGCACTGGACGTGGAGAATAGTAGATACTGCCACTGCTGAAGCCGAGAAGTTTCGCCTGGCGCACGACGGAAAGTTTGTGCTTGCGGTCGATCATTTCTTTCCGCCCAGCAATCCCGCCTTGCCGAGCGCACCGGATAAAAAATCGTTCTCCAGCGTCAACTCCCCGATCTTGGCATGCAGCGTTTTGACATCAACGGTTGGACCCGCCGGTTCCGCCTTGGCTTCATCGCCGAAAACCCCCGTCGCCCCCTCAAGGAGCTGGTCTTTCCATTGCTTGATCTGGTTGGCGTGCACGTCGAACTGTTGGGATAACTCAACCAGCGTCTGTTCGCCTCTGATGGCGGCAAGCGCCACCTTCGCCTTGAAAGCCGGTGTGTGGTTCCGGCGCGGTCGTCTTGTCATGATCTCTCCTGTTCCCGGCATCTAAGCCGAAGTCAGGCAGAAATTCCACTTATCCCGATTGTTCAAATTTCCCGAGCCACCTCTGTCTACAGCATCATGCTGACATGCCGGGCTTGCGGCGCCGAACCTTTGGCCTACTTGCGCCACGTTCTCAGCGAACTCCCGCAGCGCGACGACAACGCCGACATCTCTGATCTGCTGCCCTTCAACTTTCCCAAAGCCGCAGCCGCCTGATCAACCGTCCATTCGAATGCGCCGGATCGAAATCATCGCCCCCGTCAATGTGTGTCGAAATAAGCGCTTACTCTTTAGCGACAACACGGGCCTAAAGAACCACGTCGGAACAGGCAACGCGCTTGCCAACTTCCTCTACGGAGGCGGCGGTGATGACAAGCTGTTTGGCGGTGCAAATCAGGATTTTCTGCAAGGCAACGCGGGCAACGATACGCTGGATGGTGGTACCGGTGCGGATTCCATGTACGGCGGCAAGGGCAATGACACCTATATCGTTGATGATAGCGCAGACACGGTGGATGAGACCGGGGGCGATGGCATCGACACGGTGATATCCTCACGCTCCCATACGCTGGAAGCGGGTGTCGAAAACCTGGTGCTGACTGGTACGGAAACAATTAAAGCACGTCGTCATTTATCTGATTCGGCTTCCCAAATCGGCGTGATCGTGATTCCCTTCTTTTGGAAGGGAGAAAGTCATGGGTAAATCGCATCCTGTTGAACTCCGGGAGCGGGTGATCGCTTTTGTCGAAGAGGGTCGGTCTCACCGGGAAGCGGCCCGGCATTTTCGGGTTTCGCCGCGCTTCGTGAACAACCTTGTGATCCTGAAGCGCGAGACGGCATCGCTCTCGCCACGACGCCAGGGGCATGTCGGTGGCGGGAAGCTCGCGGATCATCACGCCTTCGTGGCGGCGCGCATGGCTGAAAACGGCGACCTGACGCTCGACGCGCTTTGCCTCGATCTTGCCGGACGCGGCGTCGTCGTCCATCGTTCCAGCGTTGGAAAGCTTCTCCACCGGCTCGGCCTCAGCCATAAAAAAAACTCTGCGGGCAAGCGAGCAGCATCGAACGGAGGTCGCAAGGGCGCGTGACCTGTGGACGCAACGCCGCAAGCCCTTCCTCGACAAGGCATTGGCACGGCTCATCTTCATCGACGAGACATCGACCAACACGAAGCTGACCAAGCGCTCCGGCTGGTCACCGCGCGGCCAGCGCTACCGCACCCATGCCCCCTTCGGTGCCTGGAAATCCCAGACCTTCATCGCCGGCTTGCGATGTCATGGAATGGTAGCTCCATGGATCATCGACAGGCCGATGAACCGGCGCATCTTCGAGGCCTGGATCGAAACTCAACTCGTCCCGACACTCGCCAAGGGCGATGTTGTCATCCTCGACAACGTCGCCTTCCACAAAAGTCCCCGCGCCGAGCAACTCGTCAGGCAAAAGGGAGCTTGGCTGCTCTTCCTCCCACCTTACAGCCCGGACCTCAATCCCATCGAAATGGCGTTCTCCAAACTCAAGACCTTGCTGCGAAAACGCGCCGCACGAACCTTCGATGCCCTCTCAACAGCCCTCGGCGAAATATGCGATCTCTTCTCCGTCCAGGAATGTTGATTTCCACGCAGAACTGAGCCGGTTAGGCGCATAATTTCCATTGAGAACTGAGCCATGTGAACCTTCCCCCCAACGCGGTGAGCGACGGGGGCAACGGAGTGATCCACATGGGACTTTTAAACATTATTCGTCGGATGGCGCTTCGCGAGAAGCAGTCGATCCGCGAGATCAGCCGGCGCACTGGGCTGTCGCGTAACACGATCGCGAAGTATTTGAGCGCCGGCACGATCGAGCCGACGTTCACGGTACCGGAACGACGGAGCAAGCTTGATCCTTTTGCCGACAAACTGGCTGGCTGGCTGAAGACCGAGGCCGGGAAGTCGCGCAAGCAGCGCCGAACGCTGAAGCAGGTTCATGCCGATCTGGTGGCTCTCGGCTTTACCGGCTCCTATGGTCGGGTCGCCGCCTTCGCCCGTGAGTGGCGAGTTGATCGGCAACGTGAGCAGCAGACGACGGGCCGTGGCATATTCGTTCCGCTGTCATTCCGCCCAGGCGAAGCATTCCAATTCGATTGGAGTGAAGATTATGCCGTGATCGGCGGCGAGCGCACGAAGCTTCAGGTCGCACATATCAAGCTATCGCACAGTCGGGCTTTTCTGGTCAGGGCATACCTGCTGCAAACGCACGAGATGCTCTTCGATGCCCATTGGCACGGATTCCGCGTGTTCGGCGGTGTGCCATCGCGGGGAATCTATGACAACATGAAGACGGCGGTCGATCGCGTCGGCCGCGGCAAGGAGCGACAGGTCAATATCCGTTTCCTCGCGATGACGAACCATTACGTCTTCGCGCCTGAGTTCTGCAATCCCGCTGCGGGCTGGGAGAAGGGGCAGGTCGAGAAGAACGTCCAGGATGCCCGACCACGCCTGTGGCAACAGATGCCAAGCTTCCCTGATCTGGCAGCGCTGAACGCCTGGCTGGAACAGCATTGCCAGGATCTGTGGCGCGAGACTGCACACAACACATTACCCGGTTCGATCGCCGACGTCTGGGTCGCAGAACAGGCCGCGTTGATGGCACTGCCTCCCGCTTTTGACGGCTTCGTCGAGCAAAGCAAGCGCGTCTCGCCCACCTGCCTGATCACCTTCGAGCGGAACCGTTACAGCGTGCCTGCGTCGTTTGCGAACCGGCCCGTAAGCCTGCGGGTCTATCCCGACCGACTGGTCGTTGCGGCCGAGGGCAATATCCTATGCGAACATGTGCGGATCATTGAGCGCAGCCACGACAAACCGCCACGAACGATTTACGACTGGCGGCATTACCTTGCGGTCATCCAGCGCAAGCCCGGCGCTTTACGCAATGGCGCACCGTTTGTGGAATTGCCGACTGCCTTCAGGCAGTTGCAAGACCAGATGCTTCGCCGCCCCGGCGGTGATCGTGAGATGGCCGACATCCTTGCCCTCGTCCTTCAGCATGACGAACAGGTCGTACTCAGGGCTGTGGAACTGGCCTTGGATGCCGGCGTGGCAACGAAAACGCATGTGCTGAACCTGCTGCACCGGCTGATCGACGGCAAGACGACCGACGGTCCCGACATCGATACGCCACAGGCGCTGGCTTTGCTGCGTGAACCCAAAGCCAATGTCGAACGCTATGATGGCCTACGCGCCCGGATCGCAGGAGGTCGCCATGCGTCATGATCCCGCCAGCGCCGCCGTCGTCATCATGCTGCGGAGCCTGAAGATGTATGGCATGGCCCAAGCCGTCACGGATCTGATCGAGCAAGGTGCTCCGGCTTTTGATGCGGCCGTGCCCATCCTGTCCCAGTTGCTGAAGGCCGAATTGGCCGAGCGCGAGGTACGCTCTATTGCCTACCACATGAAGGCTGCCCGCTTTCCTGCGTACAAAGACATCTCCGGCTTCGACTTCACCGCCAGCGAGATCAACGAGGCCACCGTGCGCCAACTGTACCGATGCGAGTTCATGGATGGGGCGCAGAACGTTGTCCTTATCGGTGGCCCTGGCACTGGCAAAACGCATGTCGCGACCGCTCTCGGAATCCAGGCCATCGAGCATCATCGCCGAAAGGTCCGCTTCTTCTCGACCATCGAACTGGTCAATGCTCTCGAACAGGAGAAGGCCAAAGGCAAGGCAGGCCAGATCGCCGAGACGCTGGTTCGCCTCGATCTGCTGATCCTGGACGAACTGGGATATCTTCCCTTCAGCGCGTCCGGCGGAGCGCTGCTCTTCCACCTGTTGAGCAAGCTCTACGAGCGGACCAGCGTGGTGATCACCACCAACCTCAGCTTCAGCGAATGGGCAACCGTCTTCGGCGACGCCAAGATGACGACCGCCCTGCTCGATCGTTTGACCCATCGTTGCCATATCCTGGAAACCGGGAACGACAGCTTCCGCTTTAAAGCCAGCTCGGCTGCCGCAGCACACAAGAGAGGAGAAAAAGCCAATCCCTTGACCAAACCCTGATCAGAAAACCATACTCAGAGGTGGCTCATTTCTCGGTGGAAAAACCGGCTCAGTTCCGCGTGAAAACCAACAGTCCAGGAATGCAGAAACTACTTCAAAGCCGCAGGTTATGAGGCTAATTAATGGAGACATGCTTTAGAGTGAATTAATGGCTTTCCCATCGCACACAAACCACGGCTGTGGTCTCGCCCGATGGCCAGGTTCAATTGAACACATCAACCAGCCCCGGTTGGCGCGTCTTGCGTGTCGCAGAATGCGGATGCGAATTTCAACCGGGGCAGAGATCAGGGAGATCCGGTCATGGACTATCTCATCAGGCCAGACACAGCTGACATTCTCAGGGGCAAGGCGGTTCCCGGTTATATCTACGGCTATGGCAATGGCTCCGACATCGTTGACCACCCTGGCATTTTCTATGACCATATCTATTGTGTTGAAAATAACGCGGATGAGGTCGTCGAGGCAAAGGATGGCGGACGTGAAGTGGTCCTCAGCTATGTGGACGGATACGTCCTTCCCGACAATGTCGAGGATCTGGTCCTGGTAGGCGCTTTCACCGATCCGAGTATAACTAGTCGCGGCATTTCCAACTTCAGCGCCTATGGCAATGGGCTCAACAACGCTATTTGGGGCAATGACGGCGACAATATTGTCTATGGCGGTGGCGGCAATGACATCATTGGTGGCTATGGCGGCAATGACACGCTCTATGGTGGCGACGGTGATGATGCCCTTTCAGGTGATGATACGGATGGTAGCCCGAAGGGCGACGACATTCTCTATGGCGGCGCGGGCAATGACAACCTTTACGGCGATGGCGGCAATGACAAGCTGTATGGCGGCACCGGCAACGATAGGCTGATGACCGACACCGGCAAGGGCAATGATCTGCTCGACGGGGGCACCGGTGCCGATTTTATGGCGGGCGGCGCAGGTGACGATACCTATATTGTCGACAATGCAGGCGACGTGGTCGAGGAGGTAAACTGGTACTTCCAGGGCGGGAAGTCCTATTACCTCGGCACCGACACGGTAAAATCGTCGCTGGCTGCCTACACGCTGACCGGAGGCGTCGAGAACCTGATCCTGACCGGCACCGCCATCGAGGGCACCGGCAATGACGGTGACAATATCCTCACCGGCAATGCCGAAAACAACCGGCTCTATGGCGGCGACGGCAACGATACGCTCGACGGTGGCGCGGGTGCCGATCATATGGAGGGCGGCAAAGGCGATGACATCTATATTGTGGATGGCCCCGACGATGTGGTGACGGAGAACGCGGGCGAAGGCACGGACACGGTCAGGACCTCGCTGGAGTCCTACACTCTCGCCAAGAATGTCGAAAACCTCGAACTGTTGGGCAGCTTTAACCTGCAGGGCCATGGCAATGCGCTCAACAACCACATCCTCGGCAATTCGGGCGACAACTACCTCTATGGCGGGCTTGGCAATGACACGCTGACGGGCGGGGCGGGCAGGGACACATTCGTCTTTTCGACCAAGCTCAATGCCGCGACCAATGTCGATCACATCACCGATTTCAGCGTGGTGGATGATACGATCCTGCTCGATCATCACATCTTCACCAAGCTTGGCGTGGGCGCACTGGCCACCAAGGCCTTCACCTCCAACACATCAGGCCACGCCACCCATGCGACGGACCGGATCATCTACGATACCAAAAGTGGCAAGCTCTGGTACGACGACGACGGCACCGGCCACCACGCCGCGACGCTGATCGCCATCATCGACACCCACGCCAAGCTGACGGCGGCGGATTTCGCGGTGTTTTAGAGCCGGTCGCGCGAAAGCCTCAGATCCGTGTGGCGGCGCGAACAGGTTTGCGCGATAAAGAGGTGCTTAAAAACAAAGACTTAAAGCGTTGGGCGTGACCCTGAAAGATCGCGACACGCTTCAGGACAGGGGCGGTGGGTTCCACGGGAAGTTGACGGACTCCAGCCTCCCGGCATTCTCCCGCCGCCGCAGGACGTGGCAATCAGGCCCGGGCCAAAAGCCCGGGCCTTTTTGTCTTGGCGGGAGGCTGGATAAAATATCAGAAATACCTTATCAAGAAGGCGCGCATGCTTCGGCGGGCGCAGATTTGCAGCAGGTTTTTTTTAGACAGGGCATTTCAGGCGAGCCTGGCGGATCCAGCCTTTCCTTGCGGACAAGGGCAAGGAGGCCAAGGAGGCAAGGAGGCAAGGAGCCAAGGGGACAATGGGACCAGCGGGATCAACCGGATCAAAGCGATCACAGGGACCAAAGCGATCAACGGGACCAAAGATATCGGCCACCTGAAATCTGTCCATTTTTTTGACCGGGCCGGCGGGGAGCCGTGCCCCTTTTTCAGGATTTTATCATGATCATTTCAGGCGATATTGATGCCAACACGCTGAACGGAACCGACGGGGCCGACCGGATCAAGGGGTTTGGCGGGGCGGACGAATTGCATGGGCTTGGCGGCGATGACTGGCTGTTTGGCGGCAGCGACAATGACAAGCTCTATGGCGATGCGGGCAATGACCATCTCGACGGCGGCAGCGGCGATGACGAGATGCATGGCGGTGCCGGTGACGACACCTATTATGTCGACAGCGCCAATGATCAGGTCTTCGAAACCGGTGACGGCGGCGCCGATACCGGCGGCACTGACAAGGTCGTCTCCAGCGTCGATTATGTGCTGGGCGATCACCTCGAAAACCTGACGCTCACCGGCACCGATGATCTCGCCGGCACCGGCAACAGCCTTGACAATGTGCTTGTCGGCAATGACGGCAACAACACGCTCTATGGCGGTGACGGCAAGGACGAGCTGGATGGCGGGCTCGGCGACGACACGCTTTATGGCGGCAAGGGCGATGACATCTATCATGTCGATTCCGCCGGTGATGTGGTCGATGAAACCGGCGGCGACGGCATCGATACCGTCATTTCCAGCGTCAGCGTCGACATGAGCGCCGGTCTCTGGCTGGATATCGAAAACCTGACGCTCACCGGCACCGGCAATCTCGATGGTACCGGCAACGATCATGACAACAGGCTGACCGGCAATGACGGCGACAATGACTTGTATGGCGGTGCCGGCAACGACATTCTCGATGGTGGCAAGGGGGCCGACCACCTCTATGGCGGCACCGGCGATGACACCTATCATGTCGACGACAAGGGCGACAAGGTCGACGAGACCGGCGGCGACGGCACCGATACGGTGGTGTCCAGCATCAGCTACACCCTCGGCGACGGGCTGGAAAACCTGAAGCTCACCGGCCTTGTCGACCTCAACGGCACCGGCAACGGCGCGGAAAACACCATCATCGGCAATGGCGGCTCCAACAAGCTGTTCGGCCTTGAGGGCAACGACCATCTCTATGGCGGCGATGGCAATGACCTGCTGAATGGCGGCACGGGTGATGACGACCTGCATGGCGGTGCTGGAGATGATGTCTATATCCTCGATTCAGAGAAGGATTCCGTCGATGAATCCGCCGATGGCAAGGGTGGCGGCGGCGATGCCGGTGGCACCGATACGGTCTATGCCAATTTCACCTATGGGCTGAAGGACGGCTTCGAAAACCTCACCCTCTACGGCGATGGCAACATCGATGGCACCGGCAACGGCGCCGACAACACGATTTTCGGCAATGACGGCGACAACAAGCTTTCTGGCGGGGCGGGCAAGGACACGCTCTATGGCGGCGGCGGCAATGACCATCTCGATGGCGGCGCGGGCGACGACATCCTGCATGGCGGGGCCGGCGATGACGACTATTATGTCGACAGCAGCAAGGATGTGGTGGACGAGAGCGGCGGCAATGGCATCGACACCGTCCATGCCTCCGCCGATTTCACGCTGAGTTCCGGCGTCGAAAATCTCGACATGCTGGATGGCGCGGTGAGCGGCACCGGCAATTCGCTGAACAACCACATCACCGGCAATGGAGCCGCCAACATGCTGGCCGGCGGCGGCGGCGATGATCTGCTGGAGGGCAATGCCGGAAACGACACGCTACAGGGCGATACCGGCAATGACACGCTGCGGGGCGGTGCCGACAGTGACACGCTCAGTGGCGGCGATGGTGATGACTTCCTCGATGGCGGCCTCGGCGACGACATCATGAAGGGCGGCAAGGGCAACGACGTCTACAATGTCGACACGATCAATGACAAGGTGGATGAGACCGATGGCGGCGGCACCGACAGGGTGCAGGCGGCGATCGATTACACGCTCGGCGACGGAATTGAAAACCTGCTGCTGATCGGCGAGGCGGTGAAGGGCACCGGCAATGATCTCGACAATGTCCTCTCGGGTAACATCAAGGACAACACGCTCTCTGGCGGCAAGGGCAACGACACGCTGAGCGGCGGCGAGGGCAAGGACAAGCTCTATGGCGGCGACGGCAATGACAAGCTCGATGGCGGCAAGGATGCCGACGAGATGCATGGCGGCAAGGGCAGCGATTTCTACTGGGTCGATGATGCCAAGGATGTGGTCGACGAAAGCGACGGTGACGGCACGGATGCGGTGATTGCCAGCATCGACTACACGCTGACGGCAGGGGTGGAGCTGCTGGAACTCTCCGGCACCGCCCTCAAGGGCACCGGCAACGACCTCGACAACAGCCTTTATGGCAACGAGCTCGCCAACATCCTCGATGGCGGCAAGGGCAAAGATACGCTCTGGGGCAACAAGGGCAATGACATGCTGTTCGGCGGCGATGGCAATGACACGCTGCATGGCGGCGACGACAAGGACACGCTGGACGGCGGCACCGGCGACGACATGCTGGATGGCGGCGCGGGCGATGACATCCTCAAGGGTGGCGCGGGCAATGACACGCTGTCGGGCGGGGATGGCGACGACACGCTTACCGGCGGCGATGGCAATGACACGCTGTTCGGCGGTGCGGGCAAGGACATCATGAAGGGCGGCAAGGGCGACGACACCTATGATGTCGAGTCCGACCAGGACGTGGTCGATGAAACCGGCGGCGGCGGCACCGACAAGGTGCAGGCCTCGGTCAGCTATACCCTTGGCAAGGATATCGAAAACCTGCTTTTGACCGGCACCGGCAATATCAAAGGGACCGGCAATGCGGGCGATAACCTGCTGGTTGGCAACGATGGCAACAATGTGCTGAAGGGCGCGGGCGGCAATGACGTCCTGCGCGGCGGGCTTGGCAATGACATGCTGACCGGCGGTGCCGGCAAGGACCACTTCGTCTTCTCGAGCAAGCCCGATGCGGCGACAAATGTCGATCACATCGCCGATTTCAGCGTCGCAGATGATACGGTGCTGCTCGATCACGCCATCTTCACCACACTTAAAATGGGCACCCTCGCACAAAGCGCCTTCACCTCCGGCACCAAGGGCGTGGCCACCCACAAGACGGACCGGATCATCTATGACAGCAAGAGCGGCAAGCTCTGGTACGACGACGACGGCACCGGCAAGCATGCCGCCGTGCTGATCGGCATTATCGACAACCACGCCAAGCTGACGGCGGACGATATCTTCGTGTTCTGAAACCGGATAATGGCACGCGCAACGGCAAATGACAGGCAAAGGCCCGGGCCAAAAATCCGGGCCTTTTTGCAGTAAGGGACAGACTCTCAGCGTGCATTAGAGTTTGTCAGGGAAAACACGCAAACGACGTTTTGCGTGTGGAATCCGGTTTTCCCGCTCAAACAAGTTTGAGCGCTCAAACTTGTTTGAGCGAAAAGACAAATGACAACAAGGGGAGCCAGAGTCTGGCTGGTTCAATATGAACCTGACAGACTCTAGAGTCTGTTATGCTAGGGGTTCCCATCGGGGTTCCCATCGGTGATCACCTGGTATTAACCCTGCGCCGAGCTGCCGCGTCGGCTTCCTTTACAATCGAAAGCAACTAATGTAGATATTTTGCATATTGACAGGCTGCCCGGCGGGTTTGCGGTGCAGGGTCTTTGCCGATTTTGCTGGAAAAATGAATTTTCCAAGGGTGTGCAGGATGTTTATCCAGGGTGACAACAACAAGAATAGACTCGTCGGAACCGGCGACCCCGATACCCTGCTTGGCTACGGTGGCGATGATCTGCTGGATGGCGGTGCCGGTGCGGACGTGATGATCGGCGGCAAGGGCAATGACAGCTATTATGTTGATACTGTTGATGATATCGTGGATGAGACTGACGGCAACGGTGTGGATGCGGTCTATGCTTCCGTCGATTATACCCTTCCGCCGGGCGTCGAAATTCTCTGGCTGACCGGCACCGGAAAGCTGAGCGGCACGGGCAACGATCTCGGCAATATCCTCCATGCCAATGATGCCGGGAATTTTCTCGATGGCGGCGCGGGCAATGACACGCTCTATGGCGGCAAGGGCAGTGACGTGCTGATGGGCGGGTCTGGCAATGACACGCTGGTGGGCGGCGCGGGCGATGATTTCCTCGAAGGCGACGGCGGTGCCAACCATCTGACCGGCGGCACCGGTGATGACACCTATATCGTCACAAGCGGGCGGGACCTGGCCGACGAGCGGGGCGGCGATGGCATCGACACGGTCAACGCGCTCTGCAGTTTCGACCTGTCAAACCGCCACCAGGCGCTGGGGGCGATTGAAAATGTCGCGCTTTTGGGCGTTGGCAATGTCAATGCCACCGGCAATGATCTCGACAATATCCTGACCGGCAACAGCGGCAACAATTACCTCTGGGGCGGCAAGGGCCATGACACGCTGGCGGGCGGTCTCGGCGATGACCGGCTGGATGGCGGCCAGGGCGCGGATCTCCTGCGGGGCGGCGGCGGCAATGACAGCTATGTGGTCGACAACAGGGACGACGTGGTCGATGAGACGGACGGGCGCGGTGGCGACAGCGGCGGTGTGGATACGGTCCTGTCCTCGATCAGCTTCACGCTTGGAACCCATGTCGAAAACCTCACCCTGACCGGCAAGGCCGCCCTTTCCGGCACCGGCAACGACCTCGACAATGTGATCACCGGCAATGCCGGCAATAACCAGCTTTTCGGCGGTGCCGGTCAGGACACGCTTTGCGGCGGTGGCGGCAACGACCTGCTCTCCGGCGGCAGCGGTGCCGACAGGCTCTCCGGCGGCACGGGCAATGACTGGCTGACGGGCGGGGTCGGCCGGGACATCCTGACCGGCGGGGCAGGGCAGGATCACTTTGTTTTCAACGCACGCCTTGATGCCACAGGCAATGTCGACGTGATCAGTGATTTCACCTGCCGGGTCGATCATATCGATCTCGATCACCTGATCTTCCCGGCCCTCACCGTCGGCGCGCTGACCGCTGCCGATTTCGGCACCGGCAGCGTTGCAACCCATGCCGGGACCCATATTCTTTATGACAGCACGACCGGCAAGCTCTTCTACGATGCAGACGGCAACGGCAGTGGCGCGGCGGTGGAATTTGCCACGCTTGCCGCCCATCTGCATCTGAGCGCGAAAGATTTTGGGGTGTTTTGAGAAGGGGCGGAACTGGGGAACCTTGTTCTCCGGTTCCCTGCGGCAAGGCCGGGTCGGGGGACACGAGGCTTTGGCAATCGGCGGCAGGTCTTTCCGGGTTAACGGGAGGGCGGGGCCGCGACAGGCGGTGATGGCGGCCCGGCGAGGGGCGGTAACACTGGTTTTCGGGAAAAGGATTTTGGTCTTGCGTAATTCATATGACACCGCTTCCCCGTCAAAACCCGTCACGGCCTCCGGCCGTTGTCCCGGGCGCTATGGCGCGGGTGACAGAACCGGCTGATTGCAGGGCCGGTTGCGAACCGGCCCGGGGTCAAGTGCAAAAATATATATGTCACATTAATTATATACAATATAAGCGCTGGCCCTGGCGGCTTGGTGGCGCGAATTGGAAGGATATTTCGGCATGGTCAAGATCACTGGCACCACTGGCAACGACACTCTGACGGCAGGCGCGGCGGGCGACATTCTCGAGGGTCTCGATGGCGACGACTACTACATTGTCAAATTCAACAATGTCACCATCACCGAAGCGGCCAAGTCGGTTTCGGCCAATGCCGGGAATGATACGGTCGAGGTCTGGGAACTGGGGACCAACCAGCCCACCACCTATACGCTGCCGGACAATGTCGAAAACCTGAAAATCGTCAGCGCGAACTACGGTTTCACGACCGCCGGTACAGGCAATGCGTCGGACAATGTGATCACCGGTGACTCGGGGACCGACATTCTCCATGGCATGGGCGGCAATGACAAGCTCTATGGCGGCAGGGGTGCTGACACGCTCTATGGCGATGATGGCGACGACATTCTCGACGGCGGCACCACTGATTATCTGGATTCCCAGCCGGACGTTCTCTATGGCGGCATCGGCAATGACAGCTATTATGTCAATGCCAGCGTTGACCAGGTTCATGAAGAACTGAACAGCGCCCCGGGCGGCGGCGGGGTCGATACGGTCTATGCCTCGACCCATTTCAGCCTGGTCGCCGATAATGTGCATGTCTGGGGCGATGTGGAAAACCTGACCCTGCTCTCCGGCGGCGGCGGTACCTTCGACAATCTCAACGGCACCGGCAATTCGCTCGCCAATGTCATCACCGGCAATCTCGGCAACAATATCCTCTCCGGCGGTGCCAATACCGACACGCTTTACGGCATGGATGGCAATGATACGCTGGATGGCGGCAGTGAAGCCGATGCCCTCTATGGCGGCAATGGCGATGACACCTATTATGTCGACAATGCGGGCGACGTGGTCAGCGAGGGCAGTGGTGCCGGAAGCGGTACCGATACCGTCATCAGCAACCTCACGAGTTATACACTTGCGACCAATGTCGAAAACCTCACCATCGTGTCTCTGAATGCCGCCGTCGCCCAGACCGGGATCGGCAACGAGATGGACAATGTGATCACCGGCGGTGACGCCAACGACACCTTGATGGGCCTCGTCGGGAATGACAAGCTCTACGGCGGCAAGGGTGTCAATACGCTCTATGGCGGCGACGGCGACGACTATCTCGACGGCGGCACGGACAGCCTGAAGCACACCATGTATGGCGGCACCGGCAACGATACCTTCATCGTCAAAAACACGGTCGACCAGGTGAACGAAAATGCCGGTGAGGGCACCGACACGATCATTTCCTCGGTTTCTATCAGCCTGCTGGCCAGCGCCAGCAACACCCAGGTGTTCGGCGAGGTCGAAAATCTGGTTCTGGCAGCCGGCGCCGGCGCGATCAACGGCACCGGCAACCTTCTCTCCAATGAAATCACCGGCAATGAATCCGCCAATGCGCTCTATGGCGGCGGGGCCGCCGATATCCTGCATGGCGGTGGCGGCAATGACATTCTCGACGGCGGCACCGGTATCGACACCATGGACGGTGGCGATGACAACGACACCTATTATGTCGACAATGCCCTCGACACCGTCACCGAAGCCAATACGGCCAATGCCGGTGCTGCCGATCTGGTCAACGCATCGGTAACCTACCAGCTGTCCGTCAATGTCGAAAACCTGACCTTGCTGGCCGGCTACGGAAATATCGACGGCACCGGCAACGGCAGTGCCAACACCATCACCGGCAACGAAGGCGACAACAAGCTCTACGGCCTCGATGGCGTCGACACACTGTACGGGGGTGCCGGCAACGACACGCTCGATGGCGGCACGGGTGCCGATGCCATGTATGGCGGTGTCGGCGATGATACCTATCTGGTCGATGACGCGAATGACACTATCACGGAAGTCGCTGTCAATGGCGGCACCGATACGGTCGTCGCCACCTACAGCTATACGCTCGCCACCTATCTTGAAAACCTCATGCTGAAGGCGGGTGCGGGCGCCATCAACGGCACCGGCAACACGGCGGACAATGTCATCACCGGCAATGAGGGCATCAACACGCTCTCGGGCCTCGATGGCAAGGACACGCTCTATGGCGGTGCCAGTAACGACATTCTCTATGGCGGTATCGGCGACGACCGGCTCGACGGCGGCATCGGGGCCGACACCATGTTCGGCGGCTCCGGCAATGACACCTATGTGGTGGATGATCAGGCAGACAAGGTCGACGAAAGCGGCGGTGACGGCATCGACACGGTGGAATCCTGGCTCTCCACCTATACGCTGGCCGCCGCCACAACCACGACGACAGGCATCGAAAACCTGACGCTGATGGGCACCGGCGATTCCACCGGCACCGGCAATGCGCTCGACAACACCATCACCGGCAATTCCGGCAACAACATGCTTTTCGGCGGTGACGGCAAGGACACCCTCTATGGTGGTGCAGGCAATGACGTGATCGATGGTGGCATCCTTGCCGACACCATGGATGGCGGCGACGGCAATGACACATTTTACGTCGACAATGCAGGCGATGTGGTGCAGGAAGCCGCAACCGCCAATTCCGGCACGGACACCGTCATATCGACCCTCACCAATTACACGCTCGCCGACAATGTCGAGAACCTGGTGCTGAAGACGGGGGCAGGTGCAATCAACGGCACCGGCAATATCGGTGCCAACACCCTCACCGGCAACGAGAGCGCCAATGTGCTCGACGGCGGTGCGGGCGACGATATTCTCGACGGCGGCCTCGGGGCCGATACGATGCGCGGCGGCAATGACAACGATACCTATTATGTCGACAATGCCGGCGACAAGGTTTACGAAACCGATACATCGGGCAATGTGACGACCGGCGTCGACACGGTCAAGTCTGCGATTTCCTTCGATCTCAGCGACACCACGAAGGTGTCCGGCGATGTGGAAAACCTGGAACTCACCGGTTCCGGCAACCTCAACGGCACCGGCAATGCTCTCGACAATTCCATCACCGGCAATGCCGGCAGCAACAACCTCTATGGCGGTGGCGGCAAGGACCAGATCTATGGCGGCGATGGTGCCGACCAGATCTATGGCGGCACCGGTAATGACACGATCCACGGCGGCACCGGCAACGACACGATCGACGGCGGGGCCGACGACGACACGATCTTTGGCGAGGCGGGCAACAACACGCTGACCGGCGGCGCTGGCCAGGACACCATCTATGCCGGCGATGACGGCGATACGGTCTACGGCGGCATCGGCGACGACAAGCTCTATGGCGGTGCCAGCACCGACTCGCTCGATGGCGGCGATGGCAGCGACACGCTCGACGGCGGGGCGGGGGCCGACGTGATGAGCGGCGGCACCGGTGACGACACCTATTACGTCGACAATGCCAATGACCAGACCAACGAATATACAGGCGAGGGAACCGATCTGGTCGTTGCCAGGGTCGGCTACACCATTGCCGACAATATCGAAAACCTCACCCTCGCTGCGGGTGTCGGCAATATCAGCGGCACCGGCAATTCCGGGGACAATCTCATCACCGGCAACGAGGGCAACAATACGCTTTATGGCGGCACCAGCGCGCCCGGCGGCACCAATGGCAATGACACGCTCGATGGCGGCATCGGGCTGGACACGATGTATGGCGGATCGGGTGACGACACCTATCTGGTCGACAATCTCGGCGATGTCGTCGATGAAACCATCGGGGCCGGCACGGATGCCGGTGGCATGGACACCGTGCAGTCGGCGATCACCTTCAGCCTTGCCGACACCGTGCATGTCAAGGGCCTGGTGGAAAACCTCACTTTGACCGGCACCAACAATATCAACGGCACCGGCAACATTGCCGACAACAACCTCACCGGCAATGGCGGCGACAACACGCTCGACGGCGGTGCGGGCAATGACAATCTCTATGGCGGCGGCGGGACGGATACGCTGATCGGCGGCTCCGGCAACGACCGGCTGGATGGCGGCGTCGGCAACGACACCATGAAGGGCGGCATCGGCGACGACACCTATGTGGTGGACAGCCAGAGCGACGTGGTGGACGAGACCGGCGGCGACGGCATCGACACGATCGAGACCTCGCTCAGCTACATCCTGGCGGCGGCAGTCCGCCCGACGGTGGCCGGCACCGGCGTGGGCATCGAAAACCTGACGTTGACCGGTACCGCTCCCATCAACGGCACCGGCAACGATCTCGACAATGTCATCACCGGCAACAGCGGCGTCAACACGCTCGATGGCGGCAATGGCAATGACACGCTCTATGGCGGGGCAGGCGTCGATACGCTGCTCGGTGGCGCAGGCGACGACCGGCTCGACGGTGGCACCGGTGCCGACACGATGAAGGGCGGTGCGGGCAACGACACCTATGTCGTCGACGATGCCAATGACAAGGTGGATGAAACCGACGGGCTCGGCAATGATCTCACCGGCACCGACACCGTGCAGTCGATGATCACCCTCAGCCTTGCCGATACTGCGCATGTCAAGGGCGTGGTGGAAAACCTGGTCCTCACCGGCTCCGGCAATATCAACGGCACCGGCAACAATGCCGACAACGTGATCACCGGCAATTCCGGCAGCAATACGATCGACGGCGGCGCGGGTGTCGACACCATGACTGGCGGCGACGGCGACGACACCTATTATGTCGACAATATCCTTGACGTGGTGGCGGAAGGGTCCGGTGCCACCTCCGGCATCGACACGGTTCAGTCCAAGGTGACCTATACGCTGTCTGCCAATGTCGAAAAGCTGGTGCTGGTGGCCGCCGGTGGCGTCATCGACGGCTATGGCAATGGCGGTGCCAACGAAATCACCGGCAATGACAGTGCCAACAAGCTTTACGGTGGCGACAGCAACGACATTCTGCACGGCGGCGGGGGCAATGACACGCTGGACGGCGGCGCGGGTGCCGACATGATGGATGGCGGTGACGGCAACGACGCCTATAGCGTCGACGACGCCGGCGACATCGTGACGGAGCTCGCGACCGCCGGTGCCGGCACCGCCGATAGCGTCACCTCGTCGATTGCCAGTTACATTCTCGCCGACAATGTCGAAAACCTCACCCTGAAGGCAGGCGCCGGCAATATCGACGGCACCGGCAATGCCGGTGCCAACATCATCACCGGCAACGAGGGCAACAACAGGCTCTCGGGCGGCGATGGCATCGATGCGCTGTATGGCGGCGACGGCAATGACACGCTCGACGGCGGCACGGGTGCCGACACGCTGAGCGGCGGGCTGGGTGACGACACCTATATTGTCGACAATGCCGGCGACACCCTGCAGGGCGAGGGCAACGCCACCGGCTCCGGCACCGACACGGTCATGGCATCGGTGACCTATGATCTCACCAACTACGTCAATGTGGAAAACCTGGTGCTGCAGGCGGGGGCCGGCAGTATCAACGGCACGGGCAACAGCGGCACCAACACGCTGACCGGCAACGAAGCAGACAACAAGCTCTATGGCGGTGGCGGCACCGACACGCTCTACGGCGGGGCAGGCAATGACACGCTCGACGGCGGCAGCTTGAACGACATGCTGTATGGCGGCGACGGCAACGACACCTATGTGGTCGACAATGCCGGCGACGTCGTAACAGAAGGATCCGGCACCAATTCCGGCATCGATACGGTTCAGGCATCGGTGAGCTATGACCTCACCAATGTCGCCAATGTCGAAAAGCTGGTGCTGACAGGCATCAACAATATCGGCGGTACCGGCAACACGCTCGACAATGACATCACCGGCAATTCCGGCAACAACCGGATCGATGGCGGCGCGGGTGCCGACCGGATGGCTGGTGGCGACGGCAGCGATACCTATGTGGTCGACAATGCCGGCGACGTCGTCAGCGAAGGCGTCGGGCAGACCGGCGACATCGACACGGTCATCTCGTCGCTCAACACCTACACCCTGGCCGCCAATGTCGAAAACCTGACGCTGCAGGCCGGGGCAGGCGACATCAGCGGCACCGGCAACGGCGCGGCCAACACGCTGACCGGCAACGAGGGCAACAACACGCTCGATGGCGGCCTTGGGGCCGATACGATGAAGGGTGGTGCCGGCAACGACACCTATATCGTCGACAATAGCGGTGACATCGTCAGCGAGACCGACAGCCAGGGCAATGATACCGGCGGCACCGATACGGTGACGTCGTCGCTGGCCAGCTACACGCTGACCGCCAATGTCGAAAACCTTATCCTCCAGGCGGGGGCAGGCAATACCAACGGCACCGGCAACAGCGCGGACAACTCGCTGACCGGCAACGAGGGCAACAACACGCTCGATGGCGGCGCGGGTGCCGACAAGATGTATGGCGGCGACGGCAGCGATACCTATGCGGTCGACAATGTCGGCGACATCGTCACCGAAGGCACCGGGCAGGTCGGCGACATCGACACCACCATCTCGTCGCTGGCCAGTTACACGCTGGCGGGCAATGTCGAAAACCTCATCCTCAAGGCGGGGGCGGGCAACATCAACGGCACCGGCAATGGTGGTGCCAACACGCTGACCGGCAACGAGGGCAACAACACGCTCGATGGCGGCGCGGGTGCCGACAGGATGGCTGGTGGCGATGGCAGCGACACCTATGTGGTCGACAATGCCGGCGACGTCGTCAGCGAAGGCGTCGGCCAGATCGGCGACATCGACACCACCATCTCGTCGCTCGCCAGTTACACGCTGGCGGCCAATGTCGAAAACCTGATCCTCAAGGCGGGCGCAGGCGACATCAGCGGCACCGGCAATACCGGTGACAATACGCTCACCGGCAATTCCGGCAACAACACCCTCAATGGCGACCTTGGGGCCGATACGATGAGGGGTGGTGCCGGCAACGATACCTATATCGTCGAAAATAGCGGTGACATCGTCAGCGAGACCGACAGCCAGGGCAATGATACCGGCGGCACCGATACGGTGATGTCGTCGCTGGCCAGCTACACGCTAACGGCCAATGTCGAAAACCTGATCCTCCAGGCGGGCGCAGGCAATATCAACGGCACCGGCAACAGCGCGGACAACTCGCTGACCGGCAACGAGGGCAACAACACGCTCGATGGCGGCGCGGGTGCCGACCGGATGTCCGGCGGCGACGGCAGCGATACCTATGCGGTCGACAATGTCGGCGACATCGTGAGCGAAGGCACCGGGCTGATCGGCGACATCGACACCACCATCTCGTCGCTGGCCAGTTACACGCTGGCGGCCAATGTCGAAAATCTCATCCTCAAGGCGGGGGCGGGCAACATCAACGGCACCGGCAATGGTGGTGCCAACTCGCTCACCGGCAACGAGGGCAACAATACGCTCGATGGCGGCGCGGGTGCCGACAGGATGTATGGCGGCGACGGCAGCGATACCTATGTGGTCGACAATGCCGGCGACGTCGTCAGCGAAGGCGTCGGGCAGACCGGCGACATCGACACCACCATCTCGTCGCTCGCCAGTTACACGCTGGCGGGCAATGTCGAAAACCTGATCCTCAAGGCGGGCGCAGGCGACATCAGCGGCACCGGCAATGCCGGTGACAACACGCTCACCGGCAATTCCGGCAACAACACCCTCGATGGCGACCTTGGGGCCGACAGGATGTCTGGCGGCGACGGCAGCGATACCTATCTGGTCGACGATGCCGGTGACGTCGTGACCGAAGGCGCGGGGCAGGCCGCAGACGTCGACACGGTCATATCGACGCTCAACACCTACATGCTGACGGCCAATGTCGAAAACCTCATCCTCAAGGCGGGGGCGGGCAACATCAGCGGCATCGGCAATGGTGGTGCCAACACGCTGACCGGCAATGAGGGCAACAACACGCTCGACGGCGGCGCGGGTGCCGACCGGATGGCTGGTGGCGACGGCAACGACACCTATGTGGTGGACAATGCCAACGATGTGGTGACGGAAGGATCGGGTGCCAGTTCCGGCATCGACACGGTCCAGGCGTCGGTGAGCTATGACCTCACCACCGCCGCCAATGTCGAGAACCTGACCCTGACAGGCGCAGGCGACCTCACCGGCACCGGCAATGCGGGCAAGAACATCCTGACCGGCAATGACGGCAACAACAGCCTCTATGGCGGCGACAATGACGATACGCTGGATGGCGGTCTCGGCAATGACAAGCTCTATGGCGGCACCGGCACCGACACGCTGCATGGCGGCGCGGGGGCTGACACGCTCGACGGCGGCACCGGCAACGACGTCATGGACGGCGGCGACGGCGACGACACCTATGTGGTCGACAGCGCCCTTGACGTGGTGACGGAAGGCTCGGGTGCCGCCAGCGGCATCGACACGATCCAGGCATCGGCGAGCTATGACCTGACCAATTACGTCAATGTCGAGAACCTGACCCTGACGGGCGCAGGCGACATCAACGGCACCGGCAATGCCGGCAAGAACATCCTGACCGGCAACGATGGTGCCAACAGCCTCTATGGCGGCGACAATGACGATACGCTGGATGGCGGTCTCGGCAATGACAAGCTCTATGGCGGCACCGGCACCGACACGCTGCATGGCGGCGCGGGGGCTGACACGCTCGACGGCGGCACCGGGGCTGACGTCATGGATGGCGGCGATGGCGATGATACCTATGTGGTCGACAATGCGCTTGACACGGTGACGGAACTGGCCACGGCCAATTCCGGCACCGATACGGTCCAGGCATCGGTGAGCTATGACCTCACCACCGCCGCCAATGTCGAGAACCTCGTGCTGCAGGCGGGCGCAGGTGACATCAACGGCACCGGCAATGCGGGCAAGAACACCCTGACCGGCAACGAGGGCAACAACAGCCTCTATGGCGGCGACAATGACGACACGCTGGATGGCGGTCTCGGCAATGACAAGCTCTATGGCGGCACCGGCACCGACACGCTGCATGGCGGTGCGGGGGCTGACACGCTGGACGGCGGCACCGGCAACGACGTCATGGACGGCGGCGATGGCGACGACACCTATGTGGTCGACAGTGCGCTTGACACGGTGACAGAACTGGCCACCGCCAGTTCCGGCACCGACACGGTCCAGGCATCGGTGAGCTACGACCTCACCACCGCCGCCAATGTCGAAAAGCTGGTCCTGCAGACCGGCGCGGGCAATATCACCGGCACCGGCAATGGTCTCGACAACGAAATCACCGGCAACGAGGGCGACAACAGGCTCTACGGCGGCACCGGCACCGACACGCTGCATGGCGGCGCGGGCGCTGACACGCTCGACGGCGGCACGGGTGCCGACATCATGGATGGCGGCGATGGCGATGACACCTATGTGGTCGACAATGCCTTCGACACGGTGACGGAAACGGCCGCCGCCACGTCGGGCACCGACACGGTGATCTCGTCTCTCGCCACATATACGCTGGCGGCCAATGTCGAGAAGCTGGTCCTGCAGACCGGCGCAGGCAATATCACCGGTATCGGCAATGGCGGTGCCAACGAGATCACCGGCAATGCCGGCGACAACAAGCTCTATGGCGGCGATGGCAACGACATGCTGCATGGCGGCGCGGGGGCCGACACGCTCGACGGCGGCACGGGTGCCGACAGCATGGACGGCGGCGATGGCAACGACATGTACATTGTCGACGATGCCAACGATGTGGTGACGGAAGCGGCCACCGGCGCGTCCGGCATCGACACGGTGACCTCGTCGCTCTCCTCCTACACGCTGACCGACAATGTCGAAAACCTGATCCTCGCCGGGGTCGGCAATATCACCGGTATCGGCAATGGCGGTGCCAACGAGATCACCGGCAATGCCGGTGACAACAGGCTCTATGGCGGCGCTGGCAACGACACGCTGCATGGCGGCGCGGGGGCTGACACGCTCGACGGCGGCACCGGCAACGACAGCATGGATGGCGGCGACGGCGACGACACCTATGTGGTCGACAGTGCCCTTGACGTGGTGACGGAAGGCTCGGGTGCCGCCAGCGGCATCGACACGATCCAGGCATCGGTGAGCTATGACCTCACCAATTATGTCAATGTCGAGAACCTGACCCTGACGGGCGCAGGCGACCTCACCGGCACCGGCAATGCGGGCAAGAACATCCTGACCGGCAATGACGGCAACAACAGCCTCTATGGCGGCGACAATGACGATACGCTGGATGGCGGTCTCGGCAATGACAAGCTCTATGGCGGCACCGGCACCGACACGCTGCATGGCGGCGCGGGCAATGACACGCTCGACGGCGGCACCGGCAACGACGTCATGGACGGCGGCGACGGCGACGACACCTATGTGGTCGACAGCGCCCTTGACGTGGTGACGGAAGGCTCGGGTGCCGCCAGCGGCGTCGACACGATCCAGGCATCGGCGAGCTATGACCTGACCAATTACGTCAATGTCGAGAACCTGACCCTGACGGGCGCAGGCGACATCAACGGCACCGGCAATGCCGGCAAGAACATCCTCACCGGCAATGATGGTGCCAACAGCCTCTATGGCGGCGACAATGACGATACGCTGGATGGCGGTCTCGGCAATGACAAGCTCTATGGCGGCACCGGCACCGACACGCTGCATGGCGGCGCGGGGGCTGACACGCTCGACGGCGGCACCGGGGCTGACGTCATGGATGGCGGCGATGGCGATGATACCTATGTGGTCGACAATGCGCTTGACACGGTGACGGAACTGGCCACGGCCAATTCCGGCACCGATACGGTCCAGGCATCGGTGAGCTATGACCTCACCACCGCCGCCAATGTCGAGAACCTCGTGCTGCAGGCGGGCGCAGGTGACATCAACGGCACCGGCAATGCGGGCAAGAACACCCTGACCGGCAACGAGGGCAACAACAGCCTCTATGGCGGCGACAATGACGACACGCTGGATGGCGGTCTCGGCAATGACAAGCTCTATGGCGGCACCGGCACCGACACGCTGCATGGCGGTGCGGGGGCTGACACGCTGGACGGCGGCACCGGCAACGACGTCATGGACGGCGGCGATGGCGACGACACCTATGTGGTCGACAGTGCGCTTGACACGGTGACAGAACTGGCCACCGCCAGTTCCGGCACCGACACGGTCCAGGCATCGGTGAGCTACGACCTCACCACCGCCGCCAATGTCGAAAAGCTGGTCCTGCAGACCGGCGCGGGCAATATCACCGGCACCGGCAATGGTCTCGACAACGAAATCACCGGCAACGAGGGCGACAACAGGCTCTACGGCGGCACCGGCACCGACACGCTGCATGGCGGCGCGGGCGCTGACACGCTCGACGGCGGCACGGGTGCCGACATCATGGATGGCGGCGATGGCGATGACACCTATGTGGTCGACAATGCCTTCGACACGGTGACGGAAACGGCCGCCGCCACGTCGGGCACCGACACGGTGATCTCGTCTCTCGCCACATATACGCTGGCGGCCAATGTCGAGAAGCTGGTCCTGCAGACCGGCGCAGGCAATATCACCGGTATCGGCAATGGCGGTGCCAACGAGATCACCGGCAATGCCGGCGACAACAAGCTCTATGGCGGCGATGGCAACGACATGCTGCATGGCGGCGCGGGGGCCGACACGCTCGACGGCGGCACGGGTGCCGACAGCATGGACGGCGGCGATGGCAACGACATGTACATTGTCGACGATGCCAACGATGTGGTGACGGAAGCGGCCACCGGCGCGTCCGGCATCGACACGGTGACCTCGTCGCTCTCCTCCTACACGCTGACCGACAATGTCGAAAACCTGATCCTCGCCGGGGTCGGCAATATCACCGGTATCGGCAATGGCGGTGCCAACGAGATCACCGGCAATGCCGGTGACAACAGGCTCTATGGCGGCGCTGGCAACGACACGCTGCATGGCGGCGCGGGGGCTGACACGCTCGACGGCGGCACCGGCAACGACAGCATGGATGGCGGCGACGGCGACGACACCTATGTGGTCGACAGTGCCCTTGACGTGGTGACGGAAGGCTCGGGTGCCGCCAGCGGCATCGACACGATCCAGGCATCGGTGAGCTATGACCTGACCAATTATGTCAATGTCGAGAACCTGACCCTGACGGGCGCAGGTGACCTCACCGGCACCGGCAATGCGGGCAAGAACATCCTGACCGGCAATGACGGCAACAATAGCCTCTATGGCGGCGACAATGACGATACGCTGGATGGCGGTCTCGGCAATGACAAGCTCTATGGCGGCACCGGCACCGACACGCTGCATGGCGGCGCGGGGGCTGACACGCTCGACGGCGGCACCGGCAACGACGTCATGGACGGCGGCGACGGCGACGACACCTATGTGGTCGACAGTGCCCTTGACGTGGTGACGGAAGGCTCGGGTGCCGCCAGCGGCATCGACACGATCCAGGCATCGGCGAGCTATGACCTGACCAATTACGTCAATGTCGAGAACCTGACCCTGACGGGCGCAGGCGACATCAATGGCACCGGCAATGCCGGCAAGAACATCCTGACCGGCAACGATGGTGCCAACAGCCTCTATGGCGGCGACAATGACGATACGCTGGATGGCGGTCTCGGCAATGACAAGCTCTATGGCGGCACCGGCACCGACACGCTGCATGGCGGCGCGGGGGCTGACACGCTCGACGGCGGCACCGGGGCTGACGTCATGGATGGCGGCGATGGCGATGATACCTATGTGGTCGACAATGCGCTTGACACGGTGACGGAACTGGCCACGGCCAATTCCGGCACCGATACGGTCCAGGCATCGGTGAGCTATGACCTCACCACCGCCGCCAATGTCGAGAACCTCGTGCTGCAGGCGGGCGCAGGTGACATCAACGGCACCGGCAATGCGGGCAAGAACACCCTGACCGGCAACGAGGGCAACAACAGCCTCTATGGCGGCGACAATGACGACACGCTGGATGGCGGTCTCGGCAATGACAAGCTCTATGGCGGCACCGGCACCGACACGCTGCATGGCGGTGCGGGGGCTGACACGCTGGACGGCGGCACCGGCAACGACGTCATGGACGGCGGCGATGGCGACGACACCTATGTGGTCGACAGTGCGCTTGACACGGTGACAGAACTGGCCACCGCCAGTTCCGGCACCGACACGGTCCAGGCATCGGTGAGCTACGACCTCACCACCGCCGCCAATGTCGAAAAGCTGGTCCTGCAGACCGGCGCGGGCAATATCACCGGCACCGGCAATGGTCTCGACAACGAAATCACCGGCAACGAGGGCGACAACAGGCTCTACGGCGGCACCGGCACCGACACGCTGCATGGCGGCGCGGGCGCTGACACGCTCGACGGCGGCACGGGTGCCGACATCATGGATGGCGGCGATGGCGATGACACCTATGTGGTCGACAATGCCTTCGACACGGTGACGGAAACGGCCGCCGCCACGTCGGGCACCGACACGGTGATCTCGTCTCTCGCCACATATACGCTGGCGGCCAATGTCGAGAAGCTGGTCCTGCAGACCGGCGCAGGCAATATCACCGGTATCGGCAATGGCGGTGCCAACGAGATCACCGGCAATGCCGGCGACAACAAGCTCTATGGCGGCGATGGCAACGACATGCTGCATGGCGGCGCGGGGGCCGACACGCTCGACGGCGGCACGGGTGCCGACAGCATGGACGGCGGCGATGGCAACGACATGTACATTGTCGACGATGCCAACGATGTGGTGACGGAAGCGGCCACCGGCGCGTCCGGCATCGACACGGTGACCTCGTCGCTCTCCTCCTACACGCTGACCGACAATGTCGAAAACCTGATCCTCGCCGGGGTCGGCAATATCACCGGTATCGGCAATGGCGGTGCCAACGAGATCACCGGCAATGCCGGTGACAACAGGCTCTATGGCGGCGCTGGCAACGACACGCTGCATGGCGGCGCGGGGGCTGACACGCTCGACGGCGGCACCGGCAACGACAGCATGGATGGCGGCGACGGCGACGACACCTATGTGGTCGACAGTGCCCTTGACGTGGTGACGGAAGGCTCGGGTGCCGCCAGCGGCATCGACACGATCCAGGCATCGGTGAGCTATGACCTGACCAATTATGTCAATGTCGAGAACCTGACCCTGACGGGCGCAGGTGACCTCACCGGCACCGGCAATGCGGGCAAGAACATCCTGACCGGCAATGACGGCAACAATAGCCTCTATGGCGGCGACAATGACGATACGCTGGATGGCGGTCTCGGCAATGACAAGCTCTATGGCGGCACCGGCACCGACACGCTGCATGGCGGCGCGGGGGCTGACACGCTCGACGGCGGCACCGGCAACGACGTCATGGACGGCGGCGACGGCGACGACACCTATGTGGTCGACAGTGCCCTTGACGTGGTGACGGAAGGCTCGGGTGCCGCCAGCGGCATCGACACGATCCAGGCATCGGCGAGCTATGACCTGACCAATTACGTCAATGTCGAGAACCTGACCCTGACGGGCGCAGGCGACATCAATGGCACCGGCAATGCCGGCAAGAACATCCTGACCGGCAACGATGGTGCCAACAGCCTCTATGGCGGCGACAATGACGATACGCTGGATGGCGGTCTCGGCAATGACAAGCTCTATGGCGGCACCGGCACCGACACGCTGCATGGCGGCGCGGGGGCTGACACGCTCGACGGCGGCACCGGGGCTGACGTCATGGATGGCGGCGATGGCGATGATACCTATGTGGTCGACAATGCGCTTGACACGGTGACGGAACTGGCCACGGCCAATTCCGGCACCGATACGGTCCAGGCATCGGTGAGCTATGACCTCACCACCGCCGCCAATGTCGAGAACCTCGTGCTGCAGGCGGGCGCAGGTGACATCAACGGCACCGGCAATGCGGGCAAGAACACCCTGACCGGCAACGAGGGCAACAACAGCCTCTATGGCGGCGACAATGACGACACGCTGGATGGCGGTCTCGGCAATGACAAGCTCTATGGCGGCACCGGCACCGACACGCTGCATGGCGGTGCGGGGGCTGACACGCTGGACGGCGGCACCGGCAACGACGTCATGGACGGCGGCGATGGCGACGACACCTATGTGGTCGACAGTGCGCTTGACACGGTGACAGAACTGGCCACCGCCAGTTCCGGCACCGACACGGTCCAGGCATCGGTGAGCTACGACCTCACCACCGCCGCCAATGTCGAAAAGCTGACATTGACAGGCAATGGCGACCTCACCGGCACCGGCAATGCGGGCAAGAACATCCTGACCGGCAATGACGGCAACAACAGCCTCTATGGCGGCGACAATGACGATACGCTGGATGGCGGTCTCGGCAATGACAAGCTCTATGGCGGCACCGGCACCGACACGCTGCATGGCGGCGCGGGGGCTGACACGCTCGACGGCGGCACCGGCAACGACGTCATGGACGGCGGCGACGGCGACGACACCTATGTGGTCGACAATGCCAACGATGTGGTGACGGAAGGATCGGGTGCCAGTTCCGGCATCGACACGGTCCAGGCATCGGCGAGCTATGACCTCACCACCGCCGCCAATGTCGAGAACCTCGTCCTGACCGGGGTCGGCAACAACACCGGTACCGGCAATGGCGGAGCTAACGAGATCACCGGCAATGCCGGTGACAACAAGCTCTATGGCGGAGATGGCGATGACAAGCTCTATGGTGGGGCAGGTGCCGACCGCCTCGATGGCGGCACCGGTGCCGATGAGATGCATGGTGGCGCTGGCGCCGACACCTATATCGTCGACAATGTCAACGACAAAGCCGATGAAACCGGCGGCGACGGGCAGGATACGGTCGAGGCCTCGGTCGACTTTACGCTTGGGGCAGGTGTCGAGAACCTGACACAGACAGGCACAAATGACATCACTGGCACCGGCAACGATGACGTCAACACGCTGACCGGCAACGCCGGCAGCAACATGCTCTACGGCGGTGGCGGCGGCGACTTCCTGTATGGCGGTCTCGGCAACGACCGGCTCGACGGCGGAGCCGGAATTGATACCATGAGGGGCGGTGCCGGCGACGACACCTATGTGGTCGACAATGGCCTTGACGTTGTGGATGAAACCAACGGGGCGGGTGTCGACAGCGGCGGCAAGGACACGGTCGAGGCTTTCATCGATTACACCCTTGGTGCGGGCATTGAAAATCTGACGCAACTGGGTGCCAGCGATCTCAAGGGCACCGGCAACGATGACGCCAACACGCTGACCGGCAATGCCGGCAGCAACATGCTTTATGGCGGGGGCGGCAATGATACGCTCTATGGTGCCGCGGGCAATGATACGCTGGACGGTGGTACCGGTGGCGACACGATGTATGGCGGTAGCGGCAGCGACACCTACCTTGTCGATGATGCCAGCGACAAGGTCGACGAGACCGGTGGCGACGGTGTGGATACGGTTCTGGCCAGGGTTGATTTCACCCTTGCCGCAGGCGTGGAAAACCTCACCCAGACGGGAGACCGCGACATCACCGGCGTCGGCAACGATCAGGCCAATGTCGTTACCGGCAATTCCGGCAACAACATGCTGTATGGCGGTGCCGGTATCGATACGCTGGATGGCGGCGCTGGCAATGACCGGCTCGACGGTGGCGCGGGTGCAGACATTCTGAAGGGGGGAGCCGGCAACGACACCTATGTGGTCGATGATGTCAACGACACGGTGGCCGAAACCGACGGCCTGGGCAGAGACCCCGGCGGCATCGATACGGTGGAAGCCTCGGTGACCCGGATGCTGGAAACCTTCGTCGAAAACCTCACCCTGACGGGCGGCAGTGACATCGACGGGACAGGCAACGAGCTCGACAACACCCTGACCGGCAACGCCGGCAACAACAGGCTCACGGGCGGCGCTGGCAATGACAGGATCTTCGGCGGTGCGGGCAATGACATGCTCGACGGCGGCACGGGTGACGATGACATCTATGGTGGCGCAGGCGGCGATACGCTGAACGGTGGCACCGGTGCCGACACCATGCGTGGTGGCCTGGGCGATGACACCTATATGGTCGACAATGGCGGCGACAGGGTGGACGAAGCCAATGGCGATGGCATCGACACGGTGCAGTCCTCGGTGGATTTCACCCTTGGTGCAGGCGTCGAGAATCTGACCCTGATGAACGGGGGGGACATTTTCGGCAACGGTAACGAGCAGGACAACACAATCATCGGCAATTCCGGCAACAATGCCATCACGGGTGGCGGCGGCAATGACAAGCTGTACGGCGGTGCCGGCAACGACCGTATCGATGGCGGCACCGGTTCCGACGAGATGCACGGCGGCACCGGCAATGACCTCTATCTGGTCGACAATGCCGGTGACAGCGTGGATGAAACCGACGGCGTCGGCAATGATGCCGGAGGCGTGGATACGGTCGAAGCCTCGGTGGATTTCACGCTGGGTGCCGGTGTCGAAAACCTTACCCAGTCGGGCAACGGCGACATCGCCGGCACCGGTAACGGCAGCGACAATACTATCCTCGGCAATGCCGGCAACAACACGCTGGTTGGTGGCGGCGGCAGTGACAAGCTCTATGGCGGGGCCGGCAGTGACACGCTCGATGGCGGCACGGGTGCCGACGAGATGCATGGCGGTACTGGCAACGATATCTATGTGGTCGACAATCTCGGCGATACGGTCGATGAAACCAATGGTGATGGCATTGATGAGGTCAGAGCATCGGTCAATTCCACCCTCGGTGCTGGCGTCGAGAACCTGACTCAGACAGGGAACGACAATATCAGCGGGACCGGCAACGAACTTGCCAACACGATCACCGGCAATTCCGGCAACAACAGCCTGCAGGGCGGCGGCGGCAACGACATCCTCTATGGTGGCCTCGGCGCCGACCGGCTGGATGGCGGCACCGGTTCCGACGTGATGAAGGGCGGTTCAGGCAACGACACCTATGTGGTCGACGATCTCGGCGACACCGTGGATGAAACCGGTGGTGATGGCATCGACACCGTCGAAAGCGCGGTGAATTTCGAACTCGGCACGGGTGTCGAGAACCTGACGCAAACCGGCACGCGCGATATCTTCGGCAAGGGCAACGACCAGGCGAACACGATCACCGGCAATTCCGGCAGCAACGCATTGTCGGGCTTTGGTGGTGATGACAAGCTGTTCGGCGGCGCGGGCAACGACCGTCTCGATGGCGGCACGGGGGCCGACGAGATGCATGGCGGCTCCGGCAACGACACCTATGTGGTCGAAAATACCGGTGACAAGGTGTATGAGACCGAGGCCGACGGCAGCGACAGCGGCGGCATCGATACGGTCGAGACGTCGATCGACCAGACGCTCAGCACGGGTGTCGAAAACCTCACGCAGACCGGCAATGACGCGATTACCGGTACCGGCAACGAGCTCGACAATATCCTGACCGGCAATGCCGGTGCCAACCACCTCTATGGCGGCCTTGGAAAAGACACGCTCTATGGCGGCGCGGACGATGACACGCTCGATGGCGGCAGCGGTGCCGACACGATGAAGGGCGGCACCGGCAGTGACACGTATATTGTCGATGATACCGGCGACAAGGCGGACGAGACCGGCGGCGATGGCATCGACACCGTGATGGCCTCGGTGGATTTCACGCTGGCGACCGGTGTCGAGAATCTGACGCAGACAGGCAACCTCGACATCAAGGCCACCGGCAACGACCAGAGCAACACGCTGACCGGCAATGGCGGCAACAACACGCTGTCGGGCGCTGGTGGCGATGACATGCTCTACGGCGGCGACGGCAACGACCGCCTCGATGGCGGCACCGGGATCGACACGATGAAGGGCGGTGTCGGCAACGATACCTATGTGGTCGATGACAAAGCTGATGTCGTCGATGAAACCGATGCCAACGGCAATGACAGCGGTGGCACCGATACGGTCGAAGCCTCGGTGGACTATACGCTCGGCGCGGCGATTGAAAACCTGACCCTGACGGGCACCAGGGATCTCCTCGGCACCGGCAACGACCAGGTGAACACGCTCATCGGCAATGCCGGCAACAACACGCTCTCGGGCGGCGGCAATGATGACAGGCTGTTCGGCGGCGCGGGCAGTGACCGTCTGGATGGCGGCACGGGTGCCGACGAGATGCATGGCGGTGCCGGCAATGATACCTATGTGGTCGAAAATGCCGGTGACAAGGTGTCTGAGGCCGAGGCCGACGGCAGCGACAGTGGCGGGACAGACACGGTCGAGACGTCGATGGAGTATACGCTCGACGCGAATGTCGAAAACCTGACGCAAACCGGCAATGGCGACATCACGGGCACCGGCAACGAGCTGAAAAATACGATTTCCGGCAATGGCGGCAACAACCATCTCTATGGCGGAGATGGCGATGACCGGCTGTTCGGCGGTGCCGGGACCGACCATCTCGATGGCGGCACCGGGGCCGACTACATGAACGGCGGCGCGGGTGACGATACCTATGTCATCGACAATGCAGGCGATGTGGTCGACGAGCGCGACGCCAATGGCAATGACAGCGGCGGCAGCGATACGGTGGAAGCCTCTGCCGATGCGACGCTGGGCCTCGGCATTGAAAACCTGGTCCAGACCGGCTCCGCCGACGCCAGGGGCACCGGCAACGAACTGAACAACAACCTTCAGGGTAATTCCGGCAGCAACAGCCTGTTTGGCGGGGCGGGCAACGACTATATCGATGGCGGCGCGGGTGCCGATGCCATGCATGGCGGGGCCGACAACGACACCTATGTGGCCGACAATATCGGCGATACGGCCGATGAAACCGACGGAAATGGCGGTGACGCCGGGGGCATGGACGAGGTCAGGGCCTCGGTGGATTTCACCCTTGGCGCGTTCATCGAAAAGCTGACCCAGACCGGCACGGACGGTATCAGCGGCACCGGCAACGACCAGGCCAATGTGATCACCGGCAATGCCGGCAGCAATCATCTCTTCGGCGGTGGC
This sequence comes from uncultured Gellertiella sp., assembly GCF_963457605.1. Classification (GTDB taxonomy): domain Bacteria; phylum Pseudomonadota; class Alphaproteobacteria; order Rhizobiales; family Rhizobiaceae; genus Gellertiella. The sequence continues at coordinate 3,411,877 of NZ_OY735139.1, forward strand.
GGCACGGACACGCTCTATGGCGGTGACGGCAATGACACGCTCGACGGCGGCACCGGTGCGGACATCCTGCGTGGCGGTGCGGGCAACGACACCTATGTGGTCGACGACAAGGGCGATGTTACCGACGAGACCGGCGGCAACGGGATCGACAGCGGCGGCCTTGACGAGGTCAAGGCCTCGGTGGATTACACACTGGCTGCGGGCATCGAAAATCTCACGCAGACCGGTGACAAGGACATCACCGGCACCGGCAATGGCCTCGACAATGTGATGACGGGCAATTCCGGCGACAACCATCTCTATGGCGGCGACGGGGTGGACAGGCTCTATGGCGGCGAAGGCAATGACACGCTGGACGGTGGCACCGGCGCGGACATTCTCGACGGCGGCGCGGGCAATGACACCTATTTCATCGACAATCCCAACGACCAGATCATCGAGGCAAAGGATGGTGGCGAAGATACCGTGGTGGCAAAGAGCGACTACCAGCTGGGCCAGAACATCGAAGATCTGACCCTTGCCGGCACGGACAATTACAAGGGCATCGGCGACGAGGTCGACAACAAGATCACCGGCAACATCGGCAACAACGAGCTTTCCGGTGAGGGCGGCAACGACCAGCTGTTCGGCGGAGCAGGCACCGACACGCTCTATGGCGGCGAAGGCGATGACACGCTGGACGGGGGTGCCGGTGCAGACATCATGGATGGCGGCGCGGGCAATGACACCTATGTCATCGACAATCCCAACGACAAGATCATCGAGGCCAAGGATGGTGGCGAAGATACGGTGACGGCGTCGAGCGACTATATTCTCGGCCAGAATATCGAGGATCTGATCCTTGCCGGCACGGACAATTTCAAAGGTACGGGCGACGAGGTCGACAACAAGATCACCGGCAACAGCGGCAACAACCAGCTTTCCGGCGAAGGCGGCAACGACAAGCTGTTTGGCGGCGGGGGCACGGACACGCTCTATGGCGGCGTAGGCAATGACACGCTGGATGGCGGCACCGGTGCCGACATCCTGCGTGGCGGCTCGGGCGACGACACCTATGTGGTCGACGACAAGGGGGATGTCACCGACGAGACCGATGGCAACGGGATCGATAGCGGCGGCCTTGACGAGGTCAAGGCCTCGGTGGATTACACGCTCGCTGCGGGCATCGAAAATCTCACGCAGACCGGCGACAAGGACATTACCGGCACCGGCAATGGCCTCGGCAATGTGATGTCAGGCAATTCCGGCAGCAACCATCTCTATGGCGGCGGCGGCACCGACAGGCTCTATGGCGGCGACGGCAACGATACGCTCGACGGTGGCAGCGGCGCGGACGAGATGCATGGCGGCAAGGGCGACGACACCTATGTCGTCGACAATGGCAATGACGTGGTGGATGAGACCGGCGGCGACGGGATCGATACGGTCGTGGCGTCGATGGACTATGCGCTGAAGGACGGGATCGAGAACCTGACCCTGACCGGCATCGCCGGCCTGCATGGCACCGGCAACGAGCTCGCCAACACCCTCCGTGCCGGGGACGGCGACAGCGTGCTTTCGGGCCTCGACGGCGACGACACGCTGATCGGCGGGCTTGGCGACGACATGCTGTATGGCGGCGACGGCAAGGACCGGCTCAATGGCGGCGAGGGCGACGACCGGATGTTCGGCGGCAAGGGGGACGACACCTATGTCGTGGACTCCGCCAGTGACAAGGTGGATGAGGCCGGTGGCGATGGCATCGACACGGTCGAAAGCGCGATCAGCTACATCCTTGGCACCGATATCGAAAACCTGGTGCTGACGGGGTCCGACGACCTGAATGGCACCGGCAATGCGCTTGCCAATATCATTACCGGCAATTCCGGAAACAACCTGCTTTCCGGCGATGCGGGCGACGATACGCTGAACGGCGGGGCGGGCAACGACACGCTTCTGGGCGGCACCGGCAACGACATTCTCGATGGCGGCGCGGGCAATGACACCCTTTTCGGCGGCGCGGGCAACGATACCTATGTGCTGGATTCCGCAAAGGATGTGGTGAGCGAGAAGGGGGCCAAGGGCAAGGATGCGGGTGGCATCGACACGGTCATCGCCTCCTTCAGCTATGCGCTCGGCGCGGGGCTTGAGAACCTGACGCTGTCAGGTGACCAGGCGCTGACCGGCACGGGCAACAAGGGCAACAATATCCTGACCGGCAACAAGGCGAACAACACGCTCTATGGCGGTCTTGGCGACGACACGCTCGACGGCGGTGCCGGCAACGACCATATGTATGGCGGCAAGGGCAACGACACCTATGTGGTCGACAGCCTGGGCGATGTTGCCGATGAAACCGGCGGTGGCGGCGTCGATACGATCCGGTCTTCGATTACCTATACGCTGCTGAACCCCAGCATCGAAAACCTGACATTGACGGGTTCTGCCGATATCGACGGCACCGGCAACAGTCTGAACAACGTGCTGACCGGCAACAGCGGGGTCAACACGCTCTATGGCGGCGACGGCAACGACACGCTCGATGGCGGAGCAGGTGCCGACGTCCTCAAGGGTGGCAAGGGCAACGACACCTATGTGGTCGACAATGTCGATGACAAGGTGGTGGAAGGCGGCAGCGACGGGGTGGATACGGTTCTCGCATCCGTCAGCTACAAGCTGGTCGCAGGCATCGAAAACCTGACGCTGACCGGCAAGGACAATATCGACGCCACCGGCAATGATGATGCCAATATCCTCATCGGCAACAGTGGCAACAACCGGCTGGATGGCGGTGCCGGGGATGACAAGCTCTATGGCGGGCTTGGGGACGATACCTATGTGGTGCAGTCCGCAGGCGACCGCGTGGTCGAGGCAAAGGGCGGCGGCATCGACACGGTGGAATCGTCGATCAGCTACACGCTGGGGGCCTTCGTGGAAAACCTGACCCTGAAGGGGGCCGGTGCCATCAGCGGCACGGGCAATGCGCTCGACAATATCCTGACCGGCAACAGCGGCAGCAACAGCCTGTTTGGCGGCGCGGGCAATGACACGCTGGATGGCGGCGGCGGCACCGATACGCTGTTCGGCGGCAAGGGCAACGACATCTATGTCATCCATTCCGATGCCGACAAGGTTGACGAAACCGGCGGCGGCGGCATCGATACGGTCAGGGCCGATTTCAGCTATACGCTGGCGGCAGGGCTGGAAAACCTGACGCTGACCGGCAAGGACAACATCAACGGCACCGGCAACGACCTTGCCAATGTGCTGACCGGCAATGATGGCGACAACACGCTGTCCGGCGGGGCGGGCAATGACACGCTGGATGGCGGCGCGGGTGCCGATACGATGAAGGGCGGCTCCGGCAACGATACCTATGTCGTCGACAACCAGAACGATGTGGTCGATGAGACCGGCGGCGACGGCACCGACACCGTCAGGGCCTCGATCTCCTACACCCTGAAGGCGGGCGTGGAAAACCTGACCCTCACCGGCAAGGACAAGCTCGACGGCACCGGCAACGATCAGGCCAATATCCTCACCGGCAATGACGCCAACAACCGGCTGGATGGCGGTGGCGGCGAGGACAGGCTGATCGGTGGCCTGGGCGACGATACCTATGTGGTGAATTCGGCAGGCGACACCGTGGTGGAAGCCAAGGGCGGCGGCACGGATACGGTGCTGGCCTCGGTCAGTTACACGCTCGGTGCCTTTGTCGAAAACCTGACGCTGACCGGCGCGGACGGTATCAACGGCACCGGCAACGCGCTCGACAATATCCTGACCGGCAACAGCGGCAACAACACGCTGACCGGCGGGGCGGGCAATGACACGCTCGATGGCGGCGGCGGCACCGATACGCTGTTCGGCGGCAAGGGCAACGATACCTATATCCTCCATTCCGATGCCGACAAGGCGGACGAAACCGGCGGCGGCGGCATCGATACGGTCAGGGCCGATTTCAGCTACACGCTGGGTGCGGGGATCGAAAACCTGGTGCTCACAGGCGCGGGCAACATCAACGGCACCGGCAACGATCTTGCCAACATGCTGACCGGCAATGGCGGCGCAAACACGCTGGATGGCGGCGCGGGCAATGATACGCTGGATGGCGGGGCGGGGGCCGACACCCTGAAGGGCGGCACCGGCAACGACATCTATATCGTCGACGATGGCGGGGACAGCGTCAGGGAATCCCTTGGCGAAGGCATCGACACGGTGATGGCAAGCGTCAGCTATACCCTCACCGACAATGTCGAAAACCTCACCCTGACCGGCAAGGGCAAGCTCGACGGCACCGGCAATGATCTCTCCAACACCCTCACCGGCAATGACGCCAACAACCGGCTTGACGGTGGGGCAGGCAACGACAGGCTGATCGGCGGCAAGGGTGACGACACCTATGTGGTCGATGCCGCCAAGGATGTGGTGGTGGAAGCAAATGGCGGCGGCACGGATACGGTGCTGGCCTCGGTGACCTATGCGCTCGCAGCCAATGTGGAAAACCTGACCCTGACCGGGGCCGACGCCATCAACGGCACCGGCAATACGCTCGACAACATCCTCACCGGCAACGGCGGCAGCAACACGCTAAGTGGCGGGGCTGGCAATGACACGCTGGATGGCGGGGCCGGGGATGACACGCTCTATGGCGGCAAGGGCAACGACATCTATATCGTCGATTCCGCCAATGACGTGGTCAGCGAAAAGGGCGGTGGCGGCATCGATACGGTCCGGTCCTCGGTCGACTATAGCCTGGGAGCGGGCCTTGAAAACCTGACGCTGCTCGGCACCAAGGACCTGAAGGGGACCGGCAACGATCTCGCCAATATCCTGACCGGCAATGACGGCAACAACGAGCTTTCCGGCGGCAAGGGCAATGATACGCTGGATGGCGGGCTCGGCAATGACACGCTGCGCGGCGGGCAAGGCAACGACACCTATATCGTCGATGCCAGCACCGATGTGGTGGACGAAAGCGGCGGCGGCGGCATCGATCTGGTGAAGGCCTATGCCAGCTTCGTGCTGTCGGGCGGGGTGGAAAACCTGACCCTGATGGGCACCGGCAACATCACCGGCACCGGCAACGACCTCGACAATATCCTGACCGGCAATGACGGCGACAATGCGCTGACCGGCGGGCTTGGCAATGATACGCTTTCCGGCGGGCTTGGCAACGACACGCTTTATGGCGGTGACGGTGACGACAAGTTCTTTGGCGGCTCCGGCATCGACACGCTCTATGGCGGTGTCGGCAATGACACGCTGGATGGTGGCTCCAATCGCGACCTCATGTATGGCGGGCTCGGCAACGATACCTACATCGTCAACTCGACGAAGGACGTTGTCGACGAGTCCGGCGGCGATGGCATCGACACTGTCCAGGCCTCGGTGAGCTATATGATCGGGGAGGCCATCGAAAACCTTGTACTGACCGGAACCGGCAATATCGACGGTTACGGCAACGACCTTGACAACATCATCACCGGCAACAGCGGCAACAACACGCTGTCGGGCGGCAAGGGTGCCGACACCATGTATGGCGGCGCGGGCAACGACACCTATATCGTCGATTCCAGCAATGACGTGGCCAGCGAAAAGGGCGGCAGCGGCACCGACACGGTTGTATCCTCGGTCGACTACATTCTCGGCGCGGGCCTGGAAAATCTCGTGCTGGCCGAAGGAAACCAGCCGCTCACCGGCACCGGCAATGCACTCAACAACACGCTGATCGGCAATGCCGGCGCCAATACGCTTTATGGCGGCAAGGGCAACGACATCCTCGATGGCGGGGCGGGCAACGACATCCTGACCGGTGGAGCGGGCAAGGACAGTTTCTATTTCGACAGTCCCCTGAACAGCACCAGCAATGTCGACCAGATCACCGATTTCTCGGTGAAGGACGACACGATGTTCTTTGACCGGAAAATCTTCGGTGCGGCGGGCAGCGACGGCCTGCTGAACCCGGTTGCGCTGAAGATCAACGATACCGGTGCCGCCACCGCGGCAACGGACCGCTTCATCTATGACAGCCAGACCGGCAAGCTGTTCTACGATGCCGATGGATCCGGTGCGGGAGCTGCGGTGCAGATTGCAACGCTCTCGGCGCATCTGAAGCTGACCTATGCGGACTTCATGCTGTTCTGATGCCGGGACAGACCGGAACGCGGGAGCCCTCCGGGCTTCCGCGTCCGGATGTCGGATTTGAGGCAGGGAGACGTCGTCTGACGACAAACTGCGGGCTTGACAATATGTAAGATAATGCTAAATTATTTAATTTTAATGTGTTTTCGCACGCGCCCCCGTGCGGGTTTAGGAGCAGATCATGCCCACGTCCTATGACACCCCGAAATATGTTCTTCCCCCCGGCATCGACGCGCCGCCGCCGGATGGCACGCCGGGCTATGATTTCAAGAGCGAGTACTATCCGGATGGTGTCGGCCAGTTCGAACCCTATTTCGGCTTCCAGCCTGTTCCGGTTCCCGATGGCACCCACCTGGTTTTCCGCCCGGCCTTCAATGATCCCTTTTACAAGGATTACTTTGCCTTTTACATCAATGGAGGCAACCTGACCGACTGGATATGGGGTGGCAAATATGGTGATCATCTCAACGGTGGTGGCGGCGCCGATTATCTGTTCGGTGGAGATGGCGGGGATACTCTCGACGGCGGCGACGGTGCCGACCATATGTATGGCGGGCAGGGAGATGACAATTATATTGTCAATGATGCCGGGGATATCACGGACGAGACGGATGGTCATGGCAATGATCTCGGTGGCGTGGATACGGTCACGGCCAGCGTCTCCTGGACGCTTGGCGACCACATCGAAAAACTGGTGCTGAGCAACACGGCCCAGGATATCGACGGCACCGGCAATGCGCTCGACAATGTCATCACCGGCAATGACTTCCGGAATGTCCTGCACGGGATGGACGGGCTGGATACGCTCTATGGCGGCAAGGGCGATGACACGCTGTTTGGCGACAAGGGCGACGACAGGCTCTATGGCGGCGAAGGCAATGACGAGCTGCATGGCGGCGATGACAACGACACGCTGGAGGGCGGTATCGGCAATGACACGCTTTTCGGTGACAAGGGCGACGACACGCTGGAGGGCGGGCTCGGCGACGACGAGCTGCACGGCGGCGACGGCAATGACACGCTGGATGCAGGCGAGGGCAGCAACACGCTGTTTGGCGATGCCGGCAATGACACGCTGACCGGCGGAACCGGGGCCGACGAGCTGCATGGCGGCGATGACAATGACACGCTTTACGGCGGCGACGGCAAGGACACGCTTGATGGCGATGACGGCAATGACCTGCTGGATGGCGGAGCCGGGGCCGATGTGATGCATGGCGGCCGCGGCAATGACACCTATTACGTTGATGATTCCGGCGATGTCGTCAGCGAATCCGACGGCGATGGCGTCGATATCGTCTATTCCTCGGTCACCTTCCTGTTGCCCGAGGGCGTCGACAACCTGGTGCTGACCGGCCATGACGACACCAATGGCACCGGCAATGCGCTGGACAACACCATTACCGGCAATGACGGCAACAATGTCCTCACCGGCGGCGACGGCAATGACACGATCGATGGTGGCGAAGGCGATGACACCATCTATGGCGGCAAGGGCAACGACACCTATATCATCGATTCCTACAAGGACATCGTCTCGGAAAAGGGGGCGAAGGGCAAGGACAGCGGCGGCATCGACACGATCATCGCCTCGGTCAGCTGGACGCTGGCGGCCGGCTTTGAAAACCTCACCCTGACCGGCCACCTCAACCGTTTCGGCTGGGGCAACGGGCTGAGCAACGTGATCATCGGCAATGTCGGCCGCAACCACCTCTATGGCTATGCCGGAAATGACACGCTGGATGGCGGCAAGGGCGGCGATTTCCTCTATGGCGGCAAGGGCAACGACACCTATGTGGTGGATGACGTCAAGGATATCGTCGACGAACGGGGTGCGAAGAACCGCGACAGCGGCGGCGTCGACACCGTGAAATCCTCCATCACCTGGTCGCTCAACACCACGCTTGGGGCCTATATCGAAAACCTGACGCTGACAGGCAGCGACGCGATCAACGGCGAAGGCAATGCCAAGGCCAACACCGTCATCGGCAATAACGGCGTCAACATCCTCTGGGGATTTGCCGGCAACGATATTCTCGACGGCGGCAAGGGGGCCGACTTCCTGCATGGCGGCCTCGGCAACGACACCTATGTCGTCGATGACATCAAGGATGTCTGCGATGAATCCACCAATGGCGGCGGCATCGACACGGTGAAGGCTTCGGTGAGCTTTGAGCTCAAATCCCTGCTGCTCGAAAATCTCACCCTGACCGGCACCGACACCATCAATGGTACCGGCAATGACGGTGCCAATGTGATGATCGGCAACAGCGGCAACAACAACCTGAAGGGTTTTGGCGGCAACGACCGGATCGATGGCGGGCTCGGCAACGATATCCTGACCGGTGGAACCGGCAGCGACAAATTCGTCTTTTCCACCAAGCTTGATGCCCTGCACAATGTCGACACGATCACCGATTTTTCCGTCACCGATGACAGGATCCTGCTGTCCCATTCCATCTTCAGCAGATTGAATTACGTCAAGAAGACCCATGGCAATGTGCTTGGCAAGACCGAGTTCGTCAGCAATGCCACCGGCGAGGCCACCCATGCCAAGGACCGGATCGTCTACGACAATACAACCGGCAAGCTCTACTATGATTATGACGGCACCGGCCACGGTGCCGCCGTCCAGATCGCCCAGCTGGACGCCCACCTGGCGCTGGTGGCCAAGGATTTCCTGGTGTTCTGATCCGGGAGAGCGGTGCGGGGAGCGACCCGCCACCCGCTGGAATGGTGCAGCTGCGGGGGCGTTTGGCAGGGAAATGGTTTGAAGAAGGGGAGGGGCATCATTGTATGCAACTCCTCCCTTCCCAAGTGACTGCCCTGGGCTTTCCGCATGCTCATGAGGGGGCCCGGAACGGCCGGAATCCCGTCAATTTCCCGCCCCGGGATCTTGCGCGCATTATAGAAATCGCTTATATAAGAATCTATTAAAGTTGCGCGCAGCATGCGCCGCAGGCAGGACATATCCGCAGGGGCAAGCCGGTCGCAGGGGCTTGCCAGGGGCGCCGGGCGGTCCCGGCAGGGAGCCGATCATGACGATCAGCAGCGCTTTGCAGGTGATGGACGCGCTCAACGGGAGCGATAATGGCACGGCAACACCCGCCATGCAGGCGGAAAACCTGTTTACGGGTGGCATGGGCAGTGACATCTACACGGTCACCAGCCCCGATGACGTGGTCGATGAATCCGGCGGCGGCGGTTTGGACGTGGTCTATACCAGCGTCAGCTTCAACCTTGCCGATCCCCTCCATGCCAGGGGCGATATCGAGGATGTCTATCTGACCGGATCGGCGGATATCAATGCCACCGGCAATGCGCTCGACAATGCCCTGCTCGGCAATGCCGGCAACAATGTGCTCGATGGCGGCGCGGGCAATGATGTACTGATCGGCGGCGAGGGCGATGATACCCTGTTTGGCGGCGTCGGCGATGACCACTTGCTGGGCTCGAGCGGCAATGACCAGCTTCATGGCGGTGATGGCGACGACACGCTGGAAGGCGGCGACGGCAGTGACACGCTTTATGGCGGCGACGGCGATGACCTGCTGCATGGCGGTGCCGGAGATGATGTGCTCTATGGCGGTGATGGCGTTGATGAGCTCTTCGGCGAAGGTGGGGCCGATACGATGGTGGGCGGCAACGGCAACGATCTCTATTATGTCGATGATGCCGGCGACATTGTCGACGAGACCGGCACGGACGGCAATGATACGATCTTCACCACGATCAGCCTGAGCCTGGCGGAAGGGGATCATGTCAGGGGTCTGGTCGAGAACCTCCACCTGCTCGGCACCGACAATATCAACGGCACTGGCAATGACCTGAACAATGTCATCCTGGGCAATGTCGGCGACAACCAGCTTTTCGGCGGCAAGGGCGATGACACGCTCTCAGGCGACGTCGGCAATGACACGCTTTATGGCGGCGATGGCAATGACCTGGTGGGCGGGGATGATGGCAACGACATTCTCTATGGCGGTGCCGGCAAGGATTATCTCAACGGCGGCACCGGCAATGATACGCTTTTTGGCGATGCCGGGGACGATCATCTGCAGGGCGGCAGCGGCGACGACACGCTTTATGGCGGTGATGGCAATGACATTCTGGATGGCGGAACCGGCCAGGACCTGATGCAGGGCGGCAAGGGGGATGACGCCTACTGGGTGGATTCCGCCTATGACGTGGTCGATGAAACCGGCGGCGACGGCATCGACACGGTCTATGCCTCGATCTCCTGGAGTCTTGCCGAATCCGGACATGTAAAGGGTCAGGTCGAGAACCTGACCCTGACCGGCAGCGACAATATCGACGGCACCGGCAATGATCTCGACAATGTCCTGACCGGCAATGCGGGCAACAACACGCTGGATGGCGGTGCGGGCAATGACACGCTCTTTGGCGGCGCGGGCGATGACCACTTGCTGGGCTCGAGCGGCAATGACCAGCTTCATGGCGGTGATGGCGACGACACGCTGGAAGGCGGCGACGGCAGTGACACGCTTTATGGCGGCGACGGCGATGACCTGCTGCATGGCGGTGCCGGAGATGATGTGCTCTATGGCGGTGATGGCGTTGATGAGCTCTTCGGCGAAGGTGGGGCCGATACGATGGTGGGCGGCAACGGCAACGATCTCTATTATGTCGATGATGCCGGCGACATTGTCGACGAGACCGGCACGGACGGCAATGATACGATCTTCACCACGATCAGCCTGAGCCTGGCGGAAGGGGATCATGTCAGGGGTCTGGTCGAGAACCTCCACCTGCTCGGCACCGACAATATCAACGGCACCGGCAATGACCTGAACAATGTCATCCTGGGCAATGTCGGCGACAACCAGCTTTTCGGCGGCAAGGGCGATGACACGCTCTCAGGCGACGTCGGCAATGACACGCTTTATGGCGGCGATGGCAATGACCTGGTGGGCGGGGATGATGGCAACGACATTCTCTATGGCGGTGCCGGCAAGGATTATCTCAACGGCGGCACCGGCAATGATACGCTTTTTGGCGATGCCGGGGACGATCATCTGCAGGGCGGCAGCGGCGACGACACGCTTTATGGCGGTGATGGCAATGACATTCTGGATGGCGGAACCGGCCAGGACCTGATGCAGGGCGGCAAGGGGGATGACGCCTACTGGGTGGATTCCGCCTATGACGTGGTCGATGAAACCGGCGGCGACGGCATCGACACGGTCTATGCCTCGATCTCCTGGAGTCTTGCCGAATCCGGACATGTAAAGGGTCAGGTCGAGAACCTGACCCTGACCGGCAGCGACAATATCGACGGCACCGGCAATGATCTCGACAATGTCCTGACCGGCAATGCGGGCAACAACACGCTGGATGGCGGTGCGGGCAATGACACGCTCTTTGGCGGCGCGGGCGATGACCACTTGCTGGGCTCGAGCGGCAATGACCAGCTTCATGGCGGTGATGGCGACGACACGCTGGAAGGCGGCGACGGCAGTGACACGCTTTATGGCGGCGACGGCGATGACCTGCTGCATGGCGGTGCCGGAGATGATGTGCTCTATGGCGGTGATGGCGTTGATTTGCTTTATGGCGGCGCGGGCGATGACTTGCTCTATGGCGGCGATGGGGCTGACACGCTTTCGGGCGGGGATGGTTTCGACGTGCTCTCCGGGGGCGCGGGCAATGACACGCTTTATGGTGGCGATGGCGGCGACCAGCTGGATGGCGGCACCGGTGTGGACCAGATGGCAGGCGGTCGCGGCGACGACATCTATTTTGTCGACAACGCCTTTGATACGGTCGACGAGACCGGGGGCGATGGCGAAGACAGCGTCTATTCCTCCGTCAGCTTCAACCTCGCCGATGGTGTCCAGGCGAAGGGGGATGTCGAGGAGGTCTGGCTGACCGGCCAGAACGATATCGACGCGACCGGCAATGGCCTCAACAACGTGCTCACCGGCAATGATGGCAACAACCATCTCTATGGCGGTGCCGGTGACGACACGCTGTTCGGCGGTGCCGGCATCGACGTGCTGAATGGCGGTGACGGCAATGACAAGCTCTATGGCGGCACCGGCAATGACGGGCTCGATGGCGGCGCGGGCAATGACACGCTGGATGGCGGCGCTGGTGAAGACGGTCTGTCGGGAGGTTCGGGCAATGACACACTCTCCGGCGGTGCCGGAGCAGACTTTCTGTTCGGCGGGGATGGCAATGACATCCTGAACGGCGGCGAAGGCAGCGATGTCATAAACGGCGGCAAGGGGGATGACGCCTACTGGGTGGATTCCGCCTATGACGTGGTCGATGAAACCGGCGGCGACGGCATCGACACGGTCTATGCCTCGATCTCCTGGAACCTTGCCGAATCCGGACATGTAAAGGGTCAGGTCGAGAACCTGACCCTGACCGGCAGCGACAATATCGACGGCACCGGCAATGATCTCGACAATGTCCTGACCGGCAATGACGCAAGCAACAATCTCTATGGCGGCAAGGGCGATGATACGCTGAGTGGCCTCAGGGGCAATGACAGTCTTTACGGCGGCGATGGGGCTGACACGCTCTTCGGTGGCGACGGGCTGGATGATCTGCATGGCGGCGCGGGCGATGATGCGCTGCATGGCGGGGATGGCACCGATTATCTCGATGGCGACGACGGGCAGGATCAGCTCTACGGCGATGCCGGCGACGATTTTCTGGCAGGCGATGCCGGCAATGACACGCTTCGGGGTGGCGCGGGCAATGACGAACTCGACGGCGGGACCGGGGCCGACACGCTCTACGGCGGCTCTGGCAATGACACCTATTGGGTGGATTCCGACAATGATGTGGTCGATGAGACAGGCGCGAGCGGCACGGATATCGTCTATTCCTGGATCAGCTTCGACCTGTCGGACACTGCGCATGTCAAGGGCGACGTGGAAAATCTCGGGCTGGTCGGCAAGGCAAATCTCAATGCCACCGGCAACGGGCTCGGCAATGTCATCTCCGGCAATGACGGCAGCAATCAGCTGCATGGCGGCGGGGGCAATGACACGCTCTACGGCGGCCTTGGCAATGACACGCTCTATGGCGACGAGGGCAATGACACGCTGAACGGCGGCGCGGGCAAGGATGCGCTTTCCGGCGGCGTCGGAAATGACGGGCTCATTGGTGGCGATGGCGATGACAGGCTGGATGGAGGCCAGGGCGATGACCGGATGTCCGGCGGCAACGGAAACGACATCTATCTAGTTGATTCCGCAGGTGACTTTGTCGATGAGGCCGGCAGTGGCGGCATCGATACGGTGCTGTCTTCCGTCAGCTTCACCCTCGGTGCGGGGGTAGAGAACCTGACGCTGACCGGCAGCGACAAGATCAACGGCTCCGGCAACAGCCTCGCCAATGTGCTGATCGGCAATGCCGGGCAGAACAGCCTCAACGGCGGGGCGGGCGATGACCGGATGTCCGGCGGTCTCGGCAATGACATCCTGACCGGCGGGACGGGCAGGGACAGCTTCGTCTTCGACACCGCGCTGAACGGCAAAACCAATGTCGACCGGATCACCGATTTCTCGGTGGCTGACGATACGGTCCTGCTCGATCACCACATCTTCACGTCGCTGCATGTCGGGGCACTGCTTGCCTCCGGTTTTGCGGCGCGGGCGGGCGGTCTGGCAACCCATGCGGGCGAGCGCATCGTCTATGACAGCAGCAGCGGCAAGCTCTGGTACGACGCCGATGGCAGTGGCAGCGGGGCCGCAATCCAGATTGCGACCCTCACGGCCCATCTGAAACTGACCGCGCTGGATTTCCAGGTCTTCTGATCGGCAGGCAAGGATGAGCCATTAGAGTTTGTCAGGGAAAAGTGGAATCCGGTTTTCCCGAAAAGACAAACGAAAACAATGGGCGCTAGAGGCTGCCTGGTTCAGTATGAACCTGACAGACTCTAGAGTTTGTCAGGGAAAAGTGGAATCCGGTTTTCTCGAAAAGACAAACGAAAACAAGGGGAGCCAGAGTCTGTCAGGGAAACCACGCAAACGACATTTTGCGCTTGGACTCCGGTTCTCCCGCTCGAACGAGTTCGAGCGCGCAAACCTGTTCTCCCGCGCAAACCTGTTTGCGCGCGCAAACCTGTTTGCGCGGGAGAACAGGTTTGCGCGAAAAGACAAACGAAAACAGTAAGAGCGGCAGTCCCGTCTGGGTCAGCATAACCCGGACAGCCCTCCCACGCTGTCCGGGTGTCAACAGGCCCTGGAAACACGCTCACCCCGCAGGATGCTGCCCGCCTTGCGCCTTGCCCGTCACCTTGCCCGTCACCTTGATCGCGAAGGCATATTCCAGCGCGGTCTCCTCCAGCCGCTGGAAACGGCCCGATGCGCCGCCATGGCCTGCATCCATGTTGGTCTTGAGCAGGATCGGGGCGGTGCCGGTGGTGTGGGCGCGCAGCTTTGCCACCCATTTCGCCGGTTCCCAGTAGGTGACGCGTGGATCGGTAAGCCCCGCCAGCGCCAGGATCGGCGGATAGGGTTTCGGCCCGACATTGTCATAGGGCGAATAGGCGGCCATCCAGCCGTAATGTTCGGCGGAGGTGACGGGATTGCCCCATTCCGTCCATTCCGGCGGGGTCAGCGGCAGGCTGTCATCGAGAATGGTGGTGAGCGCATCGACAAAGGGCACGGCGGCAATCACGCCACCGAATTTTTCCGGCGCGAGATTGGCGATGGCCCCCATCAGCAGGCCGCCGGCAGAGCCGCCCTCGGCAACGATCCGGCCATGACGGGTAAAGTTTCCGGCAACCAGATGATCGGCGGCGGCGATGAAATCCGTGAAGGAATTCATCTTCTTGCCCATCTTGCCGTCTTCATACCACTGATAGCCCTTGTCCTTGCCGCCCCTGACATGGGCGATGGCATAGACGAAGCCGCGATCGGCCAGCGACAGCGCATTGGTGGAAAACGAGGCCGGAATGGAAATGCCATAGGCGCCATAGCCATAGAGCAGGCAGGGCGCCGAACCGTCGAGGGCGGTCTCGCGGCGGTAGAGCAGCGTCACCGGCACCTCGGCCCCGTCCTCTGCCCGGGCGAAGATCCGGCGGGTGACGTAATCCTCCGGCCGGTGGCCTGATGGCACGTCCTGGGTCTTCAAAAGCGCCCGCTCGCGGGTCGCCATGTTGTAGTCATAGAGCTGGTTCGGGGTGGTCATCGAGGAATAGGAAAAGCGGATGACATCCGTGTCATATTCGGCGGCCCCCTGCAGGCCCAGCGAATAGGCCTCCTCGGCAAAGGCAATCGCGTGTTCGGCACCGCTCTCGCGATCGTGGATCATGATGCGCGGCAGGCCATCGCGCCGCTCGATCCAGGTGAGGTGGCGCTTGTAGGCGGCATGGCTGAGGATCAGCCGGCCCGGCTCATGCGGCACCACCTCCACCCAGTTTTCCGGTTCCGGATGGTCGACAGGCGCGGCGCAGATGCGAAAATCCTTGGCATTCCCCACGTTGGTGCGGATGAAGAAGACATCGCCGCCCTCGGTCATCGAATATTCGATGCCGGTCTGGCGGGCGGCCACCAGCTTCGGCTCGGCGTGAAGATCGCCGGTCGGGATCAGCCGGGTTTCAGAGGTTTCGTGGTCATTGACCTGGATATAGATGACATCATCGAGCATCGAGCCGCCGACGCTCATGAAGAAGGCCGGATCGGCTTCCTCGTAGACCAGCCGGTCGCTCGCCTGCGGCGTGCCGATCACGTGGTGGAAGATTTTCGACGGCCGGTGGTTCTCGTCGAGCAGTGCATAGAAATAGCTCTTGCCGTCTGGGGCAAATACCCCGTCGCCATCGGTATGTTCGACGATGTCGTCGAGATCGGTGCCGGTTTCGAGATCGCGGATGCGCAGGGTGAAATATTCCGAACCCTTGTCGTCATGGCTCCAGAGCGCGGTGCGGTGGTCGCGGGCATGGTCGAAAATGCCGATGCGGAAATAGGGCTTGCCGGCGGCTTCGAGATCGCCGTCCAGCAGCGTCTCCTGCGCCCCGCCGTCGCGCGGCGTGCGGAAGAAATGCGGCTGCTCGCCGCCGGTGACAAACAGCGAGCCATAGGCATGGGGCCCGTCCGGCACCGGCACGGAACTGTCATCCTCCTTGATGCGGCCCTTCATCTCGGCAAAAAGCTGCTTCTGCAACCCCTCGGTATCGGCCATCGCCGCCTTCATATAGGCATTCTCGGCCTCCAGATGGGCGCGGATCTCCGGCTCCAGGATGGAGGGATCATGAAACATCGCCTGCCACTCGGCAGCCCGCATCCAGCCATAGTCATCGACGCGGGTGACGCCGTGGTTCGTATCGGAAACCGGCTTTTTCATCGCCACCGGGGCTTCGGGCAGATCTTTGAAAACGGACAAGGCGTGCTCTTTCTGGAAGAAGGACCGGCTGCAGCCGGTGCGGGCGGGACAAGGTGCCAGAGATAGGCCCTGGCGCGGGGCGGATCAAGATGGGGAAGGGGAGGAGGGTGGCTGGCTTAGTGGGCATTCTATTTAATTGAATGCGCATACCCAAGTCTTCGTAATGTATTTATCTTTGGGATGATTTTCATTTCAGATTTACAGCCATAGATAGATTAACTACAAGATTTTTTCGACAGCACGTTAGGCTGAGTTTGACCGGTGGGCGAGAATGACAGATAAAAAAATTCATAAGATTTTGCAGACCAAGTTGGCTGTTTCCGACCGATCGATCCGCTTAAACGTAGCACCCAGACTCTCCATTTTGGAGGCTGTGCAAAGAATAAATGCCAAGTTCACTACTCCTTCGGAACGTAGGGCAAGAACCAGCGAGGGGGTAATCGAATGCAGGGGGTTCAAACACGCACGTGATGTTGTGGGTATCCATCTGGTCGGTTATGTTCCCGATGAACATATGGGGATTGTTCCGCACAAATCTGACGACCTGACGCTATATCCGCCTCCTGATGACGCCGATTTTTTGGACGGAGAGTTAATGGCATTGATATCGTCTGAGGCCGTTATCGTATGTAGGCTTGGCCTCTATGAGAGTGCGCTCAATAAATATATCCAAGTTTTGGGCCCCAAAGCTGGCTTGAATAGGGAGGATGCCTTATTCCTCTTTAAGAATAGAACAGACGTAGATAAGTTGAAAATGATCCAAGATGACGGGGTTGCGTCAATTCGCTTCCAAGGGACCGCAAACAAGGTATCTGTTGATCATGCGGCCAAGAAAGACAAACCTCTTTTTCAGAAGATGATAAGCGGTGTTTGGACAGAAATTCAAGCGCTTGCATATGGGGAGGAAAAGCCTCCACGAGTCACAGAAAACTTGAAGATTGAAGTTTATCTCAAGTTTGATGGGCGATCTGGAACTAAAATTGACCAAGAAGAAATTAAGGAAGTGGCCCAGCATGTAGCCGAAACCGATGAAGGTTTTTCAATTAAGACGTTAAGTGGGCGTACCATAACTCCTACAGATGTTTTGCTGAACAAAAAAATTCTATTGCATAAATTTGGAAAATCGGTGGCCTTTAACGAGGTTTTTGAGGAAATGTTAATATATCACGATGAACTTATGGCGATTGCTGGGCCCGATGATGATGGCTAAAATGGATCGTGTTTTTTCATTAATATATGGAGTTGGTGCAATTGTCGCCGGACTGTTCGCGGCCACATTTGGTCTAGACCTGATACATGGAAATGATATTGCGCAGGGCGTAATTGTGACGGTTTTTTCCGTGCTCGCGGGTTTTCTAATTGCCATCATGACTCTTCTTGGTGATCAATCAGTTTTGCCTGGATCTTGGCGAATTGCAGATGAAAAAAGCAGGTCGATAAAGGCAAAGTTGATTCGTCAAAAATGGCTTTTCTATTTTTATCTCATAACTATTTCTCTTATATTTCTTAAAACATTAGTTAATTCAAAATATCCTTCCCTTGGATGCTATTTGGAAAGAGCATATTTCGGTTTTGCAACTGCTTCATTCATCCTGTCATTTAAATTGCCATCAACTTTAATGTCAGTTCAAACAGACAGAATAAACGCTGTCATAGAGGCACGACGAGCAAAATCATCTACGCTTGATAAAAATTGAGTCGCTTGCGGTTAGATTTTTAAATCCCGTACCTAGCGGCCCCGCAGTGGAGACCGCCGCCGACCGTCATCCGGTACCGAAGCGGGTGTCCCGGCCCGTGTCGCCGGACAGCATCGGGCGCTGAACAGGCAAAGCCTCCGGCCGCTGCGCAACTTTGCCTCAATTTTTACCGTCCCGGCTAAATCTTCCTTTGCATGCTGCATCCTATAGAGTTCGAAAGAGGGGCATGATGCCCGCAGTGGTGGAGTTGGTTCGGTGTTCACGATTTTCCGCATGACGGTTGCCATGTTCCTGGTTGGTTTCTGCGCGCTGTTGGTCGGAAGGCAGGAATATGCGACGGTCCAGCTCGCCCGGCCCCTGCAGCAAGGGGGTGTCGAGGTTCAGGCTGATCTCACCGAGCTGGTTGGCAACTGGGACGGCAAACACCGCGAACTGCTCTCCATCGAGGTCGAATATACCTATCGCGACATCCCGGGAAAATTGTGTGGTCGCTACCGCGTCATCGACGTCACCAGCCTGCCGCCCGCCGAAGCTGAAGCCGCACTTGCGCAGATGGAGCGCAGCAGGAAGCTGCCGGTGCGCTACCTGCCGGAACAATCCTGGACCAGCCTGCCCAGTCTCGAGGTGCGGGTCAGCCAGACCTATCGCTGGAAAACCATGCTGGTGCAGATCGGTGTCACGGCCCTGCTGGCACTTGTGCTGGACTGGCTGGTTTTCAGACGGATAGCAAGATCCAGGGCCAGAGCCGGTGACAGAGCCAGTGCCAGCGCCAGGGCAGAAACGGCGACCCGGCAGCATTTGCCGCGGGGACAGGCTGATATCGGCCGGGTCGGGATGTCGCGTGCCGTGCCATCCGCCAACCCTGCGCCTGAAAACAACCGCAGGCATGTCATCATCCGCAGTCTGGTCGCTCTGGTGTTGGGCGGCGGGTTCCTCTTTCTGAACTATGCGCTGGAGACCACCGCGGTCGAAACGGCGCGAGCCCTCAGGACACATGGGACGCCGGTCCTGGCATCCCTGACGGAGGCCCGCATAACCACCCGGCATACCGTCTACCATATCCCCATCGGTACCGATGGCCATATTTCCTTTTCCTTTGAACTGCCGGATGGCCGGCAGATAAACGCCTCCAGCGAGATCGATCCGGATGTGCTGCGCACGATGAGCACGGACGGTACCAATTTCCAAACGGGCCGGAAGTTTTCCGTCCTCTACCTGCCGGAAGACCCGGAGGTTGCCTTGCCGGTATCGGAAGTCGCCGCCCACCAGGTCTTCAACTATCGCGGATTTGCGGGAAAATTCGTCGTGGCCATCCTGCTTGCCTTCGGTATCGATCTCCGCTTCCTGCGCCGCCGCTTCCCGGTTTCGCGGCCGAGTGGCGCTGAGGTGAGCGGGTTCCCGTCGCGCCGGGCCGCCGCGTGGACCCTGCGCCCCCCCGCAGTGGAGACCGCAGCCGTCCGTCACCCGGCTCCCCAGCCCGCCTTGCGCCCCGCGCCATCCCCCTCCGCCGCAAACCGCCGGAGAACCAGTTTCGGTCAACGGGTCTGACCCGAAGGTCGTCATCCCCTGAAATTCCGCGTGGCAGGCCGTGCCTGACAGATTTGACATCCGTCAACGCGCATGGTTAGTTAGTCAAATGACTACCTATTCAGACCCGCTTGACCAGATGTTTCATGCCCTGTCCGATCCGACCCGCCGGGCCATTCTGGCGCGGCTGGTGGAGGCGGGGGATGCGTCTGTATCGGAGGTGACGGCCCCCTTCGGGATGGCCAGGCCGACATTGCTCAAACATGTGCAGGTGTTGGAAGAATCGGGCCTGATCCGCACCCGGAAACAGGGGCGGGTGAGGCTGTGCCGGGTGGAGCCGCAGGCGATCAAGACGACAGAGGACTGGCTTGTCCGCCAGCGTCGCCTCTGGGAACAGCGGCTCGGCCAGCTTGATGCCTATGTGCTTGCGCTGAGCAAGACGAACGAGACTGAGGAGAAAGACAGCGATGCCGATCACGTTTGACCCCGCCCTTGACATCGGGTTCCACCGTTTCGTGCCCGTGCCGCGCCAGCTGATGTGGCGGGCCTGGACGGAGCCGGAACATCTGATGAAATGGTTCTGCCCCCTGCCGTGGAAGGTCACCGCCTGCGAGATCGATCTTCGCCCCGGCGGGGCGTTCTCCACCGTGATGGAGGGGCCGGCCGGCGAAAAGGTCGACAATGCCAGCTGTATCCTGGATGTGGTTCCTCATGCCCGACTGGTCTGGACCGACGGTCTGCTCCCCGGCTACCGCCCGCGCGACGGCGGCTTCATGACCGGCTGCGTCAGCTTCGAGGAGGCCGAGGGCGGCACGCGTTACCACGCCATGGCGCTGCACAAGAATCCCGGGGACCGCAACAGGCATGTGGCCATGGGCTTCGAACAGGGCTGGGGCACCGCGCTGGATCAGATGGTGGCGATGATCCGGTCGCAGTGGATGTGACAGGCCGCAGGCCATGAACCCGGCAGGCCATGAAATCCGGCAGGCCATTGGGGGGGGCATCTGTTTTCGGCCCGCCTGAAGGTGCCAGCGGGCAGCCTACCGCGCAAAGCGCCGCGCCCCCGCCACGCAGGCGACCACGGCCACCGTGGTGGCGGCCATCAGGGCGCTGACGGGTTCGCCGAGCAGGCCTGCGGCCAGCATCAGGCCGAAAAAGGGTTGCAGCAATTGCAATTGCCCGACGGCGGCTATGCCGCCCACGGCCAGGCCGCGATACCAGAAGATGAAGCCGACCAGCATGCTGAACACCGAGACATAGGCCAGCCCGAGCCAGGGGCCGGTGCCGATGGCGCCGGGATCCTGCGGCAGGGTGGCGAGTGCCACCGGCAGCATCAGCGGCAGGGAGAACACCAGCGCCCAGGAAATCACCTGCCAGCCGCCGAGCCGGCGCGACAGCCGTGCCCCTTCCGCATAGCCGAGCCCGCAGACCACGATGGCCGACAGCATCAGGAGATCGCCCTCAAGCGACATCTCCGCGCTGCGGACCAGCGCAAAGCCCCCCACCAGCGCGCTGCCAAGGCCGGAGAACAGCCAGAAGGGCAGCTTGGGCCGCTCGCCGCCGGTGAGCACGCCAAACAGCGCCGTCGACAGCGGCAGCATGCCGATGAAGACGATGGAATGGGCGGAGGTGATGTGCTCAAGCGCCAGCGCCGTCAAGAGCGGAAAGCCGACGACCACGCCAGCCGCCACCAGCGCCAGGGTCAGGAGATCCGCGCCCTCCGGTCGCCTCTGGCGCAGGGCAAAGAGCAGCACCGCGCCGATCAGCGCCGCGATCACCGCCCGGGCCGAGGTCAGGAACAGCGGCGAAAAATCCCGGATCGCCACCCGTGTCGCCGGCAGCGACCCGCTGAAGATCAGCACCCCGACCAGCCCGTTGCCGAGCCCCTGAAGCTTCTTGTCCATCATGCCCTCGCTTTCCCCTGTTCCATACCGTCGGCAGGGCTGGCGAAGACAGGCACGGATTGGTACAATATCACCAAACTGTATCAGCAAGGATGGTGGCACACTTGGCAGGATCAGACGGGGCCCCGGAGACAGGTACGGCCAGCGGGAGGGCTGCCGGGGGCAGGGGCACCCGCACCGCTGCGGTGATGGCGGCGATCCGCAGCCAGATCTCCAACCGGGCGCTCGCCCCCGGTGATCGCCTGCCGTCGATCCGGCATCTGGCGGCAAGCATGGGCGTCTCGGCCGGCACCGTGGTCGAGGCCTATGACCGGCTGGCGGCGGAAGGGCTGGTGCGGGCGCAGCGTGGCTCCGGCTTCCATGTCGCGCCATCGCTGCTGCCGAGGCTGGCGCTTGCCCCGGGCGAACCCTCCCGCCTCAGCACCATCGATCCCTTCTGGGTGTCGCGCCAGTCGCTGGATGCCGGTGAAGCGGTTCTCAAGCCCGGTTGCGGCTGGCTGCCTTCCGGCTGGATGCCGAACGAGGCGCTGCGGGCTGCCCTGCGCCAGGTCGCCCGCGCCGACCCGGACACGCTGGTCTATTACGGCAGCACGCGGGGATCGCTGGTGCTCAGGCAGCAGTTGCTGGCGGGCTTTGCGGCGGAAAACCTGCTGGCCTCACCCGAAAATGTGCTGCTGACCGGCAGCGGCACCCAGGCGCTGGATCTCGTCTGCCGCATGCTGCTGCGTCCGGGTGATGCGGTGCTGATCGACGATCCCTGCTACTTCAATTTCCGGGCGCTGCTGACGGCGCATCAGGTGACGATCCTCGGCGTGCCCCACACGCCCGCAGGCCCCGACATGGCCGCCTTCGAGGCGTTGGCGGGCGCTGCGCGGCCAAAGCTCTATCTCACCAATTCCGCCCTCCACAATCCGACCGGCGCGACGCTGTCGCCGCAGGTGGCGCACCGGCTGCTCACGGCAGCGGCACGGCATGACATGGTGATTGTCGAGGACGATATCTTTGCCGATTTCGAGCCGGAACCCTCGGTGCGGCTGGCCGCACTGGACGGGCTGGAGCGGGTGATCCGCATCGGCAGCTTTTCCAAGACGCTCTCCGCCTCGGTCCGCTGCGGCTATATCGCGGCGCGGGCCGACTGGATCGCCGCGCTTGCCGATCTGCAGGTCGCCACCTGCTTCGGCGGGCCGAGCCCCGTTGCCGTCGGGATCATCAGCCATGTCCTGTCGGGCGGCAGCTACCGCAAGCATATGGAGGCGCTGCGGACCCGGCTGGTGCGCGCCCGTCGCTCCGCCGCCACCAGCCTCGCCCGGCTCGGCATCACCCCCTGGCTGATGCCGCGCGGCGGGTTCTCGCTCTGGTGCCGGCTGCCGGACGGCCTGTCCTCCGCCCGCCTTGCCGGGGAAGCGCTGGCCAGGGGGCTGGTGCTCGCCCCCGGCAATGTCTTCAGCATCTCCCAGACCGCCGATGCCTTCATGCGCTTCAATGTCGCCCATATGCAGGAGGGTGCGGTGGAACAGGGGCTGGCGCTCGCCATCAACAGCGCCAAAGACGGGGCCAAAGACGGGGCCAAAGACGGAGCAGGGCCAGCGGCTTGCGCAGAGGAGCCGGCACGACAGGGGTAATTTCCGGGGCCGTTCAGGGCCTGGCAAAAACCGCCGCTGCGTTCCGTCATGATCTGCCTGCGCATTTGGTGCATCCGCCTCTGCCGGGTACACTCTGCCCGTGACGATTCTGAACCCGATGTCGGGTACAGACCTTCAATCAGCGGAAAGGACGGGCATGGCGGCAACAGGGGATCTGTCGACCTACAGCGATGCGATGGTGGTGCTGGGGATTGCCGGCGTGGTGATCCCGCTGATGCGCCGCTTCGGGGTCAATCCGGTCCTCGGTTTCATGGGCATGGGGGCGGCACTCGGGCCGCATGCGCTGGGCAGCCTGATCGGCAGGGTGCCGCTGATGTCGTGGTTCGTCGTCGTCGATGTCCACCGGGTCGAAGCCATTGCCGAACTCGGCATCATCTTCCTGCTGTTCCTGATCGGTCTGGAACTGTCCTTTGCCCGGCTGATGACCATGCGGCGGCTGGTGTTCGGCTTCGGCTCCGCGCAGATCCTGCTGTCGGCGGGGCTGCTGGCCGGGCTGATGAAGCTGGCCGGCATCGTCACCACGGCCTCCATCATTCTCGGTGCCTGCCTGGCGCTGTCCTCCACCGCCGTGGTGATCGAGCTTCTCGCGGCGCGTGGCAAGATGACGTCTTCCACCGGACGGCTGAGCTTTTCCGCGCTGCTGGCGCAGGATATTGCCGTCATCCCGATCCTGCTGCTGGTCGGGCTTTTGGCCACAGGCGGCGGCGGCGGGCTGCTTGCCAATATCGGCAAGGCGCTGCTGCAGGCCGCCGCCGCGCTGGCGCTGATCACCGGGCTTGGCCGGTTCTTCATGCGGCCGCTGTTCCGGCTGGTGGCCTCGCTGAATTCGCCGGACGTGTTCCTGGCAACCGTGCTGTTCGTCATCGTCGGCGCGGGGTTCCTTGCCGCGCTGTTCGGGCTGTCGATGGCGCTCGGGGCCTTTGTTGCCGGGCTGCTGCTGTCGGAAACCGAATATCGCAAGGCCGTCGAGGCGCTGGTCGAGCCGTTCAAGGGGCTGCTGCTCGGGATGTTCTTCTTTTCCGTCGGCATGTCGATCGATCTCGCCATCCTCCGCGAAGCGCCGCTGCTGCTGCTTTTGGTGGTGGTGGTCATCCTCGTCGCCAAGGCCTGCGTGGTGCTGGTGTTGGGCAGGCTCTTCCACCGCCCGCTCGCCGCCCGGTTCGAAACGGCGCTGCTGCTGGCGCCTGCGGGAGAATTCGCCTTTGTCGGCATCGGGGCTGCCGGGGCCGCAGGCGTGGTCGATCCCGCCCTGTCGCGGCTGGCGCTGACGGCGGTGGCACTGGGCATGCTGCTTCTGCCGGCGCTGGCATTCCTCGGCAGCCTCGTCGCCCGCCACCTGAAGCGGCGCGATGCGGCAGCCGAGCCGCCCGAGCCGCCGCCGGAGATGCAGGGCCATGCCATCGTCGTCGGCCATGGACGGGTCGGCAAGGTGGTGACAGGCCTGCTCGCCCGGCACAAGATCCCCTTCCTCGCCGTCGACGGCAATGCCGCCGAAGTGGCGCGCGACCGGCGCGAGGGGCAAAAGGTCTATTTCGGCGATGCGACCAGCCTGCCCTTTCTTGTCGCCTGCGGGCTGGATGAGGCGACCGCCGTGATCATCACCACCGGCACGCGGGGGCCGGTCGACCGGGTGATCGAGATCGTCCGGGCGGCGCGGCCCGAAATCCCGGTCATCGCCCGGGCCACCGATGCCGCCCATGCCCGCCACCTCTACAAGCTCGGCGTCACCGATGCGGTGCCGGAAACCATCGAGGCGAGCCTGCATCTCTCGGAAGCCTCGCTGGTCAGCCTCGGCGTGCCGATGGGCCTGGTCATCGCCAGCATCCACGCCCGCCGCGACGCATTCCGCGACGAACTGAAGGAAAGCCGCGGCGGCCGCCCCGCCCCCGGCGACCGGGGCCGGGTCAGGCGGGATTAGGCGGGGTGGGCACGGCTCCCGCCCGTCGAAGGCGGCGCGGCGCGCAGGGCAGCCAGGCGGGACACAATCCATCTGCGCTCTCCCGACAAAATACCCTGCAAAAGGTTGTGTCTGGAATTAACCTGTTGGTAAGGATTTGGATGGCGTATATAACAACAATAAGTAGTAATCGGCCAGCTTGATGCGTCCCGCCGTTTTCCCCTGCAATCCTCGATGATCGGGTGGCCGGGCGAGGCAGGAGAACCCGCTGATGCCCCATATTTCCAGCCCCGCAGCCGCCCTCAGCCTGCTGCAGCAGGGCTCCCTCCAGCCCGGTGCCGTCCAGCGCAATGCCGCGATGCCATTCTCGACATTGTTTCTGGCGCGCGAAAGGCAGCCGCCGTGCCGCAATCCACCGCGACGACCAGCCCGCGCGAGGTCGGGGGCCCGGTGTCGGGCGAGATTTCCCGGGGGCAGTTGAGCGGCATGGCAGCAGGCGGAAAGATCGCGCTGATGCCGAACCGCGAGGTCGGGGCCATCGGCTCGGTGAATGGCGGCACGCCTGCGGATGATGGCGGGGACAATGCCATCCGGTTCGCGACGGGGCTGGTAGTCGAGGTAGAAGCTTTGAACTCCGGGTTCCATTTGCTCAAGGTGCCGACGAGGGAAGAATGGAACAAGCAGGTACTTGAAGGTGAACAATACAGCCTTTTCAAAGGTATCGATCCTGTCCAGGCAAGGCAACTTGCAGAAGCCCGCATGAGCGACAAAGGCTACGAAGCTGCGCTTACCACTTACAATATGCTAAATGAGAGCAAGGTTTCGGCACGAGGCAATGCGGGGCTGGTCCAAGCGGTGTCTCTCCTCCAGGGCTGGCTCTCCGGCGGCTTTAATGCAGAAACCAAGATCAGCTATGACGTGAAGGGCGAGGCCACCCTTCACGCCTTCGAGTTCTCCTATCGGCGATGGCCAGAAGATCAGCTATCACGACAATGGCTCGATGAGCGTCACCAAGGCCGATGGCAAGACCGTTGAACTGGAGCTATACACATTACCGAAACGTCTTTCAAACAGGCGCATCGAGGACAGGCCGCATTGTCGGAGAGAAATAGCCTCGATGGCCCCCGGCGGCGTTCACCCCTCCATGCATTCCTCGCACAGTGCGGCCTGTGGTACGGCTTCGAGGCGGGCATGGGAGATCGGGGTGGCGCATCTGGCGCAGGTGCCGTAGGTGCCGGCCTTGATGCGGGCGAGGGCGGCGTCGATGGCGCGCAATTCGTCCTGGCCGACGGTGCCCATTTCCTGCAGCACCTCGTCGCCCTCGACCTCGATGGCCTGGTCTTCCAGATCGATGTCGGGCGTGCGTTCCAGATCCCGTTCGATGCGGCCGAGGCGGGCGTTGAGCTCCTGCCTGCGGTCGAGAAGGCGCTGTTCAAAATGGGCGATATCCATCAGGGGATCCTTTTTCTGTCTGGTTCGGTGGCACGGGGCGCGCGGGCGCGGATGCCGGCGGTCAGCGATCCACCAGCACCGCGCAACGGGCATGGCGCACGACGCGATCAGCGGTCGATCCGATGAAATAATTGGAAAGATCCGGCGTGTGCGAGGCGATAATGACCAGCGGGGCGGAATGTTCCGAGGCGGCGGCAAGGATTTCGCGGGCCGGAGAGCCGGTGCGCACCTCGACCCGGGCAGCAAGCCCGCATGTCTCCTTCAGCGCCGTCAGCCGGGTGCGGCTTTCCTTCAGCGCCGTCTCGATCATCCCCACCGGCAGGTCGATGGCGAGATAGCCCGGCAGGTCCTCGACGACATTGAGGAGAATGATGTCTCCCCCGGCATCGATCAGCCGGGCGGCGAGACGCAGGATCTTCTCGCCCCGCCCGAGATCGGCAAGATCCACCGGCACGATGATTTTCGGATACATGGCAGCTCTCCCCGTTCAGATCACCCGCCCAGCGTCGCCCGGGCGGGCCGATCCCGCATTGATCAGGATCAAGCCGGGCGGTTCGGCTCGCTGTTCAAGATAAATGAACGGTAAATTTTGAAAATCGCCACTTTAATTGACGATGATTATGCCCCATGTTGGGATCACAGGATCAGGAGACCCGCATCGTGGCCGCAGAACCAACCTCCAGCTTTGCCTTTTCGCGCCCGGCGCATGTCGGGGAAGCCACCCTCTTCGTGCAGGATCTGGCCGGTGTCGCCGGGTTTTACCGCGATGTCATCGGGCTCCAGGTGATCGAGCAGTCGCCGAGCGGCGTGGTGATGGGCACGGCGGGTCGGCCGCTTCTGCATCTCCTCACCTCTTCAGGCATCCGCGCGGCGCCCGGCCAGGCTTCCGGCCTGTTTCACACCGCCTTCCTGATGCCGGACCGGGCAGCGCTCGGCCGCTGGCTGGTGCATGCCGCCCATTGCGGCGTGGCGCTGGAAGGCGCGTCGGACCATCTGGTCAGCGAGGCGATCTATCTTTCCGATCCCGAAGGCAACGGCATCGAGATCTATGCCGACCGGCCGCACGGGCAATGGACCTATACGCCCGACGGGCTGGTGAAGATGGACACGCTGCCCTTCGACCTGCAGGCGCTCTATGATGCCACGCCCAAGACCGCATGGCAGGGCATGGAGGATACGGTCGCCATCGGCCATCTCCACCTCAAGGTCGGCAATGTCCCGGAGGCCGACCGGTTCTTCGAACAGGTGCTGGGGCTGAGGAAAATGGCCGGCTATCCCAGTGCCAGCTTCTATGCGACCGGCGATTACCACCATCATGTCGCCGCCAATGTGTGGATGAGCAAGGGAGCCGGTGCCCGCAGCGCCGGGATGTCCGGCCTCTCCCGCTACAGCCTCACCTACCGGGACAAGCCGGCGCTGGAACGGGTGACGACCACGCTCGACCAGCTCGAAATCCCCACCCGCCGCCACACCGACGGCCTGCATTTCAGCGATCCCTGGGGCATGGAGGTGGTGCTGAAGGCGGCGTGATGGCGGGGGGGGGGGGTAATTTGGTCATGGCCCAGTGCCGAATGACCCCCACCCCCGCCCCTCCCCACAAGGGGGAGGGAGACCAGTGGCAAACACCGGCCTATCCACGAGTCGTAAAGGAAGCACAGCTTTTGCTGCCTCCCTCCCCCTCACCCAAACCTGTGGTTTGCGTTGGGGGAGGGGCTGGGGTGGGTGTAAGCCACCAGCTAAAGGCGAGAATGTGTCACGCGACCCGCATCACGTTTCTCAACTGATCATCCAAGAATTCTGGCAAGGCTGACGTTCAATGTGTCGCCTTGTCGCCCGTCTGTTCCGCCGCATCCATCAGCCGGACGAAGGTGACGCCGCGGGCCTTGAGTTTGAGGATGCCGGCGGCGATGCCGGTGCCGGCGGGGCGGTCGGGCTGGTTGATGTGGGCGATGATCACCGCGCCGTCGCGGGCGGTGGCGAGGCGCTTTTCGGCGGTGGCGGCGGTGGCCAGCGCGCCGTCGTCGCCATTCAGCGAATAGCCCGCCACCCGGTAGCCCATGGTGCCGATCTCTTCCATCGCCGGGGTGTCATAGCGCGCCGTGGCACCGCGAAACCAGTGCGGCGCGGCAAAGCCGCTGGCGACAAGCGCATCCGCCCCGCCCTTCACCTCCTCGGCCACGGCGGCAGGCGAACCCGCCGCGACAATGCCATAGACCGTTGCCGGGCGATCCACCGCCGGGACATGCGCCTTGCCGTGGTTTTCCACCTCGAACAGATCGGGATTGGCCTTCAGCAGCGCCACGCTTTGCGGATTGCGCTTCAGCCAGCGGGCGGTGGCAAAGATCGTTGCGGGAATGCGGTTGTCGATCAGCGTCGAGAGAATCCGGCCATCGGTCTTGCCGCTGCAGGCATCAAAGGTCAGCGCCACCCGCACCGCTCCCGCATCCCCGGCGGCAAGGTGCAGGTGCGGTTCGACGAGGCCCGGCGTGGTGACGGCCTTCGGCTTCTTCTTCACGACCGGCACCTGAGGGGCCTGCCCCGCCGCCTCGGGGGCCGGCAAGGGTGCGCCCCCCGCAAGGGCAGGGCCCGTCAGCCCGACTGGAGCGAGGAGGAGGGCAAGCGTGCAGGCAGCAAGGCGCATGGGGAGGCCCTTTCAGGGCGTTTCGCAAATCGGGTGTGCCGCCTGATGGCGGGCAATTGTGCCCGGAGCATGGCAGCCGGGAGGGCAAGCGCGCGCGGCCTATTCAGCAGCCGCACCCGGCTCAGGGTCACCGGCGCGGATTTCGCCTGCCTGCCCCTCGCGCTCCGCCTTCAGCTTGTGGCCGATGCGGGCGATCTCGTTGATGGCCGGCAGCAGTTCCCGGCCAAGCGCCGACAGGCTGTATTCGACCGAAGGCGGCGAGGTCGCCATCACCATGCGGGTGAGCACGCCCTTGCCTTCGAGATCCTTGAGGCGGCTCGACAGCATTTTTGCCGAAATCGCCGGAATATCGGCCCTCAGCTCGCCGAAGCGGCGCGGGCCGCCGCCGAGATACCAGATGATGTTCGGCGTCCACGCCCCTCCCAGCAGCCGCATCGTCGCCCCGACAGCACAGGGCGGCATCGGATCCTTCACCTTGTTCTTGCGCATTTTCAGGGCCATGGCGGTCAGGTCCGTTGGAGGGATGGGTGTTGCGAAAAAGTTAAGCGTTCATCTGGGAACTTACCCCCACCCCTGCCCCTCCCCACAAGGGGGAGGGAGATCGCTAACGTCATGCTTCCCTTACAAAAAATGGATGGGTCCACGTTAGCCACTGGCCTCCCTCCCCCTTGTGGGGAGGGGCAGGGGTGGGGGTAAACCCGAGGCAAGTTCGTAATGGCGACGCAACAAACTCCTGATTCTTCAGGCAATTAACCCGAATGGGAGAAAACCGGTTTCTTGCAGTTTCCGCGGGGTAAACTTTCCAGTTTCCCGGGGGCAAACTTTTCAGTTTCCCCGGGGGCAAACCCAGGGGTAACTTGAAAGTGACGGTAACACAACGTTACCACGTTTACAAATGTAACGTCGATGCTAGAACCTGAGGCGTACCGTTTTCGTACCAGCTGAAGGATCATCTTATGAAGCTTTACTATTCTCCCGGTGCCTGCTCGCTTTCGCCGCATATCGTCCTTAAGGAATCCGGCATTGCCTTTGACGCGGTCAAGGTCGATCTAAGGGCGCATGAAACGGAAGCCGGGGCGGATTATTACAGGATCAACCCGAAGGGCGCGGTTCCCGCCATCGAGCTTGAGGATGGCTCGGTGCTGACCGAAGGCGCGGCCATCGTGCAGTTCATTGCCGATCGTCACGCCCCGGCGCTGGCTCCCGCCAATGGTACGGTTGCCCGCGCCCGGCTGCAGGAAATGCTGAACTATATCGCCGCCGAATATCACAAGAGCTTCTCGCCGCTGTTCAATCCGGCGCTCAGCGACGAGGCGAAGGACGCCCAGCGCCAGGTGATCGCCAGGAAACAGGCCTATTTCGAAGGCCAGCTCGCCGATGGCCGTCCCTATATCCTCGGCCAGGATTTCACCGTGGCGGATGCCTACCTCTTCACCGTGACCGGCTGGTCCGCCCATACCGGCGTGTCGCTCGAAGCCTTCCCGCATCTGGCCGCCCATCACGCCCGCGTCGCTGGCCGCCCCGCCGTGCAGGCAGCGCTCAAGGCCGAAGGCCTGATGTAAGGTAAAAAAAGCCGGGGCCGTCTCGGCGGCCCCGGCATTTGCGTCGGCTGCGAATTCGGCTACAGCTTGCCCGTCGACACCAGCCGGGAGCATTGGGCCAGATGGACGCAACATTTTTCATCCGCGAAGCGACGCCCGGCGATATCCCCGCCATTCTCGCGATTTACAATGATGCCGTGCGCGAGACGACGGCGATCTGGAACGACGTGATAGTCGATTTCGACAATCGCCGCCGCTGGATGGAAGAGCGGCAGGCCCGCGCCTATCCGGTTCTCGTCGCCGAACGCGATGGCAGGGCGGTCGGCTATGCCAGCTATGGCGACTGGCGTCCGCATGACGGCTATCGTCACACCCGCGAACATTCGATCTATGTCGACAGCGCCAACCGGGGCCGCGGCATCGGCAAGGCACTGCTGGCAGCCCTGATCGACGCGGCGCGCGCCCAAGGCGTGCATGTGCTGATCGGCTGCATCGAGGCCGAAAACACCGGCTCCATCGCCCTCCACCGCTCGCTCGGCTTCCGCGAGGTCGGCACGTTCCGCGAGGTCGGCCAGAAATTCGGCCGCTGGCTGGACCTTGCCTGCCTGGAACTGGTGCTGGAGTAGGGTGCGAGGCCGCTCGAGGCGTCCCTGTTTCCCCTTTTCGCCTATTTCCCCTGTTCGAAGGTCAGGGCGTGGCCGTTGATGCAGTAGCGCAGGCCGGTCGGGCGGGGGCCGTCGGGGAAGACGTGGCCGAGATGGCCGTCGCAATGGCCGCAGCGGATTTCGGTGCGCACCATGCCATGCGAGACATCGCGATATTCCTTCACCGCCCCGGGCGTCACCGGGGCCACATAGCTCGGCCAGCCGCAGCCGGCATCGAATTTCGCATCGGAGCGGAACAACTGCTCGCCGCAGCCGGCACAGCTGTAAAGCCCGGTCTGCACATTGTCCCAGTAGGGGCCGGTAAAGGGCCGCTCGGTGCCATGCTCGCGCAGCACGCGATACTGTTCCGCCGAAAGCTTCGCGCGCCATTCCGCATCATTGCGGGGCAGGTTGCTCGTGTCGTCCATGGTCATGCCTTTCCGAATGCTTTTTCGAGAGATAGGACGGGTCGGGAATCAACACAATGGTGTGGTTTTTGATTGTCATCAAGTTCCGGTGATATCAGAACGAACAGGCGATCGAGGTCCGTTGCCGTCCGGGCCTGCCGATCATGCCACCTCTAGAACCGCACCCCGTGCGGGATCAGGTGGTGGTCGTGGGCCTGGCGTTCGAGGTTTTCGCGGAAATCGGGATGGGCGATGGAGATCAGCGCGAGTGCCCGTTCGGCGACCGATTTGCCCTTGAGATTGACCATGCCATATTCGGTGACCACATACATCATGTCGGTGCGCGGCACTGTGACCATGTTGGCATGGGTGAGTTCCAGCGCGATGCGGCTCTTGCGTTCGCCTTTCTTGTCATAGGTGGAGGACAGGCAGATGAAGGATTTGCCGCCCTTCGAGGCATAGGCGCCGCGCACGAACTGCAATTGCCCGCCGGTGCCGCTGATATGGCGGTGGCCATCGGATTCCGAGGCCGCCTGGCCCTGCAGGTCGATCTGGGTGGTGTTGTTGATCGCCACCACCCGGTCGTTCCGCATGATGTTGTGCGGCAGGTTGGTGTGCTCGACCGGGCAGCAGAGCAGATCCGGATTGCGGTCGATCCGGTCATAGAGTCGCTTCGAGCCAAGGGCGAAGCTGAACACCGTCTTGCCGGGATCAAGCTGCTTGTGCCGGCCGGTGATGCGGCCGGCCTCGTAGAGATCGATCAGGCCATCGGTGAGCATTTCCGTGTGGACGCCGAAATCCCGCGCTCCGCTTTCCAGTAACTGGCTGCACACCGCATTCGGCATGCCGCCGATGCCGATCTGCAGGCAGGCGCCATCCTCGATCTCCGCCGCGATCAGCCGTCCGACCGCCCGGTCGGCGTCTGTCGGGGCCGGGTTCGGCAGTTCGGCGGCGGGCGCATTGTCGCCCTCGAGGATGAAATCCACCTCGCTGACATGCAGGGCGTTCTCGTGGCCATGCACATAGGGCAGGCCGTCTGTGACCTCGACGATCACGCATTTCGCCCGCTCGACGATGGCGCGGTGCCAGAGATTGGCCGCTCCGAGATTGAAGAAACCATCCGCATCCATGCGGCAGGTCTTCAGGATGACGATATCGACGGGATCGATGAAGCGGCGGTAATAATCCGGGATTTCGCCGAGATTGACGGGGACATAGGTGCAGAGCCCCGCATCATGCTTCTTGCGGTCATAGCCGGAGAAATGCAGGCTGAACCAGTGGAAATGGCGGCCCTCCGGATCGGCCTCCAGCACGGCGCGGGGCCGGACCGACAGGCAGGAGCGGATCTTGACATTGTCGAGTTCCAGCTTGCGCGCCGCCAGCGCCCGGTCGAAGACATCGGGCTGGGCCAGCACCGCGCCATAGTCGAGCCACATGCCCGGGCGCACCAGCTCCGCCGCCGCGCTGGCGGAAATCACCCTGGCCTCCGTCGCCGCTGTCCTCATCACCATCGCCACGCTCCCCCCCCGGATCTGCTGCAGCCCGCCTGTTGACGTGGCCCTTTGCGTCCCTGCCCGCCAGTCTAGGCGCATGTCGCGGATTGGCAAGCAGACTTCCGCCGTAACGGGGGAATCGGGACAGGGATCTCGCCGAAGAGCTTGAGTGGTTCTGGCAAATACCCTATCTCGGGGAGGCGGACGGACCCTCGGGCAGTGGGCTTTGGGCCGGAGCGCGGCAATGTGAGTGTTTCGGACCGATGGATGTGACCTTTCTGGCCCTGCTTTTGCCCTTTCTGGCGGCGATCCTCGCGCCGCTTCTGGTGCGCGGGCTGGGCGGGCGGGCGGCCCTTGTGCTGGCGCTGGTGCCGGCGCTGCTGTTCTGGCACTTTGCATCCTTCCTGCCCCCGGTGATGCGGGGCGAGGCGGTCAGCGGCGGCTTTGCCTGGGTTCCCGCCCTGCAACTCACCTATTGCTGGTATCTTGACGGCTTGTCGCTGGGCTTTGCGCTGATGGTGACGGGGATCGGCACGCTGATCGTCCTCTATGCCGGGGCCTATCTCGCCGGACAGCCGGGGCAGGGGCGGTTTTTTGCCTTTCTCATGGCCTTCATGGGCTCGATGCTGGGGCTGGTTGTGTCGGATTCCTTCCTGATGCTGTTTGTCCACTGGGAACTGACTGCGATCACCTCCTTCCTGCTGATCGGCTTTGACCATCAGCGGATGGCCGCACGCCGGGCGGCTCTGCAGGCGCTGGTGGTGACCGGCGGCGGCGGGCTCTGCCTGCTGGCGGGCCTGCTGCTGCTGTCGCAGGCAACGGGCACCAGCCAGTTTTCTCAGCTTTTGGGGCTCGGCGCTGCGGTCAGGTCGAGCCCGTTCTACGCTGCCATCTTCGTGCTGGTGGTGCTCGGGGCCTTCACCAAGTCGGCGCAGTTTCCGTTTCATTTCTGGCTGCCGAACGCCATGCAGGCGCCGACCCCGGTCTCGGCCTATCTGCATTCCGCCACCATGGTGAAGGCGGGTGTCTTCCTGCTGATGCGGCTTCTGCCGGTGATGGGCGGCACGCTGCTGTGGTCGACGGTGCTGCCGATTGCCGGCGGCATCACGCTTGTGGCCGGCACGATGCTGGCGTTGCGCCAGACCGACATGAAGCTGATGCTGGCCCAGACCACGGTCGCCTCGCTCGGGCTGATGGTGATGCTGACCGGCATGGGCAGCGACAGGGCCGTCGAGGCCGCCGTACTCTATCTCCTTTCCCATGCGCTGTTCAAGGGCGCGCTGTTCATGGCGGCAGGGCTGGTCGATCACGGGACAGGCAGCCGTGATCTAAGCCAATTGGGTGGGCTATGGCGCGAGATGCCGCTGACCGCCCTGATCGGCGGGCTTGCCGCCCTGTCGATGGCGGGTGTCTTGCCCTTTGCCGGTTTTCTCGCCAAGGAAGAAATCTATGCGGCGCTGACCGAAGACCTGCCCCGGACCCTGGCGCTGCTGCTCACCGGCTTTGCCGGCAATGTCCTGATGGCGGCGGCCGGGTTCGAGGTCGGCTTCCGGCCCTTTTTCGGGCGGCGCAGGCGGCCGGGAGCGGGCGGCCATGGCCATCATGGACCAAAGGACGGGCCGCTGCTGTTCTGGGCGGGGCCGCTGCTGCTGGCCGTGGCGGGTGCTGCTGCCGGGGTCTGTTCCGGCTGGTTTCACGCAACGATCGGCAATGGCTTTGCCTCGGCGGTGTCGGGCCATCCGGTGGTGATGGAGATCTCGGCCATGCCGCATCCCGGCCTGCCGCTGGCGCTGTCCCTGCTGACACTGGCGCTGGGGCTCTGGCTATGCCTGAACATGACACGGGTCCGGGCCGCGCTGGAGCGGCTGTTTTCAGCCCTCGGGCCGGGGCCGGACCGGGGCTTTGACCGGGCTCTGTCGCTGGTGACGGAACTCGCCGCAGCCTCTGTCCGCCGGGTGCAGTCCGGCAGGCTTTCGGCCTATCTCGGCCTGACCTTCGCCGCCCTGGCGCTGCTGCTGCCGTCCGTCCTTGTCGCAAGGGGGGAGCTTCCCGGCTGGCCGTCTTTCACCGCCCCGGTGCCGCTGTACGAGGCGGGCATCGTCCTTCTGGCTGTGGCCGGGCTGGTGGCGGTGGTGGTGGTCAGAGACCGGCTGGTGGCCATCGTCTGCCTCGGCCTCCAGGGCTATGCGGTCGGCCTTGTCTATCTCCTCTATGGCGCACCGGATCTCGCCTTTACCCAGTTCATGGTGGAAACCCTGGCGGTGGTCATCCTGACGCTGGTGATGACCCGGCTCAATCTCGCGAGCGCCGACCGGCGGACGCGGGCCCGGCAGATCCTCGATGGCGCGATTGCCTGCGGTGCCGCCTCCGGCATCGGCCTGATGCTGCTTGCCATCCTCGGCCTGCCCTTCGATATCAGGCTGTCGGCCTTCTTCAACCAGGCGTCCCGGCTTGTCGCGCATGGCGGCAATGTGGTGAATGTCATCATCGTCGATTTCCGTGGCACCGATACTTTGGGCGAGATCACGGTGGTGCTGATCGCCGGCCTGTCGATCCTGGCGCTGATCCGGCTCCGGCTGCAACCGCGCCGGAGGCTTGCCGACAACAATCCCGATGCGGGGGAGGGGCCATGAACACGCTGATCTTCCGGACCATGGCACCGTTTCTCTCCGCCCTGATGCTGGTCTTCTCCGTCTTCGTGCTGCTGCGCGGCCACAATGCGCCGGGCGGCGGCTTCATCGGCGGGCTGATTGCCGCCTCGGCCTTTGCCATCCAGGGAATTGCCGGTGGGGTGGCACCGGTGCGCCGGGCCTTGCGGGTCGATCCGCTGACCATCGCGGCGGCGGGCCTGCTGCTTTCGGCGCTGTCGGGGCTGTTGCCGGCGCTGTCGGGCAAACCCTTCATGACCGGCCTGTGGGGCGATCTGCCCTTCGGCTTCGACACGGTGGCGGTCTCGACCGTCATGCTTTTTGATCTCGGCGTCTATCTGGTGGTGGCAGGCACGATCACCGCCATCGCGCTGGCGCTCGAGGAAAAGGAGAAAGACTGATGGAAACCCTCTATGCCCTGCTGGCAACGCTGTTTCTGGCGGTGGCGATCTTTCTCCTGC
Source organism: uncultured Gellertiella sp. (assembly GCF_963457605.1). Lineage (GTDB taxonomy): Bacteria > Pseudomonadota > Alphaproteobacteria > Rhizobiales > Rhizobiaceae > Gellertiella. Next base: position 3,448,317 of record NZ_OY735139.1, read on the forward strand.
TGTCGCGCCATGTGGTGCGGATGCTGCTCGGCGTGGTCATTCTCGGCAATGGTGTCAATCTGCTGCTGTTCGTCGCCGGACGGCTGACGCGCGACGTGCCGCCGGTGATGGGGGCGGGCGAGGCGGTGCTGTCGCCTGCCGCCGCCAATCCGCTGCCGCAGGCGCTGATCCTGACGGCCATCGTGATTTCATTCTCCTTCTTCGCCTTCCTGCTGGTGCTGGCCTGGCGCGCCTGTCAGGATCTCGGCACCGACGACACCGCCCGCATGCGCCTTGCCGAGCCGAAGCCGCCCGCGCCGCCGGCCGGCTACTAGGGCGTGACCATGACATCCGCTCTCCCCCCCGCCATCGATCTGTCCCGCGTGCTTGAACTCGCGCCCGTCGAGGCCAGCCAGTGGCTGGTGATCGCCCCGGTGCTGCTGCCGCTGGTGGCAGGCGCGGTGCTGATCCTGTTGCGCCCTGCGGCGGGCAGGCGGCGGTCGCTTGCCGTCCTCCTCAGCCTGCCGGTGCTCGTCCTCACCGTGATGCTCAATGCCCTGCTGCTGGAGACCGTGCTGGTGGACGGGCCGGTCACCATGGTGATGGGCCGCTGGCTGCCGCCCTTCGGCATTGCCTTTACCGCCGATCTGCTGGGGGCAAGCCTGGCGCTGGCGGGTGCCATCGTGGTGCTGCTGGTGGCGATCATGGCCCGGGGCGAGCCGCAGGGGCTTGCCAGTGCCTGTCAGCCGCACCCCCTCCATCTCCTGCTTCTCGCCGGTGTCACCGGTGCCTTTCTGACCGGCGACATCTTCAATCTCTATGTCTGGTTCGAGGTGCTGCTGATCGCCTCCTTCGGCCTGCTGTCGCTCGGGCCTGACAAGCCGGCCATGGATGGCACGCTGACATATGGCTTCCTGAACCTGATCGGCACCACCCTGTTCCTGATCGCCGTCGGCCTGCTCTACGGGCTGGCGGGCACGCTCAACATGGCGGATCTGGCGCTGCGGCTGCCCCACTTGACGCGAGGGCCGCTGATCGGCCTGACGGCGCTGGTGCTGTTTGCCTTCGCCATGAAGGCGGCGGCCTTTCCGCTGCAGTTCTGGTTGCCTGCCAGCTATCACACACCGCGCGCCAGCACGGCGGCGCTGTTTGCCGGCCTGCTGACCAAGGTCGGCATCTATGCGATGCTGCGGGTGCTGGTGATGCTGCTGCCCGCTGCATTTGCAGGGCTCGCACCGCTGCCGGGGCTGGTGGCCATGGCGACCATGCTGTTTGGCGGGCTCGGCGTGGTGCAGGAGCGGGATCTGAAGCGATTGCCGGGCTTCGTGCTGATATCCGGCATCGGCACCATGCTGGCCGGTCTTTCGCTGGGGTCGCAGCAGGGGCTGGCGGGCACCATCACCTATGCGCTCCACTCGATGCTGCTGATGCTGGCGCTCTACGCGGCGCTGTTTGCCGCAGCCCGGCTGGCGGGCACCGGCGACATCCAGAAGGCTGCCGGGCTTTCTGCCCGCCATCCCGGCTTTGCCGGGCTGGTGCTGGCGCTGTTTTTCGCCGCCGCCGGCCTGCCGCCCTTTTCCGGCTTCTGGCCGAAGGTGCTGATCCTGAAAGCGGCCCTTCAGGCCGGAGCCACCATGCTCGCCGCCACGCTTCTGCTGTCGGGCCTGCTGGTCACCGTCGGGCTGGCGCGGGTCTTCCTGCTGGTCTTCTGGCGGCCGGCAACCGGGGCGCAGGCCACCCCGCCTGACGGCATAATGCCTGGCGGCACCGGCCTGCCGTGGACAATCCTGCTGCCGCTCCTTTTCCTGGTCGGGCTGCTGCTTGGTTTCGGGCTGTGGCCGGAACCCCTGCTGGCGCTGGCGGTCCGGGCGGCGGATGGATTGTGCGACCCCGCCGCCTATGTCCATTCGGTGTTTCCCGCCACCGCCTTGCGGAGTGCGCCCTGATGCCAGCCTTCGCCCGCATTCCCCATCTCCTGATCCTGACCGGTTTCTGGCTGGCGCTGACCGGCAGCCTGTCCATCCTGAATCTGCTGCTCGGGCTGGTGGTCGCTGCGCTGGCGCTGGTGATCCTCGGCGACCAATTGCCGGGGACCGGTTTTCGCCTCCGCCCCGTGGCGGCGCTGGCGCTGCTGCTGCTGTTCCTGAAGGAACTGATGAAATCCGCCTGGCGGGTGGCGACGCTGGTGCTCGATCCCCGGATGTCGATCACCCCGGCCATTGTCGTGGTGCCGGTCAGCCTCACCGGGGATGCGGAGCTGACGCTTTTGGCAAACCTGATCACGCTCACCCCCGGCACGCTGACGGTCGATGTGGCGCAGGATCGCCGCGCCCTCTATGTGCATGCTCTTGAGGCGGACGATCCCGACAGGGTCAGGCGCGATATCCGGGCCGGTTTCGAACGGGCAATCCGGGAGGCGTTCCGATGAGCGGGTTTCTGGCGATGAGCGGGTCTTTCCTGACGATGGCGCTCGATCTGGCACTCGCCATGCTGGTGCTGGCCATGCTGCTGACTGTCTGGCGGCTGCTTCGCGGGCCAACGCTTGCCGACCGGGTGCTGGCGCTCGACATGCTGGGGTCGGTGGCCATCGGCTTCATGGCCGTCTTTGCGCTGCGCACCGGGTTCTTCCTCTATGTCGATATCGCCATCGCGCTCGGTCTGGTCGGCTTTCTCGCGACAGTGGCCTTTGCCCGCTTCCTGCTCAGCCGCCCGGAAAAGAAACCGCCGCCGCCACCGCTGTCGCCACCCCGCCCGGCGCGCGCCGGCCAACGCAGGACACGCCGATGATCATGGACAGTCTGCGGCTTGCTTCCGCCCTGCTGGTGCTGGCCGGTGCCTTTTTCACCCTGGTCGCGGCCACCGGACTGGTGCGCCTGCCCGATCTCTTCAGCCGCATGCATGCCGCCTCCAAGGCCGGGGCCGTCGGGGCCGGCCTGCTGCTGGTCGCCTCGGGATGTGGCTCCGGGGAGGCCGGCCTGACATTGCGGGCGCTGGCGGGATTCTTTTTTCTGGTTCTGACCTCGCCGGTTTCCGCCCATCTTTTGGCGCGCTCGGCAATCATGGCGGGCATGAACCCCGATCAGCAACGCCGCCGCCACCGGGGAAAATTAAGGAAAGGGTGAGTTTTCCGGGGTTTTCCTTTGAAAACCCTTGGATTTTTTATACTATCCAAAGGTCAGTCTAATTATTGCGTATCAGAAATATCGAATTTTGCTGTTTGGCAAGATTTCCTATATTACGGATGATTTTTATTATTGGATTTTATGCTGATTGGTGATACCCAAACAACATAGAGTGTGTTCGTGAACTATATTTCGACCGAATTTGCGGTCGCATTGCGAGGCCGGGACGCCAATCATGTGGCCAGGTCAAGCAATGCTGAGTGATCGACAATGAAAGGAATGTTTTTCGGGATGCGAGGGCCAAGACCTTGCGAAGACGGCAGTTGGTCTAGGGGTAGGCCAGTCACCGCCGCATGGGCTCTCAAACCCTGCAAACACGTCGCGCATGTCTCTATGTTTTAATCGACCGGCCGATGATTGGCCGGTTATCCGGGTGTGGTTAGAAGGAGACTTTTGGAATGGTGGATAATGCTTATGGCAATAGCCAGGAGCTGTTGGTGGAACTGACTGCGGAAATCGTTGCCGCCTATGTCGGCAATCACGTGGTGCAGGTCGCTGATCTCCCCGGGCTGATTGCCGATGTGCACACGGCGCTGAACAACACGAATTCGCCGCAGCCTGTCGTGGCGCTGGTGGAAAAGCAGAAGCCTGCCGTATCCGTTCGCAAGTCCGTACAGGACGATCAGATCACCTGCCTCGAATGCGGCGGGTCGTTTAAATCATTGAAGCGGCATCTGATGACACATCACGCGCTGTCGCCGGATGAATATCGCGACAAATGGGAGCTGCAGGCCGATTACCCCATGGTCGCGCCCGCCTATGCCGAAGCGCGTTCGCGCCTCGCCAAGGAAATGGGCCTCGGCCAGCGCCGCAAGCGCGGCAAGGCCTGAACCAGAGCTCGCTGACCGGTTCGATCTGCCTCTTGCGGCAGCCGGTCCGGTTCGCGCAGCGTCATGCATGCCACGCCTCCGCATCCTCGCGATGCGGAGGCGTTTTCGTCCCTGATGGGGATGAATGTAGGATGAAGGTCCTAGATTTTAACCGAATATGAAATATTATCGGTGCAAAAACAAGAAATTATCGAAAATGTTCCTATGAGATCTTCCCCATGCGGATTTTATGAGAGAAAATATTCCTATTAACAACAAGGAGTATTATCATGCCCGCATTGACCGATCCCTCACCCCGCCAAATCCCGCAATTGCCGCAGGTGTCGATCTCCGGCAGCCTGGCGGACGGCACGCCGGATCTTTCCGTGCCGCTGCGCCATGCCTGCAAGGTGGTGCGGCAGATGACCGGCGAAATGCTGTCCTTCACCGGCGAGCGGGTGCAGATCCGCCGTGACCGCCGCCGCGCCCAGTGCCATATCCGGCAGATCGCCATGTATGTCTGCCATGTCAGCCTGCGCATTCCGCAGACCGATATCGCCCTTGCCTTCGGCCGCGACCGCACCACCGTCGGCCATGCCTGCGCGGTGGTGGAAGACCGGCGCGACAATGTCGCCTATGACGAATTCGTCGCCGCCGTCGAAAGGCTCGCCACCTCGGTGTTTCAGGCAAGCCCGGTGGCCTTCCATGAGTAAGGCGCAAACCGAAACCCGCAAGGGTCTGGTGCGGCTGTTGCAGACGCTGCTTTCGGGGCCGCTCGGCCTTGAGGAGGAGGGGGGTGAGATCCTGCTGGTGCTGCCCGCGGGCACCCGGCGGCGCTTTGCCCGCCCGCTGGTCGAGGCCTGCGAGAGACAGGGCATGCTGAGACGGCAGGCCGGACAGGTTGCCGCCCTGCCGGAAGCCCGCACGGCGCTGAAACGGCTGATCGCCGGGGCCGGCCTCGGCTTTCTGGACCAGCACGGCCCGCTGGAGAATGAGAGCCGCCCTGTCGATGGTGCCGAGACCGATGTGCTGGTCAACCGAAAGGCCGATCCGCTCGGCGCGCTTGCCCGGCTGAAGGATCGGGATGGCACGCCCTGGTTTGCGCCGGAGGTGCTTGCCGCCGGACGCCGTCTGGCGGCGGATTTCCACTTTGGCGGCCTCCAGCCGAAAATCACCGCCTCGCTCGAACCCCAGATATCATCTGCCTCCAGGGGCGGGCGGGGGGCGCAGGCCGAGATGTCGGATCACACCGCCGATGCCCGCGCCCGCGTCGCCCGCGCCGCCACCGCCCTCGGTCCGGAACTCTCCGGCGTGGCGCTCGATGTCTGCTGCTTCGAGAAGGGGCTGGAACAGGTGGAACAGGAACGCCACTGGCCAGCCCGCTCCGCCAAACTGATGCTCCGCACCGCCCTGCAAGCCCTCGACCGCCATTATCAGATGCCCCGGCGGCAAGGGCAGGCGGCGGGAGCGATTGCCTCCGGTTGACGCTTCCGGCCCGCGTGACTACGGTTAGCGCGGCTGGACACAGGAGCTGCCGATGTCGCAACCCGCAATGGCACGATCCGCTACCCTGATCGTGTCGTTTCAGCGCCTGACGGGAGGGGACGACGATCCCGTTACAGCAGGGCCTGGGCTTCCTGGCGGATGCGGTTGACCATCGAGCGCAGGCCATTGGCGCGCTGGGTGGAGAGATGTTCGACAAGGCCGATCCGGCCGAAAAGCCCGGTGGCATCAAGACCGGCCACCTCGGAGGCACGCTTGCCGTCATAGGCCGCCAGCACGATGGCCACCAGCCCGCGCACGATATGCGCATCGCTGTCGCCCTGAAAATGCAGCACCGGATCTTCGCCCGGCCCCGCCTTGCTCACCAGCCAGACCTGGCTTGCACAGCCCTGCACCTTGTTTTCCGCCGTCTTCTCGACCTCGGCGAGATCAGGCAGCGCCTTGCCCAGCTCGATCACATAGCGATAGCGATCCTCCCAGTCGTCGAGATAGGCGAAGTCGTCGATGATCTGCTCGAGGGAAGCCATGGGGAAAATTCCTGCTGAAACCGGGGGCGGGCGGACTGGCCTGCCATATAGGCCAAACGGGCGCGATTGAACAGAACGGGGGGTGAAAAAGGTTTGGGCGGGCGTCTTGGGAATGCACAAGGGGGAGGGCGGGAACCTCGCGCTGCATTCCCTGCGCGCCAGCGAGGTCGATGCACACAGGCGCAAGCATTCCGGAAAATGTCACGGCACGGGATTACCTTTGATTTGCAGCGATACTGGACAGATCCTTTCGTCGCTGCAATGCTGGGTCGTGAAGGGGAGCAAGCATGATCTCGCGAATTATACCAAGGATCACTGATGGGAACCCATTCGACCGGATCGATTTTGGCTTGCGGCCAGGAGAAAACCGCAGTCGGACCTACCGGTCCGGCGAGGATTTTCGACGCCGTCCGCAAGTCAAAAGCGACCGGCCCTCCGGGTGGCGTGGAATTCGGCCACCGGAGGGCGTCGAAATCCTCGGTCGATGCTCAAAGCATCGACCTGCGGTATTCTCCTGCCCGGTATCCGTTTCCACGCCATCGAATGGGTTCCCATCAGTGATCCCTGGTATTACTGCCATTCTTCGACCCGTCTGCGTTGCCGCCACAATCGCAATGGCCGCTCTCCTGATCCTCTGCTTCTGGGGCTGGCAGCTGGTGAACTGGGCGACATTCTGGAAGCTGTTCTTTTCCTAGAGTCTGTCAGGTTCATATTGAACCAGCCAGACTCTGGCTCTCATTGCTGTCGTTTGTCTTTTCGGGAAAACCGGATTCCACTTTTCCCTGACAAACTCTATATTGCGCTGATGATCGCCTCGACGCTGATCTGCTACATCGATGATCCGAGAAAGCTCTCCGGGCGGTAAGGCAGAACCCCGTCCCGGGCCACCCGTTCCCGGCGAAATAACCTTGCAAATCGGGAATCTCATGCCATAATTGCAAGGATGATCGAGCGCCGCATCACATCCCGGCTGATTGAAGCCATCGAGACGTCCCCGGCTGTGGCCCTCATCGGGCCGCGTCAGGTTGGCAAGACCACGCTTGCCCGGGAAATCGGCGACAGTCGTCCCTCGGTCTATCTGGATCTGGAGACGGAATCGGATCGTGCCCGGCTCACCGATCCCGAAAGCTACCTTGCCAGCCATGAAGACAAGCTGGTTATCCTCGACGAGGTTCACCGTGCGCCGGAACTGTTTCAGGCCCTGCGCGGGCTGATCGACAGGGGGCGGCGCAAGGGACTTGTGGCAGGCCGGTTTCTCCTGCTGGGGTCGGCCTCGGTCGATCTCCTCCAGCAATCCGGCGAAAGCCTCGCCGGACGGATTTCGTATCTGGAGCTTGCATCTCTCGACGCGCTCGAAATTCCGGCGAGCGGCCTTGAAACGCTGTGGACTCGCGGCGGCTTTCCGTCGAGCTATCTGGCATCAACCGATACCATCAGCTTCCGGTGGCGGCAGGATTTCATCCGCACCTATCTGGAGCGGGACATTCCGCAGTTCGGCCCGCGCCTGCCGGCAGAGACGCTGCGCCGCCTGTGGACCATGCTGGCCCACAACCAGAGTGAGTTGCTGAACACCGCCAATCTGGCACGCGCCCTTGCCATCGATGCCAAGACGGTGGCGCGGTATCTCGATCTGCTGGTCGACCTGCTTCTGGTCCGCCGCCTGCAACCCTGGCACAGCAATGCCGGCAAGCGTCTGGTCAAGACTCCGAAGGTCTATCTGCGCGACAGCGGCATCGTCCATGCCCTGCTGCGTCTGCCCACCCGCGAGGATGTGCTCGGCCATCCCGTCACCGGCGGCAGCTGGGAAGGTTTCGTCATCGAATCCCTTTTGGCTGCGGCGCCCGAGGGGACCGAACCCGCCTTCTACCGGACATCGGCTGGCGCCGAAATCGACCTGCTCCTGACCTTGCCCGGCAACGAATTGTGGGCGGTCGAGATAAAGCGTGGCTCTGCCCCAAAGCTCGGCCGGGGCTTCCACCAGGCCTGCGACGACCTGCAACCGGCCCGCCGTTTCTTCGTCTATGGCGGTACCGAACGCTTTCCCCTCAGCCGCAATACCGACGCCATCGGCCTGCCGGAACTGGCAGGGCTGCTGACATCAAGATCCGCAAGCCAGGACAAGCCGGCATAGAGGCGACAGCCGGTCTTGCGCACCGGAAGGCCTGCCACCACCCCCCACACAAAAAAAGCGCCGCGAAAACAGGGGATGTTTTCGCGGCGTTGGCAAAAGAGTGCTCGAATTCACAGGGTAGGCACGTCCAGGCACGGGGTCTGAAACCCGGTGCAAGCTTTAAGAAAAGCGGGAGGAAAGGGCGGGAGTGACCAAGGGACAGGACGCCACCCCCGCGAACTGACAAACGCTAGAGAAAATCCTGGGTCGGGCGCGGCAGGGGGATCGGCACGTGGGTGAGCACGGTTCCGGTCACCACCTTGTCGGCGACGGGGGGGCGATAGGGTTGTGGCTTGTCCGGATTGATCCTTGGCGGCAGCGGCTGGGCGGCAATCCCGCCGTCCACCGCCTTTGCGGCGGCCTCGGCGCTTGCGGGCGGCAGCTTCGGCACGGAGGGTTTCAATGCGGCGGGACTGGCCGGACCGGCAGCGGCGACATCTGCCGGCCTGTCGGCAAATTTCGAATTCAGATAGTCGAAGGCAACCAGCGCCCCCTCCTTTGCCCGGTAGCCGAGTGCGGTAAAGGTCTTGCCACCCTTCTCGCAGACGTCAGGCTTGGCGGTGCAGATATTGCTTACATAGTCATAGGCCCCTGTTGCCGCCGCCATCGCGTCCGACATGTCCACCGGCGGGGCATTTGCCAATCGCGCCGAACTTGTCGCGCTGAAAACCGGCAAGAGCACCAGCACCAGTGAAAACCAGAAACTGCCCTTGATGAAGAACCACATACCTTCTGTCCCTGTATTCGCTCTCCGGTCTTGCTGCCGGATGAGGCGGGTGTTCCCCGCTGACAACACCGACAATAGGCGGGATGTCGAAACAGCGGCTTTCCCGGACTGCTCGCCTTTTCGGCAAACTTGCCTCAAATGCCGGTTTTCAGCATTTGAAACGCATTTGAATGGCTATTTAGCGGCACGCGTTAAGGATATGGGCAGGCGGGGTCCCGGATCCACTGGATTTTTGCCCGGCCGCTTCGCCCCAATAGTTAATGGTCAGGTAAAATAACAGGTAAATCCACCGCTTACGCCCCATTAACCACGAATGGCAAAGCTCGCCCGGAATGTCTGGAATCGGGATTTGCGCCGCTTTGGCGGGGTTTTCGGGGCCTTTTCCTTATCCTTTCCTTAAGTCGCCGGGGCCTAAATTGTGCCGGTCCACGGGATGGTTCCTTCGAAGGTTTGTAGGCGTGCGCGTATTGACTGACATTTCCGGCAAGGCAGGCCAGATCGCCACGGCATGGGCCGACCGGTGGCTTGCCGCATCCGGCGGGCACCAGGCCGCGCGGGGTCGCGAAAGGTCCATCCTGTTTTCCGCCGCCCGCATCGCCAGTCTCGGCCTTGTCGTGCTGCTGCCGTCGCTGTCGGTGTTTCAGAGCGCCTCGGTGGCCCTGCCGGTGGGCCTTGCCTCGGTTGCCGCCACCTTTCTGATCGCTGCCACCGCCAGCATCGCCTGGAGCCGCCGCAGCCTGCCGCATCTGCCGGCAGGCGCGGGGGCGGAACTCCCCGGTGCCAGCGCGCCCTTCAGCATGCTTCCCTATGGTCTCTGCCCCGGCCTTATCCTGCTGCTCGATCCGCAAGGGCTGGTGCTGGCCACCGGCGGGCGCGACCGCGCCTGCTATCTGGCAAGCCTTGCCGAGCCGATGGGCCGCGGGCTGCTGGACCAGATCCATGTCTCCGACCGCATCGCCTTCCTGCAGGCGCTGGATGATCTGCGCCAGGGCGCGCCCCATGCCACCGTCCTGCTGCGGCTGGAACCGCCGGTGGCAGGCCGTGGCCGCGATGGCCAGTTCACCCCCGTCCGCCTCGACATGACGGCGGAAACCGATGGCGATGGGGCGCTGTCGCGGGTGTTCTGCCAGCTGCTCGACAGCACCGACGAGGAACGCCTGCGCCGCGAGGCGAGCCGCAAGCGGATCGAGGCGGAAGATGCCAATGAATCGAAGAGCCGGTTCCTCGCCGCCGTCAGCCACGAGCTGCGCACGCCACTCAACGCCATCCTCGGCTTTTCCGATATCCTGCTCGGCGAATATTTCGGCAAGCTCGCCGATGACCGGCAGAAGGAATATGTGACGCTGATCCGCCAGTCGGGCGGCCATCTCCTGTCGGTGGTCAATACCATGCTCGACATGAGCAAGATCGAGGCCGGGCGCTACGAGCTGTTCATGGAACCCTTCATGGCCGCCGAGCCGATCCGTGCCTGCGAGGAGATGCTGGCCTTGCAGGCGCGCGAGAAGGGCCTGACGCTGACCAGCCGCGTGCAGCGCGATCTCGGCGAGGTCGTGGCGGATCGCCGGGCCCTCAGTCAGGTGCTGATCAATCTCCTCGGCAATGCCATCAAGTTCACCCGGCCCGGCGGCGTGATCTCCATCGATGCCGCCCGCGACAATGGCATGCTGAACATCGCCATCAGCGATACCGGCATCGGCATTGCGGCGGACAAGCTGGCCATGCTCGGCCAGCCTTTCCTGCAGATCCAGAATGCCTATACCCGTTCGCATGAGGGGACCGGGCTTGGTCTGTCCCTGGTCAAGGGACTGATCAGTCTGCATGGCGGCACATTCCACATTGCCAGCCAGCCCGGCGAGGGAACTGTCATCACCGTCTCGATCCCCGACAATGGATCGGGTGGTGCCCCCGGCGCATATGAAGATGCGCTCCGGGACCAGCCTGTCGAATTTCCGCCGCGGCTCAGCGGTATGAGGAAACCGGCCGAAGAGCAACACGAGGGTATCAGCCATGGCACCGCGAAAGCGCAAAGCGCCTGAAAAGAAGGGACGTTCCCTGAGGGCCGCCCTGCTTTCCAGCACGGCGGTTTCGCTCGGGTTTGCCGGGCGCGGCTTTGGCCATGCCGGGCGGGGTCTGGGGCGGCTTGCCTGGCGCTATCCGCGTCCTGCCGCGGGGGCCGCGCTGTTTGCCATCATTTTCGGGGCGATTGCCGCCAATGCGCTGTGGTATCAGCCGCATCGCCTCACCACGCCCTACCTTGCCACCCGTGATGCCAGCCGCTTCGATGCGCTGCCCGGCTGGCACGGCAAGGCCGCCGGCCAGAGCGCCGATGTCACCACCTACCGGATCGAGCGGGCCGATGGCGTGGTGGTCGAAGGCGAGGGGCCGCAGGCCGCAACCGGCACAACTCCATCCGTCGAAGGGGCAGGGCTTCAGGCCGCCAGCCTTCCCGCCACGGCCTCCGGCCAGCCGCCGAATGTCGCGCTGAATGTCGCCGTGCAGCAGGCGCTGATCCGCCGTGGCCTCTATGCCGGGGCGGCGGATGGCGAGATCGGCCCGCGCACCAGCGCCGCCATCCTGTTCTTCCAGCAGACCGCGGGCCTGCCTCAGACCGGCGAGGTCAGCGATGCCCTGTTGCAGGCGCTTGCCGCCAATGGCGGCGGCACCTCTCCCCCGGCCGCGCCCGCCCGGGACCCGGTCGCCGCCACCATCGTCGCCTCTGAAGTCCCCGCGCCGCAAACCGCGCCGCCGCGCCCGAAGAAGCAGGCGACCGCCGCCAAAAGCCCCGACAGGCTGGTCAAGGTTTCCGCCTCCGGCGATGACCTGGCCGCCATCATCCAGAATGCCGGCGGCAGCAACGCTGATGGTGAGCGGATCCGCCAGATCCAGCAGGGCCTGATCCGCATGTCCTATCCCGACGTCACCCCCGACGGCGTCGCCGGCCCCTCGACCCGCAAGGCCATCCGCGCCTTCGAGAAATACTACAACCTGCCGATCACCGGCGAGCCCAGCCAGAGCGTGCTGAACCACATGCGCGACTTCGGGCTGGTGCCGAAAAACGGGTAGTCGGCCCGCCGCCCGGCCTGTCCTGCCAGAGATCTTTGGTATAATCTCACGAACCCTCTTAGAGTCTGTCTGGTTCACATTGAACCAGACAGACTCTAATTCTCTTTGTTTTCGTTTGTCCTTTCGGGAAAACCGGATTCCACTTTTCCCTGACAAACTCTAGCTCCCGACAGAAAGGGCATCGCCCGTGCGCCTGACCTCCGATCTCGTGATCTCCGCCCTGATGCGGCGGATCTTTGCCGATGGCGGCTTTGCGGCCATCGAGCGCAAGGGGGCGGAAGGGGCAGGCGCCATCTTCCTGCGCCAGCGCCACCGCACCGGTCTCGAAACCCTCTACGGCCCGGCCCCGCAATCGGTCTTCGACACCGAAAAACCGGAGCGCGCCTTCGAAATCCGGGTAAAACAGGGCGACGCCGCCGAAATCGACGCCACGCTCACCCGCGAACTGAAATTCGACCCCGACCTCTGGGTGGTCGAGATCGAGACGGAGGACGCAGGCCGCTATGTGACGGTGGTGTGAGGGGGCAGTGGCGGAACTGGACAGTTACATCAACATCCCGTAAAATAACCGCTGGATTGAAAAGGGAATTTTTTCATGGGCATGCACGGCGCAAAAATCCCGATCAGTGCGGATACCTACGCGGCTGCCGAGCGCATCGCGGCCATGGATCAGGTGTCCGTCAGTGTGCTGGTTGAAAGCCTTGTGAAACGCCATGTCGAATATATCGATTCCCTGACGCCGGTCCCAGCCATGCCGACCTTCAGTCTGGGGGATCATGAGATGCTGCGCGACCCTGACGAAGCGGAAGAGGATTTTCAGGCGCGCCTGAGCCTGTTTCGCTGACCTTATTGTCAACGTTGGCCCTTTGCGGCAGAAGTAGCAGACATCCCGGAACCACCCCCTACCTCGGAGTCACCCTCTGGGCTGCGGGCGCGGCTTCGGGCCAGAAAAGGAGGAATCGGGCCTTCGAAATCCGGGTGGAGCAGGACGCCGCCGCCGAAATCGACGCCACGCTCACCCGCGATCGGAAATCGGCCCGACCTCTGGGTGGTCGAGATCGAGACGGAGGACTCAAGACGCTATGTGACGGTGGTGTGAGGGGTGGCGTTAAAATATCCGTGTCGTGCGAAAGTGGAAGAGCGGTTCTGCGGCGCTAACGAGCTTCCGTGATAGTGACAGGTTTCAAATCAAAGACGTGCGATCCGTCAGATCATCAGGAAGGCGTGCCATCTGCTAAATCAAGTCAATCCGAACGTGTCACGGGGGTCTTCGAAATCGAAGTCGTCATCCAGATCAATTCCCGGTGGGCGTTCACGACCATGGCGAACGGCAAGAATCAAGATCCCGCCTTTCACGATTTCGTAGTCGACCAGATAGTGGCCCATCACAAAGCGCAGCACGCCAGGGATTGGCGTTTCTTCGTTGAGCTTTCCCATTTCCGGAAAGCGCTGCAGACCATGCCTCAACCGCTTGAGGTCTTCATTGAATTGCTGTGCCGCCTTCTGGCTTTTGGATTTGAGATACTTTGCCTCACGCTGCACATAGTCCCGCGCCTGGGGTGAAAGGGTGACCTTCAAGCTGCCGCGCCCCGGATAAGCGCATCAATTTCGTCAATCACCTCATCGAGGTCATGCCCGTGCCCGGCTTCGATATCCCGCCTTGCCTCCGCAATTTCAATGATTTCCCGCCCCTCCTGAGCCAGATAGGATTTGAGGGCGCGCACAAAAACCCAGCTTCTGCTGCGTTTGGTAATTGCCGCGATTTCCTCGATTTCGGAAAGGACATCCAGCGGCAGTCGCATCGTAACCGGATCTGAAAGCTCTCGTCCTGACATGATTTTCATCTCCATTTGTAATACAATTGGTAGCTCGCACCAGAGATTTCGTCAATCAGGTTCCCCCCTACCGCCGCGTCACCCTCTGGGCTGCGGGCGCGGGTTCGGGCTGGGCGCCGGGGAAGCTGTAGCTGTCGGCGCGCAGCCAGCTGTCGACGCGCTGGTCGCAGTCGCGCTGGTCGAGGGATTCCAGCAATGTATCGGCTTTGGTGCCGTGGCCGTCGCGGGCGGAGAGATGCGGATAGATGCCGTGGAGAACGGCGGTCGCTTCCTCATCCGGCATGCCGAGACTGACCAGCGTGGTTGCCAGCTGCAGGCCGGACATGTCGAGCAGGATGCGTTCGGCAAGCCAGCGGGTGGAGGACAGCGCATAGGAGAGCGCCGTGGTGAACAGGCCGATTTCGCCGGACCGGGCAAAGCGGGCAAACAGCGCCATTTCCACCGGCTGGATATGCCGGAGCCCCTGCCGGTCCGTATCCGGCGGGTTGAGGTGGCGGGCAAGATCCTTGATGCTCTGGCGCAGATGTTCCTCGCGCGCGCGGCGTTCGGTTTCGCTGATGGCGCTGTCAAGCGGGCTTGCGTTCAGGCTCTCGTCTTCCATCCTGTCCTCTTCCTTTTTCCTCTGTTCCTGGGCTGGGCTGACCGCAAGCATGGCGTCGGCCTGTGGCCGGATTGGGGCGGCCGGACGCGCTTCGGATCTTGTCCTGTTCTGCCGTTCATGGCGGAGCCCGACGAGTGCATCGAGCACATCCGGCGACAGCTGTTCGCGCCGGGCAATGGCGCGGGCATGGGCCTCGCCCTCGCGACTGGCGATGGCGATCAGCACCTCGTCGGAGACGGAAATGGCGGTGGTAAGAAACAGGGCGGCAATGTCAATCGGCTGGCGGCCCAGAAAAAGCGCAACCGTTTCAGGGACATGCGGGGACTGGGAGAGGGCGGCTGCCACCTGTCGCTGCGCCTCCTGGCTGGAGGCTGCAAACAGCGGCGGAAACAGTTCGCTGAACTGTTTCAGGTCGATTTTCCCCGGATGACGCAAGGCCTCAAAACTGGTGACGGTCGCCAGCAGCACCACGTCCTTCTTCCGGACGGCAAGCGGTCTTTCGAGCTCTCTGAAACGATCGTCCACGGATCTATCCACTGTTACGCAAAACATGAATTCAAGTTAGAGTAAAATCGTTAGCGAGCTGTTAACTATCCTGTGGCTGAATTCGCGACGAGGGCATGCGTTTCGCGTATCAATGCGATATGCTATGAGCATACAGGCCCCCAAAATCGCCAGAACCGCCGCAGGCGGGGCGGGCAATGGAGCAGGGACCTGTCCGAAAACGGGACGGCTTGCCGAAAGGTTCGGGCCGTCAGGTGATGTTTCCGGATCAAGGTGGGTACGTCCCGGGCGGCAAGCTTCGCGCATCGGGGGGGAGTATAGAGTTGGGAAAGGCGCAAATGACACCGGTCATTTGCCTCAGGCCCGGTCCGGTGAAAACCGGATGGAACTGAGGATGTCCCTTGAGGGTTATAGGCCGTGGACAAGACGGCTTGTGGGGGATCAAAACCGGCCTGCGTCGGCCTGCTGATCAAGCGGGCAGGGTGAAATCGGTACTTCGTTCATCCGTCTCATTGTTCAAAATGGAGACGAGAATGGCTACAGTTATCTATCTGAAAGACCGCCAGCCGTCGGCAAAACGGCAGCATGATGCCGCCGCGCATGGCACGGGCGGCACGGCGCAGCTGCTGCTGTTTACCGGTGTGCGCTACGAGCGCCTGACGCCGGAAACCCGTCCGACCTCCAGCGGCTCGAAGCGGGCGCGCAAGCGCTGAGCTGTTGGCATCGGACGCTATCCGGTCGATTGCCGGCACGCGCATTCAGGTTGCGGCATCATAGGCGCTGCATTCCGCATCCTCAAGAAACTGCTCCGCCGCAGGCCTGAAACTGCTGCGGGGCGAAAAGGCCCTGAGCACCGCATAGCCGCCGCCCGTTGGCATCTCCACCAGAATGGATTCAGCCAGGTCTTCCGGCAACGCCTTGCGGATGGCAGGCATCCGGGCCGGTGTTGCCAGCAGGATATCCAGCGCGCCGGCCACCGATGTCCGGTCATTCATGCTGAAGACCTCATTGGAATCCTTGTCGAAAATCACCACCGACCAGAGCGGCACATCTCCTTCGGCATAAAGCCGCACCGGTGCCTGCGTCACATCCACCTTGCAGACCGATACTTCCAGATAGGGATCCTGGTTTCGAAGGCCGGCGACGCCTTTGCCGCTACCATCAGGTGCGGCGCTGCCGCTACCATCAGGTGCGGCTTTGCCGCTACCGCCAGGTGCGGCTCCGGCGGGGCCTGCACCGCCATCCGGCAGCCGGTAGAATGTGCCGGATGGACCCAGCGCTTCCACCCGCGCATAGGCATTGGTGGTGACATAATGCGGCAGGGCCAGAATGATGATCACATGCAGCAGGGCAGCCCCCACCAGACCGGTGAGGATCGCATAGGCGAGCTTAAACATGGCCGCACTCCACCCTGACCAGGTCCGGCATGGAAAGATCGATCAGCCCGGAACTGCCGGCGGTCGGCGTGTCCAGCAGCGTCAGCACCAGCTGAAATTTCCCCGCATCGGGCAGGGCAAGCCAGTTGCCGGGCAGGGCGCTGCGCTGGAGGTCGATGCTGAAGGCGGACCTGTCGTCGCGCAGCACCGTCCAGGAATTGAGGCTGGTCGGCTTGCCCGCAAGGTCGCCCAGAGCCGTGCCGTCAGGCCGCGCCACATAGAGCGTCCAGGCGCGGGCCACGGGAGTCTGTCCTTTCAACTGGTAGCTGCAATCGCTGGACAGGGCATCGCCTGCCGCATCGTCCTCGGCGCGAAATGACAGGCCTTCGGCGCTGCCATAGAACAGCTTGCCGCCCTTGGCCCGGTGCGCCCGTGCATAGGGATCGGCATTGGCCGTCTGCGCCTCGGGAAAGGCCTGCCAGGCCCCCAGCCGGATCGACCCGAAACCGACCGTTGCATCGAGCAGCTCCAGCGTCGACACAATTCCTCCGGCAAAGGCAATGACCAGCGCGATCGCGACAAGGAGAGGGACCCGGAACACGTGGATTTAGGCCTTTGCATTCATTGAACGTGGTCAAGACCTCGAGTCTGTCAGGTTCAGACTGAACCAGACAGACTCGAGCACTCATTGTTTTCGTTTGTCATTTCGCTCAAACCCGTTTGAGCGCTCAAACGGGTTTGAGCTCTCAAACGGGTTCGAGCGGGAGAACCGGATTCCAAACGCAAAACGTCGTTTGCGTGTTTTCCCTGACAAACTCTAGCACTGATTCCGCAAGGGCGAAAGCCGGTCCGGCAAGCAGAAAACAGCCGCCTCAGGTTGTTTTTATCTGCCTGAAGATGAAGTATGTTAAATTTCGCACCGCTAAATTAACCTTGAATTCATCAAGCTGCTTAATTTTAGGTAGTATATGCGGCCTTGTACCCGTGCCAAAACGTGCCGCTTCCGGCGTGTCGCGGGCAAGCCGGGCCGTGATCGTCGCCACAGCGGCCATGATGGCCGTGCCAGGCGATCCCTTGCCAGACGATCCCTTGCCCGTGAATGCTTCCCTGCTGTCGTTTCTCCGCCGTGCATCCCTTGTCCGGGCGAATGACCTTCGTTGTCGCCCCCCATCCGGAGTTGTCCAGTCGTGACCCTGAAAGCCAAGTTGCTCTCCTGCCTTGCCATTCTTGCCCTGAGCGAAATCGTGCTCGAATTGACCGCCTACGGCCAGATGACATCGCTCACCGCCTCGATGCGCACCATCCTCGAGGATCGCGTCATTCCGATGCAGCAGCTGAAGCGAGTATCGGATTTCTACGCGGTCAATATCGTCGACACCACCCAAAAGTTGAATTCAGGCAGTCTCGGCTTTGACGAGGCCGATCAGGCGATGAAGGCGGCGCGCGAGGGGATCGAGGAGACCTGGAATGCCTATGCGGCAACCGGGATGACCGCCGAGGAAAGCGGCATCATCAGCCGCTTCGTTGTCGCCCGCACACAAAGTGACCAGGCCTTGCAGCCCCTGTGGGCGCTGGTGGCCGCCCGCGACAGGGCGGGGATCGCCCGCTTCGCCGCAACGGACCTCTACCCCGCCGTGGATCCGCTGTCCGGGCCGCTCAACCAGCTGATTGCGCTGCAATC
Source organism: uncultured Gellertiella sp. (assembly GCF_963457605.1). GTDB lineage: Bacteria > Pseudomonadota > Alphaproteobacteria > Rhizobiales > Rhizobiaceae > Gellertiella. Next base: position 3,466,274 of record NZ_OY735139.1, read on the forward strand.
GCGGGTCACCGACGCGCTCTATCGCGCCGCCATGCGCCAGTCGGCGCTGGTGAATGAGGTGTTTGCAGGCTTTCTGGTGGTGGGCCTTGCCATTTTCGGCCTGACCCTGTGGCTGATCCAGTCGGGTGTGATCACGCCGCTCGCCAGATTGCAGGAGGCCATGTATCTGCTGGCCAAGGGGGAGGTGCAGCTGAAGATCTATGGTCTCGACCGCCGCGATGAGGTCGGCGCGATGGCCGCAGCGGTGGCGGTATTCCGCGACAATGCCATGCAGCGCCAGACACTTGAGACCGATATCGCCCGCAACCGGGCGGAAGGTGAGGCGGCGCGGGCCGCCGGGGAAGCGGCAAGGCAAAGGGCAGCCGACGAGGTGCAGGCCGCCGCCGATGGTCTGGCGGCGGGCCTCGACGAGCTTGCACGGGGTGTTCTCACCTGCCGGTTGCAAAGACCCTTCGCGCCCCATCTCGATCATCTCCGCGTGACCTTCAACACCTCCCTGCACCAGTTGGAACAGGCCCTGCAGATGGTCGGCGAAAAGGCCGATGCCATCGCCCATGGCACCATGCATATCCGCGAGGAGGCCCATAACCTCTCCCGCCGCACCGAGACCCAGGCCGCTTCCGTCGAGCAGACATCGGCGGCGCTGGAAGAAATCTCCGTCACCTCCCGCCAGGCGAGCGAGCGGGCCGAGGAGGTCGGGCGGCTGGTGGCGCGCGCCAGTGCGGCGGCGGTGCAATCGGAAACCGTGGTCGGCCACACCGTCGACGCGATGAACTCGATCGAGACCTCGTCGCGGGAGATTTCGAACATCATTTCGGTGATTGACGAAATCGCCTTCCAGACCAACCTTCTGGCGCTCAATGCCGGGGTGGAAGCCGCCCGCGCCGGCGAGGCCGGCAAGGGTTTTGCCGTGGTCGCCATGGAAGTGCGCGAACTCGCCCAGCGCTCCGCCAAGGCCGCCAAGGATATCAAGGACCTGATCAGGCGCTCCAGCGAGCAGGTGAGCCATGGCGTGATGCTGGTGGCCGAAACCGGCGATGCGCTGCAGAAAATCGTCGCGGAAGTCCGTGACATAGGTGGCCATGTCCGCGTCATCGCCGAAGCCAGCCGCGAGCAATCCACCGGGATCGCCGAAATCAATTCCACCGTTTCGGTGCTGGATCAGGGCACCCAGCAGAATGCCGCCATGGTGGAAGAGACGACCGCCGCCTGCAACAGCCTGTCAGAGGAAACCCATGCGCTGGCGCAACTGCTGACCCGCTTTGCCATGGGCCGGCCGCAGGCGCGGCAGAGGGCGGCGTAAAGGCGGGTGAGGGCGGACCGCATCCGCCCCCGTGCCCTGGCAGAAGGCCTGTCCCGGCAGGCTCCCGTATTCAGCTGCGGGTTTCGGCAATAACATGCGCGCAGCCAAAACCTATATCCCATGCATTCATTACATAATACACTTCGAATATTAGCATATGACTTGTCGGGTGGAGGCCGCAACCATTTGGAAAGCACGGATTGCAATGATCGGGGCCAGAAAGAGACGTGAGCCGATTTTCCCCGCAGGTCTTTCAGGAGCGGGGGTGTGCATTCAAAAGGGCAGTTTCGCTTTTCCGCAAGAGAAGGCCGGTTTCATCCCTGTGTTGTTCAGCGTCAGGATTACCAGACCACCCCGCACCCCCGCTTCTGAAAGACCTGCCGGACGCCTCCGCATGCCTTGAGGCCGCCCATGATGCCTGGCACGCCGAACGCAAGGTCGATACGTCAGCCATTCCGACCTTGCGGGTCGCCTGAGACGGAAGGGGCAGGCCTCCCCGGCATCAGATCCCGGCGCCGCCACAATTCATCCACCCGTTCCCACAGCTCCCGGGAGGCAATGCGGTTTGAAAGCCCATCCTGGAGCGCCGTCAGGATGTCATTGTACCGGCTCACCAACTCGCTCCGCAATTCCTTGATATCCCGGGAATTTCCATCCACGACATTTTCAATCTCGTCCATCCGCAGCAAGAGTGCCTTGAGCTGGGTGGCGATCTCGGTTCGAAATTGGGTAAGTTCTGACCGGAGCTGGGAGAAATCCGACCGGTGCTGGGAAAATTCGGACCGGTGCTGGGTAAATTCAACCCGGAATTCGGTGAGTTCAGCCAGGATCTGACTGACGTCAGACCGGAACTGGGAAAATATGGATTTTATGTCAAGAATGTCGCTCCTGACCTGGATTCCCTGCCGCGACAGCTTGATGAATTCCGCACCGAAGCGGCCAATCCGCTCGAGATTGCCGGCAACATGCCCGTTCAGCACCTTCATGCCGTCGATAAGAGTCGACAACTGGATCATCAGGCCTCTCTGGAAATCCGCTTCTTCAGTCATCGCACCATCTCCGTCATGACGCGCTAATATATAGAGCGTTTGCGGAACGGAAACAAACGGCAGGACGATTCGCACCTCGGCCATCTGCATCATTGTTTGATGGCTGCGGGTTCCCCTCCATCTCCCCCCGCCGGCAGGCCGGGCACCAGAGGCCTGTAGCCCGCGCGGAGCACCCCCAGCATCACCCCCGGCGTCAGAACCCTGACGACCGTCTGCTTACGGATGGCGGTCGGGTCGCCATAGCCGTGATGGCTCCAGGCAAAGGCGTGGTTGCGGTGCCAGAGGAGGGCGGTTTCGGGGTGGGCGGGGAGGGTGAAGAAGCTGAAATCCGGCAGATCCTGCAAGGCCATGCGGATCCCGCCCGCCTTCCCGCTGCGCTGCTGATGCAGGATCGCGTCCATGGCCTTTGCAGCTGCGGGCGTCTCCCGGTCAAAACCCTGCGACCGGCTGAAGGCGTGGCGGAAGGCCATGTAGGCGTCGCGGCGGCAAAGGGCGCAGGGGCGGTGCCCGGCGGCGAGCGCCACCGCTTCATCGTGGAAAAACAACGGCGTATAGTGGCGGGGACTGTCAAGCACCACCCGGTTTTGCCGCCAGGTGAGGCAACAGGAAATCCACGCCTTGCCCGCATGGCTGCGAAGGGCCCCGCCCGCCTCCTTCTGCAGAATGCCGCGATTGCCCATCAGCAGGCCACGGGCGGGACTGGCCTCGAAACGGCCAAACGGGGTGACGCGGTTCTGGCGGGGCATCTGGCTTTCTTTTCGCAGGTTGAAACAACGTGGTTGCCGCCTCGATATCTTCCGGCGTGCCCCGCAAGATATCGCCTGTTTTGTCCGCGGCGCAATCGCCCTATGCTGCGCCGGCAAGCGCGGCAGGGGAGGCGGCCATGACGGAGACAGCGGAAAATGCAGCCGATCAGGCGGAAGGTGCCGCCGCCCGGGAGATCGATGCGAAGATCGCAGCGCTCGGCGACTGGCGCGACGCTGGCGCGGGTGCGGGGGCTGATCCTCGGGGCTTGATTCCGACATTTGCTACCGTCCGCTTTACCCTCGAGAGCAAATGTCGGAATCATGAAAACCACTGGTAACACTATGATTCTAGTGGAATTTGCGAATTTGACATTAGATCCTCGAGATCGCGGCGAATGGGCATCGAATGTCAAATTCATTCCACTGGCCAGCGCTACCCTGCCGGGGGCACGCCGATGGCACTGGCGCACCGGCAAAAGTGATCGCTTTCCCGGCGGTTCGCCATCACATGGCGAGACTGTCCTGCGCCAGGCCGGCCTTCAAGCCATTCAGCAATGCCGCACGGGCTTCGGAAGGATTTTCCTGCGACCACGCAGACAGGGAAAGACCGATCTCGGGAGGCAGGGTTTTGCCGATCCATTTGCCGATCCGCTCGATGGAATAGGCTTCCAGCCAGTCGGCATTCTCCCAGATCGTGACAAATTCCCGGACGGCATCGAGCGCCCGGGCGCGAGATGCGCTATCCAGCAAGGCGGCCTGCAGGGCAGCCTTGTCACTCGGACGAAACATCCCAAGCCGCGCCATCAGCCCGGTTTCCACCCCATTGTCAGCCATAGTCTTCGACATTCGCTTCTCCAAAGTAAAAGAAGGCGTCCCCACGCCCATCATATAAGAGGGCGGTTAATAACCAGAAACCGCTGCCAAAACAAACCAATCTACCATGTCGCCAAAATTGGCTCTCCGCCAAGCCGACGGATTATGCCAACAGCATTCCAGCAGACCTGCAAGCGTGAAGTCACGCCATCACAAATCATAGTCCACGGTCACCCCGACACCCAGTTCGCGAAATATGGCGGCAACCCGGTCGAGCTGTTCTTTGCTGGGCGGCAAACTCCGGCAGTAACGACCGGAATTGGCGTTCAATACCCAATGAAGTTTATCGTCGATTTCGTCAAAGGCAAGCTCACCGGCAATTCGAGCCCCCATTTCGCCAAGAAGTGTGGGATGCCCCAGCTTCTTTTCTTCGGATGGATGATGAAAGCCGCGTCTGCGAGGATAGCCAGCATATTGCGCTATCTGCTCCCACGCTGCCAGTTCTTCAATCGCAATCTGGATCGTCCCACGTGCATCGACTGCCCAGATATAGGTCTTCGCACGTGCAGAGGGTTTGAGCAGGCGGTTTTGGGCGAGTTGTTGCATCGCCGCAAGACATGCAGCAACGTCTTCATCAAGAACGGCGAGAGAGGCCGGACTTCGGCCCTTCTCCCAAGGTTCAATTTTTTCGGGAAGCCGCAAAAGCCCAAAGGATTCGTCCAGGATATCAAGCATGGCGGATCTTGGTCTCTATTTTCTAAAACAGGAAAATAGCGTATACAGGATCTACCTTTGATGGAAGTGTGTTATGTGGCCTTGCGGCAAGAAAATGCACGCGCCTTCTTGAACGCCATTCAATCCCGCGCGAAGACAGCCGGTTTGTGTTGACCGTGCCCCATCCCCCTTACCGGACACTCCCCACCTTTTCCGGGTCGGGCAGGGCGGGGGCGGAGTTGAGGTGGGTGGCGATAGCGCGTATCAGGCGGGTGGCTTGCGAGGAGAGGGAGCGGGGGCGCACGAGGGCGGGGAGTTCCGGCACTGCGCCATCCTTCGGCTGGCTTTGCACCACCACCTTTTCCCCCTCGGTCGGGGCTTCGCCCGCGGCGGCGGGGGTCGCGCCCGGCAGTGGGTTGTCGATGCCCGGCAGCGGGCGCAGCTCGATGCCCTGATGGGCATAGTCCATCAGCCGCTTGAAGGTCATGGCCGGCAGCGAGCCGCCGGTCATGTTGTTGGAGGAGGTGTAGTCGTCATTCCCGAACCAGACGGCGGTGGTATAATTGCCGGTAAAGCCGATGAACCAGGCATCGCGGTAGGCCTGCGTCGTGCCGGTCTTGCCGCCCATCACGATGCCCCGGTCGAGGGCTGCCTTGCGGGCGGTGCCGATCACCGGGATCTGGATCAGGATCCGGTTCATCGACGACAGCGCCTGCTCGCTCAGCACCCGCTTTGGCGGCGGTTCGTCGCGGTCGAAATCATAGAGAATGCGGCCATCCTCGGAGATGATCTGGCTGATGCCATGGCGGCGCGACTGGAAGCCGCCGGCCGGAAACACCCCGTAGCCGGTCGCCTGGTCGAGCACCGTCAGTTCCGAGGTGCCGAGCGGAATGGTCTTGTCGCGGCGGATCGGGGTCTCGACGCCAAAGGCCCTGGCCTCGTTGACGATGGCATCGATGCCGAGCACGTCCTTGGCCAGCCGCACCGGGACGGTGTTGATCGATTTCGCCAGCGCCACCGTCAGCGTCACAGGGCCGGAATAGCTGTTGTGGTAATTGGCCGGCGACCAGCCATGCCAGGTGATCGGCGCATCGACCACCACGGTTTCGGGGGTCATGCCCTTTTCCATGGCGGCGGAATAGGTATAGACCTTGAAGGACGAGCCCGGCTGGCGCAGCGCCTTGGTGGCGCGGTTGAACTGGCTTTCGCCATAATCCCGCCCGCCGACCATGGCGCGCACCCCGCCGCCATTTTCCACCATCACCAGCGCGCCCTGTTTGACATGGTACTGGTCGCCATATTCGCGCAGCGAGGTCTCGACGCTGTCGTCCGCGGCCTGCTGCAGGCCCATGTCGATGGTGGTGCGCACCGTCAGCGTGTGCTCGCGGAAGCGCGGCGACAGGCGCTGCACCTCGTCAAAGGCCCAGTCGAGGAAGAAATCCGGCGAGGCGACCTGGTCGCGGTCGACGACGGTCGCCGGATTGCGCCGGGCGGCCACCACCTGGCCCTCCGACATCAGCCCGCCCTGCACCAGATTGGTCAGCACCTCGTTGGCGCGTGCCCGGGCGGCGGGCAGGTTGACATGCGGGGCATATTTGGTCGGCGCCTTGAACAGGCCCGCCAGCATCGCGGCCTCCGCCAGGTTCACATCGGTAATGTTCTTGCCGAAGTAGAATTTTGCTGCCGCCGCCGCGCCAAAGGTGCCGCCCCCCATATAGGCGCGGTCGAGATAGAGCCGCAAAATCTCCTTCTTGGAGAAATTCGCCTCCAGCCACAGCGCCAGAAAGGCCTCCTTCACCTTGCGGTCGAGCGAGCGCTCGTTGGACAGAAACAGGTTTTTCGCCAGCTGCTGGGTCAGCGTCGAGCCGCCCTGCACGACCTCGCCGGCCCGCGCATTCTCGCTCATGGCGCGGATCAGGCCGAGGAAATCGAGGCCGAAATGCTCGAAGAAACGCCGGTCCTCGGTCGCCAGCACCGCCTTGACGAAATGGTCCGGCAGTGCGTCGACCGGCACGCTGTCCTCATGGATGATGCCGCGATGGCCGATCACATTGCCGTAGCGGTCGAGAAAGGTGACGGCAAATTCGCCCCGGTTGCGCCAGTCGCCCTTGGTGGCCTCAAAGGCCGGCTGCGCCAGCGCCAGCATGCCGACCGCCCCCAACGTGCCCCAGGTGGCGGCCTCGCCGAGCAGCTCGAACAGCACCTTCCACCAGCCGGTGGCGCGGAAGCGGCGGAAGAAGATCGTCACGTCTTCCCAGATTTCGGCGGCGCGATAGCCCGCCGTCCACAGCGAGGAATCGATCCAGCTGTCGATGCGCAACAGCACGAAGCGCCGGCGCCTCTTCGGCGGCGCAGGCCTGCCGGAAGGCTTGCCCGGCGATGTCTTGCCGGCGGGCCCGCTGGAACCGGGGGGAGGGGTCTCGTCGGTCACGTGGGTTCCCATTTCCGGTAGAAGGTTGGCCTGACAGAATGCGGAAAACTGCGCCTTGACCTTCGCCGGGGAAGAGGCAAGAAGCAGAAGCTCCGGTCCTGAAGCACGCCTGGTTGAAAGAAATCATTGGGCGATTTCAGGGCAAGACACAAGGGGCCGGATAAGGCCGCCCGGAAATTTGTTTCCGTGTATGATGACGCGAATGAAGGTGGAGACTGCAGCCATGACCGAAGCGCCGTTCTGGAAGGCCAGGAGCCTGGAGGAGCTTGACCCCGCCGAGTGGGAAAGCCTCTGCGACGGCTGCGGCCTGTGCTGCCTGAACAAGCTCGAGGACTGGGACACCGGCGACGTGGTCTTCACCTGCATCGGCTGCCGGCTGCTCGACGGCGACAGCTGCCGCTGTTCCTCCTATGAAAACCGCCAGACCATCGTCGAGGACTGCATCCAGCTGACGCCGGAAGAGGTGCGAAGCATCACCTGGCTTCCCCCCACCTGCGGCTACCGGCTGGTGCGCGATGGCGAAGACCTGAAATGGTGGCACCCGCTGATCTCCGGCGATCCCGAAACCGTCCACGAAGCCGGCATTTCCGTGCGCGGCAGAACCGTCAGCGAAAGCGCGGTGAAGGTGGAGGATTTCGAGGATTACGTGGTGGACTGGCCGTTGACGGTGGGCGGGTGAGGGCTGGTAAAGGCAATTTAAGGTTTTGCCCTGCATATGATTTTCCTGCATCACCCGGTTGCGCGGCAGGCCCCCTCGTGGCGATCAGCCGGGCCCGGCCGGAAGGGGATGCGGCGAGGGCGCGGGCATATGGGTATTTCGGACTGGATCAGAGTTGGGGTTGCCGGATGTCTTGGATTGTTTCTGGCCGGGTGCGGGGAAAAGCATTACCAGAGCAATCATCGCGTGGAGATCGTCATATCGACGCCCACCGGTGATATAACGGGCAGTACCGTCTATCGCGTCGATGTACGGGTTGGCCAGGGGATACTGGTCAGCGGCGGCACCTTCCGGTCGCGTGGATTTCACGGCGAGGCGATTGCCCTGAAGCTGCCGGACGGGAAGTATCTGTTTGTTCCCTTTGTCGAAAATCAGGCGATTTTGTCCGATGCGCTGTTTTCGGCAGATATAGAAAAAATCAAAATGCCGCCTGACCTGAGCCCCTATGAGAGCATGAGCGAATATGAACGCATTCTGGCGTCGATACGCGAAAGACGCCGTATTCCTCTCGACCTCTATCCCCCCATGCTCACCTTCCGGAACCTGAACGACCCGCATTCCGCCATGCTGGTGACGCGCGAGAATTTTGCCGAGATTTTCGGTCCGGGCATGCAGATCAAGGCCATGTATCTGACGCAACTTGATCCGGATGTACCGGTGAGCAAAACGGGCGTTCGAACGCTGCTGCCATGGCTGAAGAGTTTTGGACAGCAGCCCGGAGCCATTATCCGGTTCAGGCAGCCCAATCCGGCAGATGAAAATCGCGGCGATATTCTGATTTCCTCCGACTTCTTTGATACGGATATATTCAAATGAATAATAACTATTCGCCCCGTCACTCGAATTGAACCTGGCAGTTCTGTCCATGGACTCGTATAATAGGGAGTACGGGGCTGGACTCGTCGTCGATACAAAAATAGTCGGCAAATCTATATTTCAAAGTTATAGCGGTAGCCACATTTCTCAAGACGATTTCAATGGATGGCAAGAAACAGGCTTCTACGCTGCGTCCTGCTTGTTGGATGGCAAGACGGTTATCGCCTGCCGCGGCACCGACAATCCGTCCTTGTTTAAAGACGGTCGTCTGGGCGGCAGTGACCTGTTGACTGGCTGGACAACCGGGGCCGGGTGACGGGCAATACGGTCTATCGCGTCTATGTACGGGTCGCTTTTCTGGTCCGACTGTGGTTTTCTGCTGGTTGCACGATATAGTCGATCCGGCAGGATGGGTTGCTGTCATTGATCCCGGGCATCAGGGAGGGAAGGGGTCGGATGTCGACCTCGCGCATTGTCCTCACCGGCAGCTCGGGACGCGTTGGCCGAGGCAGGGGATGAAATTCATGAGAGAAAAAATCATGGCGAAAGAGCCCAAAACTCTGCTGCGACACGAATGGGCCGAGCGCGAGGATGTCTGGCAAGGGGAATTCGAGGGGCGGGTATTCGGGACGGGGGCGTCGGTGATGTTTTTCACGACCGACAAGGTCGGTCACGGGCCGAAGCTGCATCGCCATCCCTATGACGAAATCTTCATCGTCCGGCTGGGGCGGGCGCGGTTTACGGTCGGGGAACGCACGATCGAGGCGGGCGAGGGGCAGATCGTCTTCGGCCCCGCCTGCGTGCCCCACGCCTACGAAAACCTCGGCCCCGGCCGCCTGGAAATGACCGATATCCATGTGACCGACCGGTTTGAGCAGGAGGATCTGGCCTGAGGAGGGCTTGGATGGATGCCGCGTCAACGCGTTCGAGGTGCAGGACGTGGGCGTGACCGCGAACCGGCGGGCGAAGCGACATCTGGGAATGCAGCAGAGATTCAGGCCGTATCGAACCCTTTGTGCCTGTCCCATCCTCCCTTGCACAGGGCGCCGTTTATCTGCCATATTCGGAAATCAAGATATATTTACCGGTTCATGACCGGCCCTGTCAAAGATCCGGCACCTGCTGAGGATGGCATCCATGCATAAACCCGCAGCCGTGTTGATGATTTGCCTGGCATCCCTGCCTGTTGCCGCGCAGGCGGATGGGGCGTGCAAGGTAGCGAACGCGGGGGCGGGGCGCAGTGTCTATCACAGTCTGCGCGAGCTGCCGCCGCAGGTGCGGGCGGAGCTTCCCGGCATGGCGGATGTCGGCAAGCCGTTTCAATCGACCGATGTGGTCAGTCCGGATGCGCCGCAATTCGGGCGGCGGATGCGTGCTGCCTGGAGTGTCGGGTCCACCTATGTGATTGAGTATCAATATGGCGGCATCAGCGCCGGCGACAGCCGCGCCGTGATTTCCCTCCGCAACGGTGGCGTTGCCGTCTGCGACCCGAAATGGCGGCCACCGAAAAAGTGAGGCGCGGGGCAGCGCGTTCGGCATCCGTACGCAGGCATCCCCTTTGTTGTGTGGAGATCACCGGAAACGGGCTACACAGAAAAAATTGCTAATTAGGAAAAAAGTCCTTGACGGCGTGACGGTGGTTTGATAGGGTTGATGCATGGTCGAGGAATTGCGACCGGCCTGCCGATCTCACCGCACACCCGCCGCTGGCGGGTTTTTTTGTGCGCGGCGGCGGGCACCATTTTTTTGAACTGCTGACCCCATTTAGAGTCTGTCTGGTTCACATTGAACCAGACAGACTCTAATTCTCATTGTTTTCGTTTGTCTTTTCGCGCAAGCAAGTTTGCGCGCGCAAACAAGTTTGCGCGGGAAAACCGGATTCCACTTTTCCCTGACAAACTCTAAAAGGAGCTTCGCCATGACCCGTCTGTCCGGTCTGTTGCCTGAAGGCGATGATGGCTTGTGGCTGCCGCTGGAGCTGAAGGGCGAGGAGCCCCCGAGCTTCGGTTCGATGGCCGGACTGCTCGAGCGGATGCGCGACGAGCTGGACCAGCAGTTCCGCAATTTCGCCGATATCCGCGACGAAGCGATGCGCCGCCAGCAGCAGGCCCAGCAGCTGGCCCTGCCGGAGGCCGAGGCCAAGCTTGCCCGCGCCGATCTGAAATCCGCCGTCGAGGCACTGTCGGTGATTGTCCGCACGCTCGAAAAGGTCGATCAGCTCCAGCGCCAGCTGGTTGCCGATCAGGCCGCGCTCGATGCCGCCCCGCAGACGCTCGAAGCCCATGAGGCGCTGTTTGGCCGGCTGGAAGCGATGATCGAGGCCCGCGTCGCCGAAAGGCTGGCGCTGAAGGCAGGCGCTCGCCCGCAGGCCGAACCCGATCCGCCCCCCGCACCCGGCCTTCACCCGGCGGGAGGCGGGGGCCTGGCCGATGGCGAACCGGTCTGAGGGAAGGCCGGGTCTCGCCCCGCCGCAATCCGCCCGGCACCGCCGCCGGGCCGAGGCGCGGCTTCAACCGGTTCGAAACGCCCTCGGCAGGAAGATTGCCGAGCTTGCCGCAGGCAATGACACGGCAATGGTGGAGATCGGCAAGGCGCGTCTGCAGGATCTGGCGTCGCCAGCCCTGTTTCCGGCGGCTGCGGATCTTCTGGCGGCGATGACACCTGTGAAGACCGCGCCGCCCTCCACGCTTGGCGCGGCGCTGGGGGATCACGATCCCCGCCTGCTGGAGCGGATCGCCCGCGATTGGCGGCTTCAGGCCCGTCCACGCGATTGAGCCAGCTGCCGCCCGAAGGCGACTGGCAGATCTGGCTGCTGCTCGGCGGGCGCGGCTCCGGCAAGACAAGGGCCGGGGCGGAATGGGTGCATCGCCGGGTCGCTGCCGCTGGCGCCCGCACCGATCTGCGCATCGCACTGGTGGCCGAAACCTTTGCCGATGCCCGCGAGGTGATGGTCGATGGTGTCTCCGGCCTGCTGCGCACCGGCGGCTGGTTTCGCCCGGATTATGAGGCAACTCGGCGGCGGCTGGTCTGGCCGAATGGCGCGGTGGCGCAGATCTTTTCGTCGGAAGATCCCGATGCGCTCCGCGGCCCGCAGTTTCATCTCGCCTGGTGTGACGAGCTTGGCAAATGGAAGCACCCGCAGGAAACCTTCGACATGCTGCAGTTCGGCCTGCGGCTGGGGGACCACCCGCAGCAGGTGGTGACCACCACGCCGCGCCCGCTGCCGCTGCTGAAATCGATCATCGCCGATCCCGCCACCCGGATCAGCCGGCTGGCAACGGCGGAAAACCGCGCCAATCTCGCACCGGGCTTCATCGCCGCGCTGGAAAACCGCTATGGCGGCACAAGGCTCGGGCGGCAGGAACTCGATGGCGAACTGATCGACGACCGCGAGGACGGGTTGTGGAAACGGGCGCAGCTGGAAGCGCTGGTGATCCGGCTCGCCCAGCCGCTCACCCGCATCGTCATCGGCGTCGATCCGCCGGCAACGGCGGGGCGGGAGGCCTGTTGCGGCATCGTCGCCGCCGGGCTCGACGCATCGGGCCGGGCGGTGGTGCTGGCCGATGGCTCGGTGGACAGCGCCAGCCCCTCTGCCTGGGGCGAGGCGGTGGTGCGGCTGTACAGGCGTTTCGAGGCGGACCGGGTGGTGGTCGAGGTCAATCAGGGCGGCGACATGGTGACGGCCCTGCTGCGCTCGGTCTCCGCCACCCTGCCGATCACCGAGGTCCGCGCCTCGCGCGGCAAGTTTGCCCGCGCCGAACCGGTTGCCGCCCTCTACGAGCAGGGCAGGGTGGCCCATGCCGGGCATTTCACCGCGCTGACCGACCAGATGTGCGATTTCGGCCCGGACGGCCTGTCCGGCGGCCGCTCGCCCGACCGGCTGGACGCCCTCGTCTGGGCACTCACCGCCCTGATGCTCGACGGCAGGGGCGAACCGAAGGTGCGCGGTGTGTGAGGTGCAAAGGGAAGCAAAGTGAATAGGGAGGACGGTTTCCTCGCGTGAAAAACCGGCATTATGCAGCAGTTCAAAGCCGCCGAAAACTTGAAAATGATGCTCAAATGAGCTACATAGGCGCAGATGGAATTGAAAGAAAGTATCGTCAGATGGCTGCAAATGCATATGTGCGAGCCCGCATCGATCCGCTGGTGAAAGAGGGTGCCACCCTGGTGCTGGATAGTCTGGGCCTGACCCCCTCAGATATTATCCGTATGGTAATGACCCGAATTTACCGTGATAAGGCTCTCCCGGTAGAATTGACCCGTCCCAACGCGCGGACAATCGCTGCGATGGAAGAGGCGAGAGCCATAAAGGCTGGCAACGGCAAGCTATTCGATAGCGCAGACGACCTGTTCGGTTCACTTGAGGGCCGCAAGGTTGCCAGGTAACAACAAGCGGTCGAGGCCCGCATCAACAAAACGGGCCTCGCTTCCACGGGTCTCCAGTCACTCAAGGCAGTTTGTGAAGGACTGGGAGCGACTGTCACGGTCCGGTCGGTACGACATGGGCGCGTTGAAAACGCTCATGCTTCTCTTGATGGCGAATGATGCTCCGGTTCCGGCAGAATACAAGGATCACGAACTCAACGGCGAATGGGATGATCACCGGGAGTGCCATGTTGGCGGAGATTTTCTTCTGATTTATACCGTTGATGAACAGAAGAACCTGATCGTATTTGTAGCGACCGGCACGCACGCCGAACTCTTCGAATGAGATCAGGGAGTCGATACAGGCTTTTCAATTCCTGTGTCGCTTATTTCACAACGAAACGCTCTGCCACGACATGGTGGCAGTTGCGACATGATTGCGTTGCTTTCTGCCTCGACTTGCCCCCACCCGATCTTCACCCGATTGCCCTGACGAGGAGCATTCGCCGCATTGAACTCGCGGTTTTGCCGTGATATCGCCCGGCCCAGCCTTGCCTGTCGTGCCCGGGGGGATTCTTTCGGGCGAGATCAACATGCCGATACCTTCCGGGGAGCCTGCCGTGATCCGCCATATCGTCTTTTTCACCGTCCACAAGGGCGAGGATCTGAACGCGGTGCGCGACGGGCTCGCGGTGCTCGCCGATATCCCGCATGCGCTGAAGCTCGAAGTCGGCACCAACCAGAAATCCGACCAGCTCGGCAACGAGGTGGATCTGGTCGTCTATGGCGAATTCGAGGACGAGGCTGCGCTGGCCGCCTACAAGGCCCACCCCCTCTACCAGACCTCCATCGACCGCGTCCGCCCCCTCCGCGACATCAGGCTCGCCGCAGACTACGATACGGTTCTGGCGCGCGGGCGGGGGTAGGCCACCTGATCCCGGCGGCCCGTTTGGGATGTGTGCAACAATGTGCTAATGGAGATCATCTCAACGGGAGATGGCTCGCACATGCCGACCGAAAGCATCAGCCTCGACCTTCTGGCGAAGCAATCCACAATGCTTCTGGAGGAGATGCGCCTTTTCCGCAAGGATATGGCCGACAGGATGCGGCTGTTGAACGCGACTTATGATTTGGCCAGACGGATCGAGCGGCGGGAAGCCGAGCGGCATTTTGGTGCGTAACACCACGATTTTGCCGAGAGTTTACCCCCACCCGCAGCCGGAACCAACACGCACTGTTTGAATGCCCCCACACACACACAAGCGGCCCCCCGAGGCCGCTTTTTTCATGCCGTTTCGTCCCACAGGAAAGGAAACCCCGCCATGCGTCTGCCGTTTGTCAGTGCTTTCAGGAAGGCGGCGTCGGGGCCGGGGGAGGTGAAGGGGGGCGTGCCGCTGGCGGCGCTGTCGGGGGTGTTGAAGGCCGGGTGGCCGGGGCGGGATTATGCGGGGCTCGCCCGGCACGGTTTCATGCGCAATCCGGTCGCCCACCGCGCCGTGCGGCTGGTGGCGGAGGCGGCGGCGAATGTGCCGCTGCTGCTCTATGAGGGGGAGCGCGAACTTTCCGGCCATCCGGTGCTCGCACTCCTGCAGCGGCCCAATCCGCGCCAGGCGGGGCCGGATTTTCTCGAGGCGCTCTACGGACATCTGCTGCTGTCGGGCAATGCCTATGTCGAGCCGGTGCGGCTCGGAGCCGAGATCCGCGAACTCTATCTCCTCAGGCCCGACCGGGTCAGCGTTGCCGAGGGGCGGGATGGCTGGCCGGTGGCCTATCTGGTGCAATCCGCGCAGGGGACACGGCGCATCCCGGTCCGCGACGGGGCGCTGCTGCATCTGAAGCTTTTCCACCCGCTCGACGATCACCTCGGCTTTGCGCCGCTCGCTGCCGCCGAAATGGCGCTGGAACTCTCCAACGCCGCCGCCACCTGGAACAAGGCGCTGCTCGACAATTCCGCCCGGCCCTCCGGCGCGCTGGTCTACCAGCCGAAGGAGGGCGGCAACCTGTCGCCGCAGCAATATGAGCGGCTGAAGCAGGAGCTGGAAGACGGCTATTCCGGTGCCATCCGCGCCGGGCGTCCGCTGCTGCTGGAAGGCGGGCTCGACTGGAAGGCGATGGGGCTCACCCCCCGCGACATGGATTTCACCGAGGCGAAGAATGGCGCGGCCCGCGACATCGCCCTGTCGCTCGGCGTGCCGCCGATGCTGCTCGGCATTCCCGGCGACAATACCTATGCCAATTACCAGGAAGCCAACCGCGCCTTCTACCGGCTGACGGTGCTGCCGCTGCTGACCCGCACCGCCATGGCACTCGGAGCCTTCCTCGCGGGCGAAGCCGCGCTCCGGCTGGAACCCGATCTCGACCAGGTGGCAGGCCTTGCCACCGAACGCGACCAGCTCTGGACCCGCGTCGGCGCCGCCGGTTTCCTCAGCGATGCGGAGAAGCGCGAGGCGGTCGGCTACGGTCCGCAGGCGTCGGACGGATGAAATGTAGTTTTGAAAAACAATGTTAATTCAGAGTTTTGCCGGGGGCGGTTGAATCGGTCTGGCAGGGTGTTGATTCAGTTTGCGAGGAGGGCGCTTCGGCCTGCCGCCATGCAGAAGCCGCCCCCCCCTCTGCCCTGCCAGGCATCCCCCTCTCCCCCGGCAATCGCCTAAAGATGGGGTGGGGCATAATGTGTCACAGATGGTGCACAACCTCGGGCCTACCCCCACCCCTTCCCCTCCACACAAGGGGGAGGGAGGCCAGTGGCCAACACCGACCTAACCGCGAGTCGTAAGGGAAGCATAACGTTTGCTTTCTCCCTCCCCCTTGTGGGGAGGGGTTGGGGTGGGGGTAGGCCCGAGGCAGGAAAAAGCGTGTGGCGCAATCAGTCCTGCATTTCTTCAGCGATGACCCATCCCCTCTCCCATCCCCGCAGGAAGCGGGGGCGATCCATCATGAAAGGACATGTCATGACAGACCTTGCCGGCGCGGGAGGGCTTTGGGCCCAGCGCCTGGCGGGATCGTCGGCTGGTGCCGCGGTCTCGCTGATCTATCTGTTGCCGAAAAGCCGCAGGGAAGCGGCGAGCCGGTTTTTCACCGGGCTTGCCTGCGGGCTGGTGTTCGGCGGCCCTGCGGGCCTGTGGCTTGCCGGTCTCATGAAGTCTGGCGAAGCGCTGCAGCCCTCCGAACTGATGCTGTCGGGCTCGGCGGCTGCCAGCCTCGGGGCCTGGTGGGGGCTTGGCATCCTGTCGCGGCTTGCCAGCCGCTACGGCCGGCCAGGTCCCGCCGGCAGCAAACCGGAGGAGGCCGACGATGCGGCGTGAAAGGCCAAGGTTCCAGCTTACGACCAGCCGCAAGTTCGCCGAACTGGTGGTCTCCGGTATCTCCGGCGACGGGCATTTTTCCGGCTATGCCAGTGTCTTTGGCGAGGTCGATCTCGGCAAGGACGTGATCGAGCGCGGCGCCTTTTCCCGCTCGATTGCCCGCAAGGGGCCTGAGGGCGTGCGGATGCTTTACCAGCACGATCCCGCCGAGCCGATCGGGCGCTGGCAGCTGCTGCGCGAGGACGGGCGCGGCCTCTATGTCGAGGGCCAGCTGACACTCGGGGCGAAAAGGGCCGACGAGGTCTATGCGCATCTGAAGAACCGGGCGCTCGACGGCCTGTCGATCGGCTTTCGCACCGTGCGCGCCGCCACCGATCCGAAATCCGGCATCCGCCGGATTCTCGAGGCCGATCTCTGGGAAATCTCCGTCGTCACCTTCCCGATGCTGCCCTCGGCCAGGGTGGTGTCGGTGAAGGCGGGCAGGGCGCACCGCGTAACCCCCGCATCTCATCCCGACCTCGCCCGGCGCATCGATCAGGCGCGCCGGACCCTTCTTGCCTCGCTTGGCAAGACCCGCACTTCAACCCGCTGAAAGGATATCAGCCCATGACTGGCATGAAAGACAATCCGATCAAGGCAAAACACCCGGCCGCGCCGGTGATCAAGGCCTTTCCCGATACGGTCAGCGAGGCCTTCGACGGTTTCATGGAGGCCTTCGAGAGCTTCAAGGAGGTCAATGACCGTCGTCTCGGCGAGATCGAACAGAAGCTCACCGCCGATGTGGTGACCACCGACAAGATGGACCGCGTCAACCGCGCCGTCGACGAGCAGAAGAAGCTGCTCGACGAGATGCTGCTGAAACGGGCGCGTCCGCCGATGGGCAATCCCGGTGGCGGCGGCGAACGGGGCGGGCCGTTTGAAAGCGCCGAATACAAGGCGGCCTTTGACGCCTACATGCGCCGGGGCGAGGATGCGGGCCTGCGCGATTTCGAGGCCAAGGCCTATTCCGTCGGTGTCTCGGCGGATGGCGGCATCGTCGTGCCGCCGCAGCTCGATACCGCGATTGGTCGCCGCGTCGCGATGATCTCGCCGATGCGGGCGCTGTCGACCGTCCGCCAGGTCTCGACCGCGGTGCTGAAGAAGCCCTTTGCGCTGGCGGGCCTGCCGACCGGCTGGGTGGCCGAAACCGCCGCCCGCCCGCAGACGGCAACCCAGCAACTGGCTGAACTCGCCTTTCCCACCCAGGAACTCTATGCCCAGCCTGCCGCCACCCAGGCGCTGCTCGACGATGCCGCCGTCGACATCGAGGCCTGGATTTCGGGTGAGGTGGAAATCGTCTTTGCCGAACAGGAGGGCACCGCCTTCGTGACGGGCGATGGCGTCAACAAGCCGAAGGGCTTTCTCGCCTATCCGGCCATTGCCGACAGCGCCTGGGCCTGGGGCAGCCTCGGCTATCTCGCCACCGGCGTTGCCAATGGCTTCAAGGCAACAAACCCCTCCGACACGCTGATCGACGCGATCTACAGCCTGAAGGCCGGCTATCGCCAGAACGGCAGTTTCATGCTGAACCGCCGGACGCAGGGCGAAATCCGAAAGTTCAAGGATACGACCGGCAACTATATCTGGCAGCCGCCGTCGGCCGTCGGCCAGCCCGCCTCGCTGCTCGGCTATCCCGTGGCGGAAGCCGAAGACATGCCGGATTTTGTCGGCGGCGGCATGGCCATCGCCTTTGGCGACTTCCGCTCCGGCTACCTCGTCGTCGACCGCATCGGCACCCGCATGCTCCGCGACCCCTACAGCGCCAAGCCCTATGTGCTGTTCTACGTCACCAAACGGGTGGGCGGCGGCGTGCAGAATTTCGAGGCGATCAAGCTGATCAAGTTCGCGGTGTCGTGACGGGGGAGGGTGCTCCCCGATTTCAGTGGCTTGAAGCGGCGTTTGCGCCTTCGCAGCCAGGACATTTCCCTGTGATCGCGCATTCGCCGCTGGCATACCCCCCTCTGGCCTGCCGGGCATCTCCCCCACAAGGGGGGAGAATGACTCGCGGCCTGCCCGCAACTCGCAGCGCAGAGGGGGCATCCCCCCTCCCAACAAAACCCGTCGAGGCCCCCATGACCTATATTCTGCTGTCGGCGCCTGCCGCCGAGCCGCTGACGCTTGCCGATGTGAAGGCGCATCTGCGTCTGGATGGCACTGCCGAGGATGACGTGCTGACAAGCCTGATCAGGGTGGCGCGTGACCATCTGGAGCGGGCGACAGGCCTGTTGCCGATCACCCAGAGCCATCGCCTCTGTCTTGATTCCGTTTGTGAAGACGGGGTGATTCAGCTTGTCAAAGGGCCGGTGCAACGCATTGACGCGATAAGGGTTTATGGTGCCGATGGCGTGGCCGCCGGCATCGATCCCGCCCGCGCCGCCTTCGACCGCAATGTGCTGCCCGCCCGGCTCATGCTTGCCACGCCTGCTGTCTCCGGCCAGGCGATCAATGGCATCGAGGTGGATTTTACCGCAGGCTTCGGGGCCTCGGGCAACGAGGTGCCGGACAGCATCCGGCGGGCGCTGCTGCTGCATGTGGCGGGCATGTATGAATATCGCGGCGCGGTGCCGGTCGCCGATCAGCCGGCGGTGCTGCCGGAAGGCTATGACCGGCTGATCGCTCCCTTCCGGATCAGGAGGCTCTGATGGCACGCTTCTTTCTGGATGCGGGCGCGCTGCGCCATCCGCTGGTGCTCGAAACCCCGGTCGGGGTGGCGGACGGGCAGGGGGGTGTCTCGGTCAGCTTCGCGCCGCTCGCCAGCCTGTTTGCCCGGATCGAGCCGCTCGGCCCCGTCGAGACCGACGACAGCGGCTTTGCCGATATCAGCCGCCAGATCCGGGTGACGATCCGCGCCCGCCCGGATCTCAGGCGCGGCCAGCGCTTTGCCAGCGAGCTGCGCCGCTTCGTCATCGAGTCGGTGGAAGACCCCGACGAGAGTGGCCGCTATCTCGTCTGCACATGCCGGGAGGAACCGGCATGAGCGACGCCGCCACCGCCCTTCGCCAGGCCATCCATGCCCGGCTCTCCAGTGATGCGGCGCTGACCGGGCTCCTCGGCGCAAACCGCCTTCTCGACCGCCCGCCGCAGGGCGTGGCCATGCCCTTTCTGCTCTACGGCCCGGTCTCGACCAGCGACTATTCGACCGGCACCGAGCCCGGCGAGGAACATCTGCTGTCGCTTGACATCTGGACCGACCCTTCCGGCCAGAAACCGGCGCTCGCCATCGCCGCCCGGCTGAAGGCCCTGCTCGATGATGCAAGCCTGCCGCTCGCCGGAACAGCCCTCGTCAGCCTCGACTGGCGCTCCACCCGCACCCGCCGCGACCCCCGCGCCCGCGCAAGCGTGATGGAGGTCACATTCCGGGCGGTGACGGAGGGGTGATTGCCTGATGGGCGGACCGGGTGTGTGCACATTGACTGTACGTAGACTGGTGGTTTGAGTCCGACAATTGCTACCGTCCGCTTTACCCTCGAGAGCAAATGTCGGAATCATCAAAACCACTGGTAACACTATGATTCTAGTGGAATTTACGAATATGACATTCGATCCTCGAGATCGCGGCGAATGGGAATCGAATGTCAAATTCTTTCCACTGGAGGCCGAGATGGGCGCTTTGAAAAACGAAACGGTCAATTTGCGCATGGATCCGCAGACGCGCGATCTCGTCCAAGGTCGAGGAGGACCATGACGATCCTGCCATCGGCGCGTTTTTGCAACTTCTTGAGAAAGACATTGCGAAAGGCAACATTGCTCCGCTCCAGCAGTCGCTGCTGGACGGGCTGGGCGACCTGATCGGTGATGCCGGGGTCGATATGAAGGCGGGAAATCCGCCCGATGACCGGGAGATGTTGCTCAAGGCGAGCAAAGACCCGTCTGCACAGGCACCGGATCTGACCGCATTGGCGGAAAAAACAGGATTTTGCAACGGCTCCCGCCGAGGGGAATGAAGACCCTTTCGGCATGTGATCTTTGGTATTAGGCCTGAAGGGCAAGACATCCCCATCCCACCCGGACGCCCCCCGAGGGCGTTTTTTTGTGTCCGGATTTTCCGGGCGCTTTTCCCTGGTATTGATCCGGTCGAGGAGGACCTGACATGGTCGCGCAGAAGGGCAAGGACCTGTTGCTGAAGGTGCAGAATGGCACCGGTTACGAGACGGTGGCGGGGCTTCGGGCCCGCAAGCTGTCCTTCAATGCCGAGAGCGTCGACATCACCGATGGCGAGAGCGCCGGGCGATGGCGGGAATTGCTGGGCGGGGCGGGCATCCAGCGCGCCTCGCTGTCGGGGGCAGGACTGTTCAAGGATGCGCTGTCCGACCAGCTGATCCGCAGCGCCTTCTTTGCCAGCCAGATCATCACCATTCAGGCGATCATCCCGGATTTCGGCATCGTCACCGGCCCGTTCCAGATCACCGCGCTCGATTATTCCGGCGAGCACAATGGCGAGGTGAAATTCGACATCGCGCTGGAATCAGCGGGCGCGATCAGCTTTGGAGCGATCTGATGGACCGGCCTGTTTCCCGTGCCAACCGGCATCGCGGCGAGGTGGAGGCGATGATCCATGGCGAAAGGCGGATACTCTGCCTGACGCTCGGTGCCCTGGCCGAGCTTGAAACCGCCTTTGGCGCGGATTCGCTTGCAGCGCTCACCGAACGCTTTTCCAGCGGGCGGCTGAAGGCGCTCGACCTGATCCGCATCCTTGCCGCAGGCCTGCGCGGCGGCGGCAACCGGCTGACGGACGAGGATGTCGCCGAACTCACGCTCGATGGCGGGGTTCCCGCCCTGATCGGCGTGGTCACCGATCTCCTGACCGTCACCTTTGCCGATCCCGGATCCGGGGGCGCTGGCCCCCCTTGAGGGCCGCAACCGGCACCGGCCCGCAGGACGACCCTCCCGCGCCGCCGCAGCCCTTTCCCTGGGATGCGGCGCTCGCCCTCGGGTTTGGCCGGTTGCGGCTTTCTCCCGCAGCCTTCTGGGCGATGAGCCCGCGCGAATTGCACGCCGCCGCAGGCCCGCCAGCCGCCGCCTCCACCGCCCCGTCGCGGGCCGCACTCGCCGGGCTGATGCAGGCCTTTCCCGATTTTTGACAGGAGTTTCCCATGCAGACCGATCCGCACGGCCTTCAGGTGGCCACCGATCAGGCCTCCGCCCTTGGCCCGGTGCTCGCCGATCTCGAACAGCAGAGCCAGAGCGTCGGGGCAGCGCTGACCCGTGCCTTCACCTCGGCGGCAACCGGCGGGCGCAGCCTTGAGGATGCGCTGAAGGGCGTGGCGCTCAGGCTCTCCAGCATCGCCCTTTCGGCGGGGCTGAAGCCGCTCGAAAACCTGCTGGGCGATGCGCTCGGCAAGCTCGGCTCGGCCTTTGGCGGGGCGATCAAGGGCTTTGCCAGGGGCGGCGTTCCCGGTGCGGTCACGCCCTTTGCGGCGGGCGGCATCGTCTCGGCCCCCACCTATTTCAGCACCGGCTCTGGAACCGGGCTGATGGGGGAAGCGGGGGCGGAGGCGATCCTGCCGCTGAAACGCGGGCCCGACGGGGCGCTCGGCGTCGCGGTCGCCGGTGGCGGTGGCGGCGCGTCGATCATTTTCAATGTCACCGCCACGGATGCGGCGAGTTTCCAGAAATCCGAGGCGCAACTGTCGGCGATGCTGGCCCGCACCGTCCGGCGCGGCCAGCGCCAGCTCTGAGGGATCACCATGGCCTTCCACGAAATCCGCCTGCCGCTGCGCCTGGCGCTTGCCACCAGCGGCGGACCGGTGCGCCGCACCGATATCGTCAGTCTCTCCAATGGGCGGGAATACCGCAATCGCCGCTGGGCCAATTCCCGCCGCGCCTATGATGTCGGTTCCGGCATCCGCTCGGCGGCCGATCTTGCGGCGGTTCTGGCGTTTTTCGAGGCACGCGGCGGCGCCTTTCACGGCTTCCGCTTCCGCGATCCGCTGGACTGGACGTCGGCCGCGCCGGGGGCCGTGCGGGGGGCCTTCGACCAGGTGATCGGTATCGGCACCGGCACCCAGGCGAGTTTCCAGCTCGTCAAGACCTATGGCGATGCGGCGGGCGGCTGGCAGCGGACGATCACCAAACCCGTCGCCGGCACCGTGCAGGTCGCGGTCAACGGCCAGATTGCGGCAAGTACCGCCTGTGGCATCGACACCATCACCGGCCTGGTGACCTTCCTGCCCGGCCAGCTGCCGTCCAGCGGGGCAACCGTGACGGCCGGTTTCGACTTCGATGTGCCGGTGCGCTTTGCCAGCGACCGGCTGGAGATCAGCCTTGAAGCCTTTCAGGCCGGGCGCATTCCGACCATTCCACTGCTGGAGATCGTCCCATGAGAGCCATTCCGACCGACCTTGCCGCGCATCTGGCGGGTGGCACGACGACGCTTTGCCATTGCTGGCGGCTGATCACCGTCAGCGGCAGCGTGGTGGCCTTTACCGATCACGACCGCGACATCAGCTTCAACGGCACCCGCTATGCGGCGGCGAGTGGCTTCGAGGCGAGCGCCACGGGCGAGGAGGTCGGCCTGCCTGCCGGCTCCAGCAATGTCGCCGGGGCCTTTTCCAGCGATGCGCTCACCGAGACGGATCTGCTGGCCGGCAGATATGACGGTGCCCGTGTCGAGGTCTATCAGGTCAACTGGGCCAATCCCGACCAGCGGCTGTTGCTGCGGGTGCAGGAACTGGGCGAGGTGCAGCGCAGCGGCGCGGCCTTCCGGGTCGAGCTTCGCCCGATCACCCATCAGCTGCAGCAGACCCTGGGACGGGTCTATACGCGCACCTGCAGCGCCTCTTTCGGGGAGAGCGGCTGCAACAAGGCGCTCCAGGCAGGGCAGGATCTCATCAGCACGACACTGGTCGCCGTGCTGTCCGAAACAAGGATCGTCGTTTCCGGAACGGCCGGTTTTCCGGAAGGTGCCTTTTCGCGCGGGATTGCCAGTATGCATTATCCCACCGACAACGACATCATCTATCTCGACATCAACCGTCACAGCGGCACGGGCGACAGTGCAACCCTCGATCTCTGGCTGCCGATGACGGTGATCCCGCCGCCCGGCTTGAGGGTGCAGCTGACGGTCGGTTGCGACAAGACCTTTGCCACCTGCCGCAATCGCTTCAGCAACGGGCTGAATTTTCGCGGCTTTCCGCATCTGCCCGGCCCGGATTTCGCCTATTCCTATGCGGATGGCGAGACGGTCCATGATGGCGGGGTGCTGTTCCCATGAGCGTGGACAGTTTCTCCGCGCGGGTGCTGGACGTGACCCGCCAGTGGATCGGCACACCCTACCGGCATCAGGGGGCGGCAAAGGGCGTCGGCTGCGATTGTCTCGGCCTGGTGCGCGGCGTGTGGCGCGAGCTTTATGGCACGGAACCGGAACAGCCGCTGGCCTATGCGCCAGACTGGGCCGAGCGCAGCGGCGAGGACCGGCTGATGGCGGCGGCCTGCCGGCATTTTGGCGCACCGCTTGCCCCGGATGCGATGCGCCCCGGCGATGTCCTGCTGTTTCGCTGGCGGCCCGGCCTGCCCGCCAGGCATGCGGGCATTCTCGCCGATGCCGACCACTTCATCCATGCCTATGAGCAGGCGGCGGTCGTCCTGTCGCCGCTGGTTTTCTCCTGGCGGCGGCGGATAGCGGCCGCCTTCCGCTTTCCCGAAAGGTCCAGCTGATGTCCACCCTGATCCTGCAGAATGTCGGTGCGGCGATTGGTGGCCTGTTCGGGCCGATCGGCGCGATTGCCGGGCGTGCCATCGGTGCCCTGGCTGGCAGCGCCATCGATCAGGCGATTTTCAGCGATCCCGCCCGGCCGACCGGCCGGATCGGCACCGCCCGGCTGGCCGGGCCGGACGAGGGCACCGCGATCACCCGGCTCTATGGCACCGAGCGTATCGGCGGCACGCTGATCTGGGCAACGCGCTTCGAGGAGGCGCTGGTCAGCGAGCGCCAGGGCGGCAAGGGATTTGGCCCCCGCGCGGAAACCTATACCTACAGCGCCAATCTCGCCTTTGGCCTTTGCCAGGGGCCGATTGCCGGCATTCGCCGGATCTTTGCCGATGGCCGTGAACTGAACCTTGAAGGCATCGAATACCGCATCCATACCGGCAGCGAGACACAATTGCCCGACCCGCTGATCGAGGCAAAACAGGGCACCGGCAAGGCCCCTGCCTATCGCGGCCTTGCCTATGTGGTCTTTGAAGGACTGCCGCTGAAACCCTTCGGCAACCGCATTCCGCTGCTGCAATTCGAGGTGATCCGCCCGGTGGGGGCACTGGAAAGGCAGATCCGGGCGATCACGCTGATCCCCGGCGCGACGGAACATGGCTATGATCCCGGGGTGGTCAGCGAGGAACTCGGAGCCGGGCAGTCACGCTATCTCAACCGCAATACGCTGTCCGGCAAGAGCGACTGGAGCACCTCGCTTGACGAGCTGCAGGCGCTGTGTCCCAATCTCCGGAGCGTGGCGCTCGTCGTCTCCTGGTTCGGCACCGATCTCAATCTGGCCAGCTCGGCCATCACGCCGGGCGTCGAACTGCGGCAGCGCAATGCGGAAAGCAGCGGCTGGTCGGTGTCCGGCCTCGACCGGACGACGGCGCGGCTGGTCAGCAGGGTGAATGGCAGTCCCGCCTATGGCGGCACACCGAGCGACCAGAGCGTGGTGGCGGCGATTGCCGATCTGAAGGCGCGCGGCCTGAACGTGTTTCTCTACCCGTTCCTGCTGATGGATATTCCGCCGGGCAACGGGCTGGTCGATCCCTATGGCGGCCCAGCCCAGGCCGCCTTTCCCTGGCGCGGACGCATCACCTGCGCACCCGCTCCCGGCCGCCCCGGTTCCCCGGACCGGACAGCGGCCATCCGCACGGCGGTCAATGCCTTCTGCGGAACGGCGACACCGGCGGATTTCGCCGTCAACGGCACCACGGTTGCCTATACCGGAACCGGTGGCGGCTTCCTCCGGATGATCCTGCATTATGCCTTGCTGGCCAAGGCTGCGGGCGGTGTCGATGGCTTCATTCTCGGCTCCGAGCTGCGCGGGCTGACCACGCTGCGCGACGAGACCGGGGCCTTTCCCTTCGTCGCCAGGCTGGTTGGCCTTGCCACCACGGTCAAATCCATTCTCGGGGCGGCGACCCGGCTGACCTATGCGGCCGACTGGAGCGAATATTTCGGCTATCAGCCCGCCGATGGCAGCGGCGACGTCTTCTTCCACCTCGATCCGCTCTGGGCGAGCCCCGCCATCGACGCCGTCGGCATCGACAATTACCTGCCGCTCGCCGATTTCCGCGACGGGGATCTGTCGGCGCCCAATCCCGACGGCTTTCGCCATCAGGAAGATCCGGCAGGCCTGATGGCCGGGATTACCGCCGGCGAACGCTTCACCTGGTACTATGCCAGCGACGCCGACCGGACGGCCCGGATCCGCACCCCGATCACCGATGGCACGGCCAGCAAGCCCTGGGTCTTTGCGCCGAAGGATATCGCCGGCTGGTGGTCAAACCCGCATGTGGAGCGGCGGGGCGGGGTTGAACTCACCAAGCCCACCGCCTGGACGCCGAAGATGAAGCCAGTCTGGTTCACCGAACTGGGCTGTCCGGCGATTGATCGCGGTGCCAACCAGCCGAATGTCTTTCTCGATCCGAAATCGGCCGAAAGCCATGCGCCGTGGTTTTCCCGGCGCTATCGCGCCGACAGTGCCCAGCGCCGCTTTCTCGAGGCGCATTTGCGCTGGTGGTCCTCGTCATCAGCCCCGGCAGGCATGGTGGCAACCGACCGGATCTTCGTCTGGTGCTGGGACACGCGGCCCTTTCCGGCCTTTCCCCGTGCAAGCCGGATCTGGAGCGACGGGGCGAACTGGCAGACCGGCCACTGGCTGAACGGGCGGCTGGGGGCGGGCACGGTTGCCGATGTGCTGGCGGCCATCCTTACCGACCACGGCTTTACCGCCTTCGACGTCTCCGGCGTCACCGGCGACATCACCGGCTATGTCGGCGCGGAGATCGGCTCGGCCCGCACCCTGATCGAGCCGCTGCTGCATGCGTTCCAGATCGATGTGGTCGAGGAGGGGGCCTTGCTGCGCTTTACCAGCCGGCTGGAAACCAGCCTGCCGGTCCGGGCGCTCGATGTGCTGGCCGATGACGAGAAGGAGCCGCTCTACGAGGAAACGCGCGGCAAGCTCAGCGAATTTGCCGATCAGACACTGATCACCTTTGATGATCCGGCCCTGGATTACCAGACCGCCATCGCCCGCTCGCCGCGCCTCAGCATCACCAGGGAGCGGCTGCTGCAGCTCGGACTGCCGGGGGCTCTTGATTTCGGCCAGGCGGTGCGGCTGGCCGAAGCGCTGCTGCGCGATCACCAGTTGCAGCGCCGCAGCGTGACCTTCCGCCTGTCGCCAGGAGAGATCGGCCTGCAGCCGGGTGACGTCATCTCGCTGCCGTCAGGGCCGCCGGGCCGGTTTCTGGTGGTGCGCATCGAGGACGGGGCCGGGCGGCGGGTCGAGGCCCGCGAATTCGTGCCCGCCGTGCTGGGCGTGCTGTCGGCCCCCACGCCGGAAAAGGCCCCCGCCGCACCGCCGGAAGCGGTGTTTGCGCCCGACATTGCCCTTCTCGACCTGCCGCAGATCGACAATGGCCCCTCCGGCAGCTTTGCCCGCGCGGCAGGGCTGATGAAACCCTGGCGTCCGATCCAGATCTCGTCTTCGGCCAGCACCGAGGGCTATGTGCCCCGCGCCCTGCTGGATCGTCCGGCGCGGATGGGCCGTCTGGTGCAGGCGCTTGCACCGGGGCGGGTGCGGGGCCGCTTCGACCATGCCCGCCTGCTTCTGGTCGCCCTCGATTTCGGCGGCTTTGCCTCGGCAACCCCGCGCGAGGTGCTCGACGGGGCAAACCGGCTTGCCATCGAGGCCAGTCCGGGCCGGTGGGAAGTCCTCGCTTTCACGAAGGCGACGGAAATCACCCCGGGAACCTTCCAGCTGTCCGGCCTGCTCTGCGGCCTGTTCGGCACGGAAGACGCGATGGCGGCGGGGGCGGCTGCCGGTGCGCGGGTCGTGGCACTCGACGCGGCGGTCAAGCCGCTCGATGTCACCGGCATCGACACCGGCGTCAGCCGCAATTTCATCGCCGAAGGTCTGGGCCGGATCGGCGGGCAGGTCGGCCCGATTGCCTTTGCCCCCGGTCAAAGGGCGCAGACGCCGCTGTCTCCGGTGCATCTGAAGGCCCGGCGGCAGGCGGACCTGTCGATCCTGTTCAAATGGACGCGGCGGGGCCGGATCGATGCCGACACCTGGACAGCCATCGACATTCCCGCCGACGAGGCTGTCGAGGCCTGGAAGATCGACTTCCTCGCCGCCGACAAGGTCACGGTGCTGCGCACTGTCAGAACCACCCAGGCCAGCTGTCTCTATCCGGCGGCGCAGGAACTGGCCGATTATGGCGCAAGACAGGTGGCCATCACCATCCGGGTCCGCCAGGTCGGCCGGCTTGTGCCCGCAGGCCTGCCGCAGACCGATACGCTCCATCCCTGAGCTTCCACCTCCGTCCTCAAAACAGCAAAGGAGAAGACGCATGACCGAGACGAAAAACTGGTACCAGTCGAAGGCCGTCTGGGGCGCGATTGCCGCGCTGGCCGCAACCCTCATCCGCGCCACCGGACATGATCCGGGGATCGATGGCGTGCAGCAGCTCGCCGATGGTGCGCTCAATGCGGCGACCGGCATCGGCGCATTGCTGGCGCTGTATGGCCGGATCTCGGCCACCGGCAAGATCCTGCGCTGACCGGCAAATCCCCCCCCCCCCCCCCCCCCCCCCCCCCCCCGGCAGCTTCCGGCTTCCGGGGGGCTTTCTGGAAAAAAACGCCGGACGCCCAGGCTCCGATCCTGGCCGGGAATCCCCACATTCATTTGCCATTCAGACGGCTTTGGGTAAGTATTCCGTCACGTGTTCCTTTTGGTGAAAGTTTTTGAAAGCATGACCTCCCTCCTTTCCCTTGCGGTTGTTGCCTTCGGGCTTGCTGGCGGCAGCCAGCCGGGTGCCGTGACGCCTGCCGTTTCGGCTGACGGCGCAGGGCAGGTGGTGATGGTGCGCGGCGATTGTTCCGATGCGGCGTCCCGGGTGGTCGACCAGACCGGCGGCCAGCTCCTCTCGGCCCAGCCATCCAGCGACGGTCACAGTTGCATCATCACTGTCCTTGTTCAGGGGGATGGAACCTCGCGTCCCCGCAAGGTAAGGGTACAGGTGCCGATGTGACCGGCATAAGCCGGGCGTGATCTTCCGGCATCGAGAATCGGGCTCATCCCCGCATATTTCATACAAGGCAGGACGATGCGCATTCTGGTGGTCGAAGACGATGTCAATCTTAACCGGCAATTGACGGAGGCGCTGAAGGAAAACGGCTATGTGGTCGATCAGGCCTTTGACGGCGAGGAGGGGCATTTTCTCGGCGAATCCGAACCCTATGATGCCGTGATCCTCGATATCGGCCTGCCCGGGATGGACGGGATCACCGTTCTCGAAAAATGGCGCACCGCCGCCCGCACCATGCCGGTGCTGATTCTGACGGCACGCGACCGCTGGAGCGACAAGGTGGCGGGCATCGATGCCGGTGCCGACGACTATGTGGCCAAGCCCTTCCATGTCGAGGAGGTGCTGGCCCGCATCCGGGCGCTGATCCGCCGTGCCGCCGGCCACGCCTCCTCGGAAATCGCCTGCGGACCCGTCCGGCTCGACACCAAGACCTCCAAGGCCTCCGTCAATGGCGTGCAGCTGAAGCTGACCTCGCACGAGTTCCGCCTGCTCTCCTATCTCATGCATCACATGGGCGAGGTCGTGTCGCGCACGGCGCTGGTCGAGCATATGTATGACCAGGATTTCGACCGGGATTCCAACACGATCGAAGTGTTTGTCGGGCGCTTGCGCAAGAAGATGGGCGTTGATCTCATCGAAACCGTGCGCGGCCTCGGCTATCGCATGCAGCCACCTGCCGGCGCGGCTCCGTCTGCCGGTCCGTCGAAATGAGCCTCAGGCTCCGCTCGCTCACCGCGCGGGTGCTGCTGCTCGCAACGCTCTGGTCCGCCGTGGCGCTGGTGGTGATCGCGGTGGTGATCTCGACGCTTTACCGGCAGGGGGCGGAACGGGGTTTTCAGGAATTGCTGCGCGCCCAGCTCTACAATGTCATCAATTCCGTCTCCATCGGCCCGGATGGCAATATTGCCGGGCGGCCTGAACTCGGCGACCTCCGTTTTTCGCAGCCGCAGACCGGCTGGTACTGGATGGTCGAGCCGCTCGGCGATTTCAGGACGGCGGCGCTCACCTCCGCCTCGCTCGGGGTGACCAAACTGGACATGCCGCCAATCGCCGCCGTGCCCTTCGATGACAATTACGAGCGTTTCTATATCGAGGATGACGGCCAGGGCAACAAGGTGCAGGTGGCCGAAACCGAGGTGGTGCTGGACCAGGACGGACGCGCCGCGCGTTTCCGGGTCAGCGGCAACCATGCGATTGTCGAAAGCGACATCCAGGCCTTTTCCAACCGGCTCTATCTGGCGCTTGGCGGCTTCGGCATCGGCAGCCTGCTGGTCAATGCCTTCGCCATCCTGATCGGCCTGCGCCCCCTCGACCAGGCGCGCGCCGCACTGGAAATGATCCGGCGCGGCGAGGCGGAGCGGCTGCCGACGGATTTCCCCCGCGAAATCCAGCCGCTGGCCAGCGAGGTCAATGCGCTGATCGACAGCAACCGCCGCATCGTCGAGCGGGCCCGCATGCAGGTCGGCAATCTCGCCCATTCGCTGAAGACACCGATCGCGGTGTTGCTGAACGAATCCCGCGTGCTCGACAAGGGCCATGGCGATCTGGTGAAGAGCCAGGCGGAAGCCATGCAGGGACAGGTGCAATCCTATCTCAACCGCGCCCGCATCGCTGCCCAGCGCGATACCGTCCTTGCCCGCAGCGAGGCCGAAACGGTGCTGGAACGGCTGCTCCGGGTGATGCGCCGCCTCAATCCCGACCTTGCCTTCGAACTTGCGGTGACGCCGCCCGGCCTGGCGCTGGCGATGGAACAGCAGGATGTGGAGGAAACCGTCGGCAACCTGCTCGACAATGCCGCCCGCTTTGCCGAAAGCCGGGTGGCGATCCATGCCAGCCTGTCGCCGAGGGGCCCAACCGAGGAAGATACCGCCCGCCGCCAGTGGATCGAGGTGCTGGTGGATGATGACGGGCCGGGTCTCGAGCCGGACGAGATCCGCGAGGCGATGAAGCGTGGCCGCAGGCTCGACGAAAGCCAGCCCGGCACCGGCCTCGGCCTGTCCATCGTCACCGAGATCGCCTCGGAATATCAGGGACAATTTGCCTTGAGCCGCAGTCCGGCGGGCGGTTTGCGCGCCCGGCTGTTGCTTCCCGGTGTCACCCTCGGCGGTTAATGCGGCAAACCCGCCCCGGCACGATTGATATCTTGCCTCGAGGGCCGATAATGTTTCATAGCTGGGTTTCGCAATGCAGCATTGGTCTTCAGGTGAAAATGCCCTAAAGGGCTGCGGGGAAGGGCAGCGCTGACCCGGATATCCGCCGCATCCTGCCTTGAGGCAGGCCGGAGACCGCTGCAACGGCCCGCAGGATGGGGATACCGCCACGGCGGCAGGAGAGCTTGGTTGTCTGAAGTGTTGCCTACATACCGTTCGGCCAGATTGCTGGCGATATCCGTTTGCCTGCTGGCAAGCTCGCTGCTTGCGTCCTGCCAGACCACCGCAACCTCGCTCGGCAAGAGCCTGTTTTCCGAAGCCCCGCCGTCACCCTCGGCGCGCATCATCGCGGCGCTCGATGGCGGTCTGGTCGGCAAGACGACGGCGGAGCTGTCCGACAACGACCTGAAGCGGGCGATGGAAGCCGAATACCGGACG
Source organism: uncultured Gellertiella sp. (assembly GCF_963457605.1). Taxonomy (GTDB): domain Bacteria; phylum Pseudomonadota; class Alphaproteobacteria; order Rhizobiales; family Rhizobiaceae; genus Gellertiella. The sequence continues at coordinate 3,497,446 of NZ_OY735139.1, forward strand.
CTGGAGGCGGCACCCTCCGGGCGGCCGATCATCTGGCGCGGCGACGATGCCAATGGCGAGGTCACGGCGGCGGCCCCCTTCCAGGTCGGCACCCAGAATTGCCGCCAGTATTCCCACACGATCATCGCCGGCGGCAAGCAGATGCAGGCCCGCGGCTCGGCCTGCCGCGCCGATGACGGCAGCTGGTCGCTGCTCGACTGACGCTTCGTACTGCCATCTTGCGGCCAAACGCCTCAAATCGGCGTGAATACTGCTTTGGCAGTTGGATTGACTCGGCAATTTGAGTATCTGAAGCACATGATATTCTGGATCACCGTTGCCATTGTGACAGCCGTCGTGGCCGTCCTTCTGATTTTGCCGCTCACCCGCGCCACCGGCCCGCTCGCCGATGACCGCGACAAGGAGCAATCGGTCTATCGCGACCAGCTGACGGAACTCGACCGCGACCGGGCCGGGGGCCTGATTTCCGATGCGGAGGCCGAGTATGCCCGCGCCGAAATCAGCCGCCGCCTGCTTGCCGCCAGTTCCACCGCTGCCGGGGCAAGCACCGCTGTCGGGAGCGCCATGCCGCTTGCCGCCTCGAAACGGCGGCTGCGCCTGAGGCTTGCCGAACTTGCGGTCATCGTCGCGCTGCCCGCCATCGCGGTGCCGCTCTATCTGGAAGTCGGCGCGCCCGGCCTTCCCGCCCAGCCGCTCGCAGAACGGCTTGCCAATCCCGGCGACAATATCGGGCTGCTGCTGGCCAAGGTCGAGCGGCATCTGTTGCAGCAGCCGGAGGATGGCGCGGGCTGGGACCTGGTCGCCCCGATCTATTACCGCAACCAGCTGTTCGACAAGGCGGCGGATGCCTATCGCAATGCGCTGCGCATTCTCGGGCCGACGGTCGACCGGTCCGGCGGCTTTGCCGAAACGCTGATTGCCGGCGAAAGCGGCAAGGTCAATGACGAGGCGGTCGCAGCCTTGCAGGACGTGCTTGTCAAAGACCCGGGCAATCCGCGCGCCCGCTTCTACATGGCGCTGAGGCTGGAGCAGGACGGCAAGCGGGCAGAGGCCTTTGCCGCCTTCACGGCGCTGAAGAAGGATGCGCCCGCCGGTGCCAACTGGGTCGATCTCGTCAGCCAGCATGTTGCTGTCAACGATCCCGCCGCGCCTGCACCGAAACCGGAGGCTGCCGCCCCCGGCAATCCCGATGCGGGCGATATCGCCGCCGCCAGCGGGATGACCGCCGGTGACCGCCAGCAGATGATCCTCGGCATGGTCGAAACGCTCGATGCCCGGCTGAAGAACGAGCCCGACAATTTCGAGGGCTGGGTGCGGCTGATCCGCTCCTATGGCGTGCTCAACATGCCCGACAGGGCGGCAGACGCCCTGAAGCGCGCCACCGTCGCCTTCCCGCCCGAAACCGACAAGGGCAGGCAGATCCTCGACATCGCCAGAAGCATGGGCCTCAGGCCCGAAGGAAGTGCACAATGACCCGCAAGCAGAAGCGGCTCGCCGTCATCGGTGGCGGCATGGCCTTCATCCTCACCGCCGTGCTGCTGGTGATGTTCGCCTTCGGCCAGTCGGTCGCCTATTTCTATGTGCCGGGGGATCTCGCCAGGGCGCATGTCGGCCCCGGCACCCGCATAAGGCTCGGCGGGCTGGTGGCGACGGGTTCGGTGGTGCGCGGCCAGGGCTCGACGGTCACCTTCGCGGTCACAGATGGCACCGGCCTCAAGGTGCCGGTCACCTATACCGGCATTCTGCCCGACCTGTTCCGCGAAGGGCAGGGGGTGGTGACCGAGGGCGCGTTCGGACCCGATGGCGCGCTGTTTGCCGCCGATATCGTGCTTGCCAAGCATGACGAGAAATACATGCCGAAAGATGTCGCCGACAAGCTGAAGGCGCAGGGCTTCGGGAAGGGCGAAGAGGCAGCCAAATGATCATCGAACTCGGGCATTTCGCGCTGGTCCTGTCGCTCGTCGTGGCATTGCTGATGGCCATCCTGCCGGTGATCGGCGCGGCGCGGCGCGACGGACCGCTGATGGCAATCGCCCCGGTCGGCACCATCCTGCAGTTCCTGCTGGTTGCCGTTGCCTTCGGCGTGCTGATGCATGCCCATTTCGTCTCGGATTTCTCCGTGATGAATGTCTGGCAGAATTCCCATTCGCTGGTGCCCGACCTGTTCCGGATCTCCGGCGTCTGGGGCAATCACGAGGGCTCGATGATGCTGTGGCTGTTCATCCTCAGCCTGTTTTCAGCGCTGGTGGCGCTGTTCAGCGGCAATCTTCCGGTGCGGCTGCGGGCCCTGACCCTGTCGGTGCAGGCCTGGATCAGCACCGCCTTCATCCTGTTCATCCTGCTCACCTCCAATCCCTTCATCCGCCTCAATCCGGCCCCGGTCGAGGGGCAGGATCTGAACCCGGTTTTGCAGGATGTCGGCCTCGCCATCCATCCGCCACTGCTCTATCTCGGCTATGTCGGCTTTTCCGTCTGCTTCTCGTTCGCCGTGGCGGCGCTGATCGAAGGCCGCATCGATGCCGCCTGGGCGCGCTGGGTGCGGCCCTGGGCGCTGATGGCCTGGGCCTTCCTGACGGCGGGCATCGCCATGGGCTCCTACTGGGCCTATTACGAACTGGGCTGGGGCGGCTGGTGGTTCTGGGACCCGGTCGAAAACGCCTCCTTCATGCCCTGGCTGGCGGGCACCGCGCTGCTGCATTCGGCGCTGGTGATGGAAAAGCGCGAGGCGCTGAAGATCTGGACGATCCTGCTGTCGATCCTCACCTTCTCGCTGTCGCTGCTCGGCACCTTCCTGGTGCGCTCCGGCGTCCTGACCTCGGTCCATGCCTTTGCCTCCGATCCGACGCGCGGCATCTTCATCCTCGTCATCCTGATGCTGTTCATCGGCGGGGCGCTGACCCTTTTTGCGGTCCGGGCGAACCGGCTGACGGCGGGCGGGCTGTTCCAGCCGATCTCGCGCGAGGGCGCGCTGGTGCTGAACAACCTGATCCTGACGGTCTCCACTGCCACCGTTCTGACCGGCACGCTCTATCCGATGCTGGTCGAAACCCTGACCGGCGAGAAGATTTCCGTCGGCGCGCCGTTCTTCAACCTCACCTTCGGCCTGCTGATGCTGCCGCTGCTGGTGGTGATGCCCTTCGGGCCGCTGCTGGCCTGGAAGCGCGGCGATCTGCTGGCCGCGTCGCAGCGGCTGATGGTGATCGCGCTTCTGGCCATGGTGCTGGCGCTCGGCTTCTACTATGCCCATAATGGCGGGCCGGTGATGGCGGTGGCGGGCCTTGCCGCCGGGTTCTGGCTGATTATTGGTGCGCTGGCCGATCTCTGGGGCCGCGCCGGTTTTGGCCGGGTCGAAACCCCGGTGGCGCTGCGGCGGCTGTTCGGCCTGCCGCGTTCGGCCTTCGGCACGGCGATTGCCCATCTCGGCTTCGGCGTCAGCGTGCTGGGCATTGTCATCGTCACCGTCTTTGCCACGGAAAATGTCCGCGAAATGAAGCCGGGGGCCACCGTCGAGGCGGGCGGCTATTCCATCACCTTTGACGGCGTGTCGGCTGACCAGGGTCCGAACTATCAGGAAAGCCGGGCGCATTTCATCCTGAAGCGCGGTGGTGCGGATGCAGGCGACGTCTCCTCCGCCAAGCGCATCTATGTGGCGCGGAAAATGCCGACCACCGAGGCGGGCATCAAGACCTACGGCCTGTCGCAGCTCTATGTCTCGCTCGGCGATCCCATGGCCAATGGCGGCATCGTCGTGCGGATCTGGTGGAAGCCGTGGATCCTCTGCATCTGGCTGGGCGCGGTGATCATGGCCATCGGCGGCTTCGTCTCGCTCTCCGACCGGCGGTTGCGCGTCGGTGCGCCGCGCCGCAAGGCCCGGATGCTGGCCGCCGCCCTGGAGGCTGCCGAATGATCCGCCGGATCGCGCTCGCCCTCTTCCTGTTCGCCTCGGCGCTGCCCGCCCTTGCGGTCAATCCCGACGAGATGCTGGCCGACCCGGCGCTCGAGGCGCGGGCCCGGGCGATTTCGGCCAACTTGCGCTGCATGGTCTGCCAGAACCAGTCGATTGACGATTCCAACGCGGAACTTGCCAAGGACCTCCGCCTCCTCGTCCGCCAGCGGCTGGCGCGCGGCGACAGCGACCAGCAGGTCTTCGACTATCTGGTGTCACGCTATGGCGAATTCGTGCTGCTGAAGCCGCGCGTGTCCGGGCGCACCCTGATCCTCTGGGGCATGCCCGGCCTGCTGGTCGCCATCGGCGGCCTGTCACTCATCCTGATGGCCCGCCGCCGACGGACAGCCACCGAACGCCCCGGCCTTACCCCCGAGGAACAGGCACGGGTCGAGGCGATCCTGAAGGACGAGTGAATCTGGATGGCGCTGATCCGGTGAGCCGGTTTGCCTGATGGCTGTCGATTTCTCTGGTATAAATCCGCATGAACAATTGCCGGCAGGAAAGTGACGCCATCTGGCAGGCATTGACCACGGTCAACGCGCCGCTTCCGCCTCCCATCGACGCAGACACACTTCTGGCCTGCCTTCGTCCCGGATGTACGCAGCGGCAGTGGCGACCGCATGTGCGCGCCTTTTTCGGTGAGGTCGGAGTGGAAATCCTGATGGACATGGTTGTCGAAGGCTCGGTCACGTTTGATGATCTTGCAAAGGCCATCTCCTTCTGGGATGTCGACGAGGACTATGAAAATGCGCGATGGATACGGGAAATGGCTGCCATCCCGGTGGCAAAAGCTGATGGAGCTGACGCTTAGAGTCTGTCAGGTTCATATTGAACCAGACAGACTCTAGGGCCCTTTGTTTTCGTTTGTCCTTTCGGGAAAACCGGATTCCACTTTTCCCTGACAAACTCTAGAGTCTGTCAGTGACAAATTGAATCTGGAGGGATTCCAATTTTGTGTTTTTTCTGATTCAAGCATCTTGCTGGAAGGGAGGCCAGCAAGGATGGTGAAGCCTCTTTCTCTTGATTTGCGGGCCCGGGTGGCGGATGCGTTGACGGGTGGCATGACTGTTCGCGCGGCGGCGGAACGGTTTGGAATATCGGTCGCCTCGGCGGTTCGGATCGGTCAGCTTTCGCGCTCGGGCAAAGGGCTGCTGCCATCGAAAATTGGCGGCCATGTCAAGCCCATTCTGAGCGGTGACCTGGCAGAGAAGGTGCGCCAGCGGCTGGCCGCAAAGTCTGACTGGACGGTCAGAGCCCTTGCCGCCGATCTTCAGTCGTTTGGCATCCATGTATCACACGATACGGTGTGGCGGTTCCTGCGCAGCCAGGGAAATACCTTTAAAAAAAACGCTGGTAGCCAGTGAGCAGGACAGGCCGAAAGTGGCAAGGTTCAGAGCGCGTTGGAAGGCCCATCAGCACCGGATTGATCCGGAACGGCTTGTTTTCATTGATGAGACCTGGGTCAAGACCAACATGACGCGGACCTGCGGCTGGTGCCCGCGCGGTCAGCCCCTGATCGCGAAGGTGCCGCATGGCCACTGGAAAACACTGACCTTTTTGGCCGGGCTGCGGCGCAACGGCATCGTTGCGCCTTTCGTGCTCGACGGCCCCATCAACAGTATCGCCTTTACAGCATGGGTTCAGCAATGTCTTGTCCCCGTGCTGAAAGCCGGTGACATTGTCGTCCTCGACAACCTGGGCAGCCACAAATGCAAGGCCGCCAGCGAGGCGGTGCGGGCACAAGGGGCTCGCATGTTCTTTCTGCCGCCCTATTCACCAGACCTCAATCCAATCGAAATGATGTTCTCAAAGCTGAAAACGCTCGTCCGCAAAGCCGAGGAGCGAACCATTGAAACGACTTGGCGTCGCATCGGAGAACTCCTCAAAGAATTTACCCCTGAAGAATGCTCGCGATACATCACGCATGCAGGATATGCTTCTATCTAAAACTGACAGACTCTAGAGTTTGCCCCGACCCCGCAACATTACCAATATTTCATGCGCCAGACAGTTACTGGTAAGGTCTCTGCCCCTATATCTCTGTCATCAACTTCACCGCCACCGGTAAACGGCGGAGACAAGAGAGAAGGCAGACGACCATGGTCACGCAGAAGACTGGACTTTTTTCCGTAAAATCCCTGCTGAAGGCTTCGGCCCTTTCGGCATTGACCGCCGGTGTCATCGTCACGGGCATCCCGCATGGCATTCTTGCCGCCCGCGCGGATGCGGTCGCGGTGCAGGCACCCGCGGTGCCGAGCTTTGCCGATGTGGTCGGCGCGGTCACGCCCGCCGTGGTGTCCGTCCGGGTCCAGTCGAATGTCGAGCAGACCGCCGATGACGGCAACGGCTTCTCCTTCAATTTCGGCGGCGAGGATTTCGACCAGCTGCCCGACGATCACCCGCTGAAGCGGCTGTTCAAGCAGTTCGGCGGCCAGCTGCCCGGCAGTGGCCAGAACCAGACGCCGCACAAGCTTCCGCATGGCAAGGGTCACCTGCGTCCCGTTGCGCAAGGCTCCGGCTTCTTCATCTCCGGGGATGGCTATATCGTCACCAACAATCACGTGGTCAGCGATGGCCAGGCCTATACGGTGGTGCTCAATGATGGCACCGAGCTGGATGCCAAGCTGGTCGGCAAGGACAGCCGCACCGATCTCGCCGTGCTGAAGGTCGATGCCAAGCGCAACTTCACCTATGTGAAATTTGCCGATGACGCGAAGGTCCGGGTCGGCGACTGGGTGGTTGCTGTCGGCAATCCCTTCGGCCTTGGCGGCACCGTGACGGCGGGCATCATCTCGGCGCGCGGCCGCGATATCGGCTCCGGCCCCTATGACGACTATCTGCAGGTCGATGCCGCCGTCAACAAGGGCAATTCCGGTGGCCCGACCTTCAACCTGTCCGGCGAAGTGGTCGGCATCAACACCGCGATCTTCTCGCCCTCCGGCGGCAATGTCGGCATCGCCTTCGCCATTCCCTCCACCATCGCCCAGACCGTGGTGCAGGATCTGATCAAGACCGGTTCGGTGTCGCGTGGCTGGCTCGGCGTGCAGATCCAGCCCGTCACCCAGGATATCGCCGATTCCCTCGGCCTTGCCGAAGCCTCCGGCGCGCTGGTGGTTGCCCCGCAGGAAGGTTCGCCCGGCCAGAAGGCCGGGATGATGAAGGGCGACGTGGTCACCGCCGTCAATGGCGAACCGGTGAAGGATGCCCGCGACCTCTCGCGCCGCATCGGCTCGACGGCGCCCGGCACCAAGGTGGAAGTGACGCTCTGGCGCAATGGCAAGTCCGAGGTGGTGCAACTGACGCTGGGCAACCTGCCTGCCGAACAGAAGCAGGCCTCCGCCGATGACCAGACCCAGCCCGACGACCAGACCCCCTCGACCGACAAGGCGCTTGCCGGACTCGGCCTGACGGTCTCCCCCGCCGATGGTGGCAAGGGCGTGACGGTCACGCAGGTCGATCCGGACTCCGATGCCGCCGACAAGGGCCTGAAGCAGGGCGAAACCATCACCTCGGTCAACAACCACGAGGTCAGGACCGTCGCCGACATCGAAAAGGCCCTCGACAAGGCCCGCAACGACGGCCGCAAGAAGGCGCTGTTCCAGATCGAATCGACCGAAGGCACCCGCTTCATGGCACTGGATATCGCCAGGGGGTGAGGCTGACGGCTCCCCCGGGGGGAATTGCTCAAGGAGAGGGTGGGGCATCTTGTGTCACAAAAGATGTCCCACCTCGGGCCTGCCCTCACCCCGGCCCTGCCCCAACGCAAACCGGAGGTTTGCACGAGGGGCAGCGGTGGGGGTAGGCCCGATGCGCCAAGGAATGTGTTGCGCACCTCACCACATCCCCCGGATTGCGCGATTATTGCATGAGGCGCTAAGATGACCTCCATGAAGATACTGGTGATTGAAGACGATCTTGAAGCGGCGGCCTATCTGGTCAAGGCGTTCAGGGAGGCGGGAGTTGTGGCCGATCATGCCAGCGATGGTGAAAGCGGCCTGTTCATGGGGCTGGAGAACAGCTATGACGTCCTGGTGATCGACCGGATGCTGCCGCGTCGCGACGGGCTTTCGGTGATTGCCGAGCTGCGCCGCAAGGGCGTGCACACGCCGGTGCTGATTCTGTCTGCCCTTGGCCAGGTGGATGACCGGGTGACCGGGCTTCGCGCCGGGGGCGACGATTACCTGCCGAAACCCTATGCCTTCAGCGAGCTGCTCGCCCGGGTCGAGGTGCTTGGCCGCCGCAAGGGCACGCCCGAACAGGACATGGTCTACCGGGTCGGCGATCTCGAGCTGGACCGGCTTTCCCACACCGCACGCCGGGCAGGCAGGGACCTGCTGCTGCAGCCGCGCGAATTCCGGCTGCTGGAATACCTGATGAAGAATGCGGGCCAGGTGGTGACCCGCACCATGCTGCTCGAACATGTCTGGGATTACCATTTCGACCCGCAGACCAATGTCATCGACGTCCATATCTCGCGGCTGCGCGCCAAGATCGAGAAGCCCGATTGTGCGCCGCTGCTGAAGACCATTCGCGGGGCGGGTTACATGATCAAGGACGGGGAGTGACCGGGCATGTCCCGCTTTCGCCTGCTGTTCATGTCCACGGCGGTCCGCCTTTCCGCCATTTACATCATCCTGTTTGCGCTGGCCGCAGGCACGCTGGTCTTCTATGTCACCGCGATGTCGGAACGGCTGCTGGTGTCGGAAATCCGCGAGACCCTGAACCAGGAAGTCACCGATGTCCAGGCAGCCTATGAGCGCGGCGGCGTGGCAAGGCTGGCGCGCACCATGGAGGTGCGGGCCCGCCAGCCCGGCGCCAATCTCTACCTGATTGCCGGGCCGACGGGCGAAGTGCTGGCCGGCAATGTCGCCTCGGTTCCGCCCGGCATATTCGACCAGCAGGGCTGGACGGAGCAGCCCTTTGCCTACCAGCGCTATCAGGAGACGCTACGCCATCCGCGCATGGCGATTGCCAATGTGTTCTTCCTCGACAACGGCATGCGCATCCTGATCGGCCGCGACCTTGCCGAACCGGGGGCGCTGAGGATGCTGGTGCGCCGCGCCGTCTTCGTCACGGTCGGTGCGCTCGGGGTCGGGGCGATCCTGCTCTGGCTGCTGATCGGCCGCAACGCCCTGCGCCGCATCGACCGGATTTCCGATGCCAGCAAGAAGATCATGGCCGGAGACCTGACCCAGCGCCTGCCGTTTGGCGGGTCCGGCGACGAATTCGACCGGCTGTCGGTGTCGCTGAACAGCATGCTGGAAAGGATCGCCAGACTCGACGAGGGGCTGCGGCAGGTCTCCGACAATATTGCCCATGACCTGAAGACACCGCTGACGCGGCTGCGCAACCGCGCCGCCGAAACGCTGGAGACCGGCGATGGCGACCAGCGCCGCGCCGGCCTTGAAGGCATCATCGCCGAATCCGACCAGCTCATCCGCACCTTCGACGCGCTGCTGATGATTTCAAGGGTCGAGGCCGGCTCGCAGGCCGCGATGCTGTCGGATCTCGATCTCTCCGCCATCGCCGCCGATTGCGTCGAGCTTTACGAACCCGTCGCCGAAGAGGCGGGCTTCCGGCTGGAAGGCACGATTGCCCCCGGTATCGGCATTTCCGGCAACCGGGAACTGATCGGCCAGACGCTCGCCAATCTCATCGACAATGCCATCAAATATGCCGATGGCAACGCGTCCGAGCGGCTGATCCGCGTCAGCCTCGCACGCGCGGGGGAGGGTGTTGCGCTCGCCATATCCGACCATGGCCGCGGCATCCCCGAAGACCGCCGCGCCGATGTGGTCAAACGCTTCGTCCGACTCGACGAAAGCCGCTCCAAACCCGGCACCGGCCTCGGACTTGCACTCGCCGGTGCCGTCATGGACCTGCACGGCGGCAGGCTCACACTGTCGGATACCGACCCGGAAAAGACCGCTCACCCCGGGCTGACGGTGACATTGCGCTTCCGGGGATGAGGGGATTTACAGCGGTTGCTTGCGTCCTGTCTCACGTCAGGCTTATTTTAGTTAGTTAATGCTAATGTAAAGTTGTCGGTTGACAACTTCGTATAGTTGCCTATGATGGAGGAAAGATCACGATGCGGCGACGGCATCAGAACCCCGAGATCGAGGATGCCTTGCGTCACACGGAAGCAAAGGGCTGGCGAATTGATGTTGGCGGCAGTCACGCATGGGGCAAGATGAAGTGTCCCGTCAGGCACGATGATTGTCGATGTGGCGAGTTTTGCCTGACCAGTATCTGGAGCAAGCCGAAGAACCCCGGCAACCATGCACGCGCCCTCAGGCGTGTCGTGGATAAATGTGTTTATGACAAGGACGAAAGCTGATGCAGGATTTCATCTTTACCCTGAAATTTGCCCTGCCTGCCGATGAGACGGATTTCGACCAGCTGGTCGAGCGGCTGGGGGAGGCGGGTTGTACGGACGGATTGCCGGGGATCGGCATGGCCGGGCGGCTGGCCGTGGAGTTCACGCGCGAGGCCGCGTCCGCAGCCGATGCCCTTGCGACGGCACTCGGTGATGTCGAAAGCGCCATTCCCGGCATACGGCTGGTGGAGGCCTGCCCGGATTATGTCGGCCTCAGCGACATCGCCGACTGCCTCGGCGTCACCCGCCAGGCAATGCGCAAGACCATGCATGCCCATGCCGATTTTCCCTTGCCGGTCCATGAAGGCTCGGCTTCGATCTGGCATCTGGTCGATGTGCTTGACTGGATGAATGCCCGCCGGAAAGGCGCGGTTCCCGCCTCGCTCGTCGACACCGCGCGTGCGGCGCATGGGCTCAACCAGAGCCGCAGGCCCCGGACTGGCCAGAAGTCGGGCCAGAAGTCGGGCGAGAGGTCGGGCGAGAAGGCTGGCATCGGGCGGCTGAAAATCAGCGCCTGAGCCGGCGGGCGCATTCACCGTTTCCCTTGACGCCACCGCCTGCTACATCTCGCCCCGTGCGGAACCACAAGCAGCGTCCGCAGCCAATGGGGGAGCATAGCAAGCGTGACTGCAGCCAGCCTGAGAGACATTCAATCCCATCCGCTGAAGCCTTCCAGCCAGACGGAGGCGAAGTCGGTCCTGTCGGATCTGAAGGACATCGCCCGGCATCAGCCCGCCGTGCAGGCCCTGCTGGCGGGCGAGAGCGTGCTGCGGGATTTCATCGTTTCGGCGCTGTCGCTGTCGCCCTATCTGCGGGAAAGTGCCAATCGCGATCCCGAACTCATGTCGATTGCGCTGACGGCACCGCTCGAGGCGGAACTGGCGCGGCTGGTCCATGAGGCGCGGCTGGCCTGGAAGGGCGAGGGCGAGGCCCTGCCTCCCGAGGCGGAGGTGATGAGCCGTCTGCGCCAGGCCAAGCGCCGCATCTCGTTTCTGGTGGCGCTTGCCGACCTTGCCCGGATCTTCGATGCCCGCCAGACCACGCAATGGCTGACAGCCCTTGCCGAATCCTCGGTTGCCGCCGCCATCGACCATCTGCTGCTGGCCGCCCACGCGAGCGGCAAGGTTGAGGTGAGGGATATCGAGGCACCGAGCGAAGGATCGGGCCTGATCGTGCTGGGCATGGGCAAGCTCGGCGCGCGCGAGCTCAACTATTCCTCCGACATCGATCTGGTGGTGTTCTTCGACGTGGGCGCGGGAATTGTCGGCGATCCCCTCGATGCTGCCGAGATCTTTGCCCGGATGATGCGCCGGCTGGTCAGGATCATGCAGGAGCGCACCGCCGATGGCTATGTATTCCGCACCGATCTCCGGCTGCGGCCCGATCCGGGCTCGACGCCGCTGGCCGTGCCGGTCGAATCCGCGATGATCTATTATGAGGGCCGCGGCCAGAACTGGGAACGCGCCGCCTTCATCAAGGCGCGGCCTGTCGGCGGTGACCTTGCGGCGGGTACGGCCTTCCTGCGCGACCTCGTGCCCTTCGTCTATCGCAAATATCTGGATTATGCGGCGATTGCCGACATCCACTCGATCAAGCGGCAGATCCACGCCCACAAGGGCCATGGCAAGATTGCCGTCAAGGGCCACAATATCAAGCTCGGGCGCGGCGGCATCCGCGAGATCGAATTCTTCGCCCAGACCCAGCAGCTGATCGCCGGCGGCCGCATGCCGTCGCTGCGCAGCCGGGCGACCGAGGAGACGCTGGCGGGGCTGGCCGAAGCCAAGTGGATCGACGCCTCGACGGCGGCGGAACTGACGGAATGCTACTGGTATCTGCGCGATGTCGAGCACCGCGTGCAGATGGTGCGCGACGAGCAGACCCATCTCCTGCCGGAAAGCGAGGCGGAGCTGAAGCGGATCGCCTACATGCTCGGCCATGCCGATACCGCCGCCTTTTCCGAGGCGCTGGTCGAGGTGCTGAAACGGGTGGAGCGGCGCTATGCCGAATTGTTCGAGCAGGAAAACCGGCTGTCGACGGCCACCGGCAACCTGGTCTTCACCGGCCAGAACGACGATCCCGACACGCTGGAAACGCTGGCGAAACTCGGCTTCAGCCGTCCCTCCGACATTTCCCGCGTCATCCGCACCTGGCATTACGGGCGCTACCGGGCGACGCAATCGGTCGAGGCGCGCGAACGGCTGACGGAGCTGACGCCGGAACTGCTCAAAGTCTTCGGCGAGAACAAGCGCGCCGACGAGGCCTTGCTGCGCTTTGACACGTTCATCTCCGGCCTGCCCTCGGGCATCCAGCTGTTCTCGCTGCTCGGCAACAATCCCGGCCTGCTGTCGCTGCTGGTGACGATCATGTCCTCGGCCCCGCGCCTTGCCGACATCATCGCCGCAAGGCCGCATGTGTTTGACGGCATGCTCGATCCCGGCCTGTTGTCCGAACTGCCGACGCGCGGCTATATCGCCGAACGGCTCGGCCTGTTCCTGAGCGACAGCATGCCCTATGAGGAAGTGCTCGACCGGCTCCGGATCTTTGCCGCCGAACAGCGCTTCCTGATCGGCATCCGGCTGCTCACCGGCTCGATCCGCGCCGGCATGGCGGCCCGCGCATTTACCCATCTGGCCGATCTGGTGATTTCAGCCGCACTTCAGGCGGTGATGCGCGAGATGGTCCAGGCCCACGGCACCTTTCCCGGTGGTCGGGTGGCGGTGGCGGGGATGGGCAAGCTCGGCAGTTTCGAGCTGACCGCCGGTTCCGACATCGATATCATCCTGCTCTATGATTACGATGATGCAGCACCTGAATCGACCGGTCCGAAACCGCTCGATCCCACCCGCTATTTCACCCGCATCACCCAGCGGCTGATGGCGGCGCTGTCGGCTCCAACCAGCGAAGGCATCCTCTTCGAGGTCGACATGCGGCTTCGCCCGTCCGGCAACAAGGGGCCGGTGGCGACCCGTATCCAGTCTTTCGAGAAATACCAGAAGGAAGAGGCCTGGACCTGGGAGCACATGGCGCTGTCCCGCGCCCGGCTGGTCTGCGGCGATGACAGCCTGCGCAGCGAAACCGCCGAGATCATCCGCAAGGTGCTGACCGGTTCGACCGATCTTCTGAAGATGGCGAAGGACGTGGTGGAGATGCGCGGCCTGATCGAGCAGGAAAAACCGCCGAAGGACATCTGGGATCTGAAGCTGATCCCCGGCGGGCTGATCGACATCGAGTTCATCGCCCAGTTCCTGACCCTTGCCGCGCCTGCCCGCGGCACCGTGCTGCCGCCGCGCGGCCTCGATACGGCGGAAACGCTGAAGGCGGTCGGGCGGGGCGTGATGGACCAGAACGACCTCGACACCTGCCTGCAAGCGCTGACGCTCTACGGCGCCATCGCCCAGATCACCCGGCTTTGCATCGATGGTGCCTTCGACCCGAAGGAAGCCCCGGCAGGCCTCATCGACCTCATCTGCCGGGCAGGCGACTGCCCCGACATCAAGACGCTCGAAAGCGAAATCCGGCGGCTGTCAAAGGCGGTGCGCAAGGTGTTTCAGGCGGTGGTACGGGGGTAATACCAAGGATCATTGACAGGAACCCGCAGGGCCGGTCGCTTTCGGCCTCCGGACGGTGTCGAAAATCCTCGCCGGACCCAAGACTACCGTCCCCCGCAATCCGGAATGCGCAGGGTGATGACGGTGCCGCAGCCTTCGCGGGAGCGGATGCTCATGTTGCCGCCATGCAGCATGGTCAGCGAGCGCGAGATGGCAAGACCGAGGCCGGAGCCGCCGCGGCTCTTGGCATACTGGTTCTGAACCTGCTCGAAGGGCTGGCCGATCTTGACCAGTGCGGAGGGCGGAATGCCGATGCCCGTATCGGCGATGGTGAAGACGGCGCTGCCTGCAATCTGGCGGACCCGAACGGCGATCCGCCCGCCTTCGTTGGTGAATTTCACCGCATTCGACAGGATGTTGAGCAGGATCTGCTTCATTGCCCGGCGGTCGGCCACCAGTGACAGGCCGGAGGCCACCCGCTGGTCGATATAGATGCCCTTGTGGGCGGCGGGAATGGCGGTGAAGCGCAGGCTTTCCTCGATCAGCGGCGCGAGATCGATGGTCTCGCGCATCAGCTTCATATGCCCGGCCTCGATCTTCGACATGTCGAGAATGTCGTTGATGACGTTGAGCAGGTGCTTGCCGCTGTCGTGGATGTCCTTGGAATATTCGAGATATTTGGGCGAGCCCAGCCCGCCGAACATCTGGTTCTGCAGGATGTCGGAAAAGCCGAGAATGGCGTTCAGCGGCGTGCGCAGCTCATGCGACATGTTGGCAAGGAATTCCGATTTCGCCCGGTTGGCGGCCTCGGCCCGTTCCTTTTCCGCCTGGTAGTTGGAATTGGCGACCGACAGTTCCGCCTTCTGCCGCTCCAGCGTCTGGCGCGAGGTGGAGAGGTCGTTGATCGTCGCCATCAGCCGGCGCTCGCTGTCGCGCAACCGTTCCTGGTTGCGCTTCAGGAGGGTGATGTCGGTGCCGACCGAAACGAGGCCGCCGTCGCGGGTGCGCCGTTCGTTGATCTGCAGCCAGCGTTCGTCGGCCAGTTGCACTTCCGTGGTCTGCGACTGGTTGCCCCGGCCATCATCGGCCAGACGCCGTTCGATGACCGGACGGGCGGCAGCGGCATTGACGACGCTGCGCTCGGTGCCCGGCACCAGCACGCTGTCGGGCAGGCCATAGGCCTGCTGGAAATGCGCATTGCACATCACCAGCCGGTCATTCTTGTCCCAGAGCACGAAGGCTTCGGAGGTGCATTCGATGGCATCGGCCAGCCGCTGGTCGGCTTCCGCATAGCGCTGGGCGAGGCGGTGCTGCTCGGTGACATCCATCGCGATGCCGATCATGTGCACCCGGCCGGACGGGTTGCGGATCACCTGGGCGCGGGCCCGCATCCAGACATAATGGCCCGAGGCATGGCGCATGCGGAAGACGCGGTCGACCTGGCGGGCATCGCCACGCGCCACGGAGCGGGCCAGCGCATAGAGATTGTCGTCTTCGGGATGCATCAGCCGGGCGGCTTCGCTGAAGGAGAGGAAATTGTCCGACGGCGGCTGGCCGAGCATTTCATACATCGAGCGCGACCAGTAGAGGCGGCGATTGGCGAAATCGAAATCCCACAAGCCGCAGCGGCCGCGCGACAGCGCCAGTTCCACCCGCATGTTGGATTCGAGGAAGATCGTGTCGGCGTCGCGCGCCCGCTTCACCTGGTTGTAATAGGCGTAGAGAATGACCAGCAGGATCGACGAAATGCCGGAAAACAGCGTGACATTCAGCGCGATTTCCTCGCGCCACATGTCGTTGATCGGGGCCTGCGAGCGGGCGGCGAGAACGAAATCACCCCTGTCGCCGATCAGCACCAGCGTTGCATAATGCGCGACATTGCCGATCTGGGTTTCGAAAATGCCGCTGTGGCTGGCAAAGCTGCGCTCGGCGGCAACTTCGGGGATCAGGTTGAAGATATCGCGTCCGACGAAACTTGCTCCGGCAGCCGAGCCGCCGATCACCTTGCCGCTGGCCGAAACCATCAGCACGAAGGAGCCGGGTGCCATCCGGTCCTGCGGCAGGACGTGGGACAGGCGGGATTCGACCTCGGCACGTGCCGTCAGGTCAATGGGTTGCTGTTCTATGGTGAGCGCCGCCGCTGCAAGTGCCGCAGACAGGGAAACGCTGTCGCGGGCCGCTTCCTGGATGCGCGACTGCTGCGACAGGATGCCCGCCACCCTGGCAATTGCCACCACCACCAGAAAGGCGACGATCAGCACCGGGATCGCCTTTTTCAGCAAAGGTTCGAGCTGGGTCAGATAGTCTGCGAAGGGACGGGACAACGGGCTGCCGCCCATTCCCGCCGTGCCGGAATCGTCCCTGCGATCCGGAAATTTCAGGCGCAGCCGAGCCTCGGCTGCGGTCGCCCGCCGCGCGTCCATCATCTCTTCAAACCTTGATCCCTTTGGTGATTCGCGAAACCGCCGCTGCGAATCTACCCTAATGAATCAAAGGTGATTCGCCTTGTCCAGCAGAAAAGTAACGGATCGTTAACCATAGGATCGAACAGGCGAATTTCGCCGGCGGCGGACTGGTTTGCGGGAGGGCGGGGCAGGGCAGGTTCTAGAGTTTGTCAGGGAAAAAGTGGAATCCGGTTTTCCCGCTCAAACTTGTTTGAGCGAAAAGACAAACGACAACAAGGGGAGCCAGAGTCTGGCTGGTTCAATATGAACCTGACAGACTCTAGCCCGCGAGCATGCGTTCGACGATATCCTTGACATCTGCCGAGAGACCGCTTGCCCGCTGGATCACTTCCAGCGCCAGGCGGGCATGTCCGGCGCGGCCGGCTTCCAGCGTCTGCCAGGAGCGCAGCGCCGTCAGCAGGCGTGCGGCCAGTTGCGGATTCCTCGGGTCGATGTCGAGAATCTGGCGAGCCAGGAACCGGTAGCCTTCGCCATCCGCCCGGTTGAAGCCGGTGGGGTTGGAGAAGCAGAACGTGCCGGCCAGCGCCCGGATGCGGTTGGGATTGCGGCTGTTGAACAGCGGATGGGCCGCAAGCTCGGTCACCCGCTGCAGCGTGGAGGCCCCGGGGATCGATGCCTGCACCGCAAACCACTTGTCGATCACCAGCGCATTGTCGCGGAAGCGTTCCTCGAATGTGGCGAGCGCGTGCAGTGTTTCCGGCGCATCGGGGAAATGATGGGCAAGCACGCTCAGCGCGTGGCTGAGGTCGGTCATGTTGTCGGCAGAGGCAAAGGCGCGCGCTGCCCGCGCAGGCGTGCCCTCGGCCAGCGCCAGATAGGTAAGCGCCGTATTGGCAAGCGCCCGCCGCCCGGCACTGGCCGCATCGGGCGCAAAGGGGCCGGTGCTGGCCATGGCGGCATGGATCGCTTCAAACTCGGCCTGACCGGCGCTGGCGACGGCCGACAGCACCGCACGGCGCGCCTGATGGATGGCATCCGGGTCGTTGTTGGACTTCAGCTCGCGGGCAATGTCGGTTTCGCCGGGCAGCGCCAGGGCCTGGGCGCGGAAGGCCGGCTCGAGGCTGCCATCGCGCGCCGTGCCGATCAGGATGTCCACCACATCGGGGCTTGCCGCCGCCGTGCCACCGTTGCGCAACTGCTCGACACTTGCGGTCATGTCTTTCAGCGCCAGATCGGTGATCGCCTGCCAGCGGGCAAACAGGTCCCTTTCATGGGTGGCGATCAGCGCCAGATCCCGCTCTGCCTGCACGAACCTGATATTGACCGGTGCTGAAAAGCTGCGGTTCAGGGACAGGATCGGCCGCTGCGCAATGCCGGTGAAGGTGACGGTCTGCCGGGCCTGGGTGAGATGCAGGACATCGCCGCGCATTTCGGCACCCGAGACGGATACGGCTGATATTTCCGCACCCGCCGCGTCGAGCAGGCCAAGCCGCACCGGAATATGCATGGGCTTCTTGTCCGGCTGGCCGGGGGTGGGCGGAACCAGCTGCTCCATCGTCAACGTATAGGTGGCGGTTGCGGCGTCATGGGTGTCAGAGACGGTGAGAAGCGGCGTACCGGCCTGATGGTACCAGAGGGAGAATTGCGAGAGGCCGGTGCCGCTGGCGTCCTCGAAGCATTTGACGAAATCCTCCACCGTCGCGGCATCGCCGTCATGCCGGTCGAAATAGAGGTCCATGCCCTGCTTGAACAGATCCGGCCCGAGAATGGTGGCGATCATGCGCGTCACCTCGCTGCCCTTCTCGTAGACAGTGGACGTGTAGAAATTGTTGATCTCGCGATAGGCGGTCGGGCGCACGGGATGGGCGAGCGGGCCCGCATCCTCGGCAAACTGTTCCGATTTCAGGTGCCGCGCCTCGGCGATGCGCTTGACGGCGCGCGAGCGCTGGTCGGCGGAGAATTCGTGGTCGCGATAGACCGTCAGGCCTTCCTTCAGGCAGAGCTGGAACCAGTCGCGGCAGGTGATGCGGTTGCCGGTCCAGTTGTGGAAATATTCATGCGCGATGATCGCCTCGATATTGGCATAGTCGGCATCCGTCGCCGTCTCGGGATCGGCCAGCACATATTTGTCGTTGAAGATGTTGAGGCCCTTGTTTTCCATCGCCCCCATGTTGAAGTCGGAAACCGCGACGATCATGAAGATGTCGAGATCATATTCGCGGCCGAACACCTCCTCGTCCCAGCGCATCGAGCGCTTCAGCGCATCCATCGCATAGGCGGCGCGCGGCTCCTTGCCGTGCTCGACATAGATCTTCAGCGCCACCTCGCGTCCGGACCGGGTGACGAAACTGTCCTCGACCACGCCGAGATCGCCCGCGACCAGCGCGAAGAGATAGCTGGGCTTGGGATGCGGATCGAACCAGGCGGCAAAATGCAGGTCGCCGCCATAGCCGGCACCACCGAGGAAATTGCCGTTCGACAGCAGCAGCGGATTTTCCGCCTTGCTGGCGATGATGTTGACGGTATAGGGGGCAAGCACGTCGGGCCGGTCGGGGAAATAGGTGATGCGGCGGAACCCTTCCGCCTCGCACTGGGTGCAATAGATGCCGCCGGTGCGGTAAAGCCCCATCAGCTGGGTATTGGCCTCGGGATTGATGATCGTGGTGACGGTGATCTCGAACGGCGCCTGTTCCGGCAGGTTGCGGATCGTCAGGCCCTGGGGCGACACGGTAAACTGCTCGGCGGGCAGTTCGTTCTGGTCCAGCAACAGGCCCGCGAGCGCCAGGTCATCCCCGTCAAGCATCAGCGGCGCACGCGCATCGACGCCATCGCGCCGGTGAAAGATCAGTCGGGATTCCACCTTGGTGGCAGTCGGATCAAGCTCAAAAGTGAGATCCACCCGTTCAAGTACGAAGCTGGTAGGGCGGTAATCTGCCAGGTGGATAGCCTGGCCCGTTTCTTTGCGCATGATGGTTCCCGGTTCGGATCTATACGTTGCACCTGTCATTCTGGCACGACCTCGGTAAACCCCTCGGGAAATGATATAAGCCAGTTTTGCGTCTGACACTCTGGCATCAATTTCTGAATGATTATTAAAATTGATGATAATTTATCAGAAGCGATCAAAATCGCTGGTTGAGCCTTCATCAGCACTATTGCAATGCCAGTCAGAAGTATTCATGCCTGAAGGTGTCATTCCCGGTTACAACACTTGCCGTCGAAGGCCAGTCTGTCATGCGCTCCGGTGCGATGGCAACCTTTTTGAAAGCCGACCATGTCAAAGCCTGCCGGTTCCATCAGGGGCATCCTGCTCAAGCTCTGTTCGATTGCGATTTTTCTCGGCATGCAGACCCTGATCAAACTGGCGGGGTCGGGCGTCAATCCCGGCGAGATCACCTTCTATCGTTCGGCCTTCGCGCTGGTGCCGATCCTCTTCTACCTGATGGCGCGCGGCCAGCTCCGGCAGGCCTTTGTCACGGAAAGCCCGCTTGGGCATTTCCGGCGCGGCTTCATCGGCGTGCTGTCGATGGGCTGCGGTTTTTACGGGCTGGTGCATCTGCCGCTGCCGGAATGGATTGCCATCGGCTATGCGATGCCGCTATTTGCGGTGTTTTTTGCCTGGGCGATGCTGGGCGAACAGGTCAGGATCTACCGCTGGAGCGCGGTGGCTGTCGGCTTTCTCGGCGTCCTGATCATCCTCTGGCCGAAACTGACGCTGATGCGCAGTCTCGGGCTCGGGGCGGGCGAGGCCCTGGCCGCCCTGGTGGTGCTTGCCTCAGCTGCCGGGGCGGCGCTGGCGATGATCCAGATCCGCATCCTCGTGCGCAGCGAGAAGACCACCACCATCGTGCTGTATTTCTCGATCACCTCAGCGCTGCTGTCGCTGCTCACCCTGCCATTCGGCTGGAACCAGCTCGGCCTGCATCAGACCCTGCTGCTGGTCGGGGCGGGCTTTCTCGGCGGCGTCGCGCAGATTTTCCTCACCGAAAGCTATCGCCACGCCGATGTCTCGACCATCGCGCCCTTCGAATATGCCTCGATCCTGCTGGGAACCGCGGTGTCCTTTCTGGTCTTTGCCGAGGTGCCGACCGGCAGCATGGTGCTCGGCACGCTGATCACCGTATCGGCCGGCATCTACATCATCCACCGCGAGAGACGGCAGCACCGCGACTGGCTGCCGTAAAAGGCTCAGCCCTGCTGGCTGACGCCTTCGGTGCCCTGCATCGGGATCGGCATGGCATGAAAATCGGTCGCCGAATCCCTGCCGTCGGTGATGCGCCGCTTCATGCGCCAGCCCGCATAGAAGGCATAGAGGGTGAAGGCCGTGGCGAGGAACCACAAAAGGCCGTTCGGTCCGACATATTCCATCAGCGTTCCCCCCATCAGCGGGCCGGAAACGGTGCCGAGACCGTAGAGGATCATGATGCCGCTCGAGATCATGACATATTCCTCCGGTTCTGCGCGGTCATTGGCATGCGCCACATTCAGCGCATAGACCGGATAGAGCACGGTGCCGACCAGGAAGGCCGCGCCATAGAGGGCGTAGATGTTGCCGTGGCCGATGGCGCTCATCAGCACGCTGGAGACAAGCCCGATCACGCCGCAGCCGATCATCACATAGCGCCGGTCGATGCGGTCGGACAGACGGCCGATCGGCATTTGCGAGAAGGCACCGCCCGCAAGTGCCGCCGCCAGCAGCGTCGCGCCCTCGGCGGTGGTAAGGCCGGCCTTCTGCGTGTAGACACCGCCAAGACTGCCCCAGGTGCCCGACAGCGCGCCTGACAGCAGCGACCCCCAGAAGGCAATCGGCGAGCGCCGGTAGAGCTTTGGCAGGTTGAAGCTGGCCTTGGCGATGGGGGCAGGGGTCTCCGCCGTCGACAGGGCGGTCGGCAGCAGCGCCAGCGAAAAGATCACGCCGCAGAGCATGAACAGGGTGGTGGAATTGATGTCGCCGAGCGGCACCAGATATTGCCCGCCAATCGATCCCACCAGGCAGGTGATCATGTAGATCGAAAACAGCGTGCCGCGATTGTCATTGGTGACCCGCTCGTTCAGCCAGCTCTCGATGATCAGATAGGCCCCGGCAATGGCAAAGCCTGACAGCATGCGGAAGAAGAACCAGGCCTTCCAGTTCACCAGCAGCGCACAGAGCAGGATGCTGACGGTCAACATCGTGATCAGTGCCCCGAACACCCGGACATGGCCGACCCGGCGGACGAAATACGGGGTGACGATGCAGGACAGGGTGAAGCCGAACGTGTAGCCGGTGGCGATCACCGAGATCACGATGGTCGACCAGCCCTCATGCACGGACCGCACCGGCAGCATGTAGTTCATCAAGCCGAAGCCAACCATCATCATCAGTGTCGATGCCATGAGACTGGCGATGGAGAGCAGGCTGCGAATCATCGAAAATGTCCTTGAAAGAGGGCCCTGCTTCGGGATGTCCGAATGCGTCGGGCAGGGGCATCATTGCGAAAGCGGAAGGCCGGGCGCGGTGTCGTTTGCGACAGGGTCTTGCTTAATGCCGTTTTAAAAAACCGTCCCGGTGTTTTTGCATTAACCGAAAATTAGCAATCTTCTTGATTTTAAAGTCATATACGGGCAGGTTCATGCCTGTGGAGGGGATGAATGCCCGTCTGGAGTAAGGGGAACGCCGGCGATGCAGCCGCTGTGGCCCCCAAGCCCGAGTGATGACATGCATGATTTTGCACTGCCGATCGACATTCTCTCTCATGGCAACTCGAACGATTCCGACGCGTTTTCGCCGCTCACCGTCGAGCGGATCCTGGCCAGTCCCCGCTTCCAGCAGGCGCTTTGCGACCTGTCGGGCAACCTGCTGGCCACATTTCAGGCCAATCCGCGCCTCTGCCGGGCGCTGGGCTCCCACCAGCGCTGGCTCCTGTCCCAGGCCGCCTTCGCATTGCATTTCGAATATCATGTGGCGAACAAGGCGTCGGGCCTGACGGTCGGTCGGCTGCGTGACCTGATCACGCCGACGGGGGCGGCCAGCCGCAATACGGTGCTGAATTTCATCGAGGAAATGCGCCATTACCGCTATGTGCGCGATATCCCGCATCCGGATGGCGGGCGCAGCCGCCGCAGGCGTGTCGAAATCAGCGAACAGGCGGAAGAGACCATGGCCACCTGGTTCCGCTTCAACATCGCGCTTCTCGACCAGATCGACGGCGGCGAGCGGCAGGCGGCGCTGGTGCGCGATCCCGGCATTTTCCGCCGCGCCCAGCCGGTCGCGGCGCGTCGCTGTCTGGAAGACAAGGCCTGGCTGGACCCGCCTGTGGCCGTCGGCCTGTTTCAGTGGACGGAAAGCGGCGGGCTGGTGATGGACGAACTGATGGCGCGCTGTGGCCGCACCACGGCCAATGCCGAGGGACGCTACAATCTCGGCACGGTCAATATCCGCGCCATGGCGGATGCCTATCTGATGTCGCACACCCATTTGCAGCGGCTGTTCCGCAAGGCGGCGGAGATGCAGGTGATCGGCTGGGAGGGCAACCGGCGCAAGGCCGAACTCTGGGTGTCCGCCGACTTCCTCGATGATTACCGGCGCTGGCAGGCGGCAAAACTCGTGCATCTCGACCATGCCTTTCATGCTGCTGTCGATGTTGCTGCCCCCTAGACCGAAAGCGCCTGAGGCCACCACGGGCGCGCGCGCCGCTGACACATTCGGTACCCTGGACTTCACCGGCATTCGAAAGGCCCATCCATCGGGCGGGGCGGCCTGCCGGTCATCCGGCCGAAGCCCTGCGCCGTGATCTGCTCATTGGTGACGAAATGGGCGGGGCGGCCATGGACCGCCAGCCGCTGGATAAGGACTGCGGCCTGAAGGCTTTCGAACACGGAATGTACCTGATGTCGGCGAATGAACATGGCGGTCGGTCCCTGGCTTGTCACACGGTTTGCAAATAAAGCTCAACCGGCAGATCCAGAACCCGCCGGTGTCGATGACCTCCGCCAAACGCATGTCGCGCGAAAGTGCGCAGCGGTTTCGCGATGACGACATGCGTCAAATCAAGGACCTGCAGCGCGCGAGCGAGTCTCGAAGATCGCGACGTGCTGTAGGCTGACAATAAGACAGGACCGTGAAAAGCCCCCTCGCTCAAGCGCGTGTCTGCCATGCGCCCCGCGCATGCAGGCGTCATCTTGCCGCCATGGTTTTGAAAACCTGCTGCGGGCAAATCAGCCGGACGAGGGAGCCAGGTCTTCGATCAGAGCGAACTCAGATCTTCGATCAGAGCGAACTCAGATCTTCGATCAGAGCGATGTCTTTGAGCTTCATGCGGAAGCGCAGGAGATCCTGCCAGGCAAGCCGCTTGTTTTGTGCGGCCAGCAGCAGATCGTGGGGGTGAAGGCTGGTGAGGGCGGGCACCACCAGTCCGCCGACGCCGAGATCGTGCCATTCGCCGCGCACCTTATGCATGGCCGCTTCCGGCCCGAGCAGGAAACGGGAGGTGAAATTGCCGAGGATGAGCACGGCCTTCGGGGCGCAAAGCTCGATCTGGCGCTCGAGAAACGGACGGCAAATGTCCATTTCGGCCTGATAGGGCATCCGGTTTCCCGGCGGCCGCCAGGGCAGGGCGGTGGTCAGCACCACCCTGTCGCGGGAAAGCCCGATGGAGGCCAGCATCCGGTCGAACAGCACACCGGATGCCCCGGCAAAGGGTATTCCGTCCCGGTCCTCGTCCGCATCGGGAACCGAGCCGATCACCATGATGCCGGACTGGACGGCACCGGTGGCAAACAGCGCGTGCCGGGCGCTGCGCTTCAGATTGCAGAATTCAAAGCCCGAAATCGCCTCACGCAGCGCCTCGAGCGTCTGGGCCGTCGCGGCCACCCGGCGGGCTTCCGCCACCGCCTCGCCATCCGGCACGGCAATCGGCGCGGTGGACTGGGCGCGGGGAGGGGCCGCCTGCGGCCCCGCCCCGGTGCTGCGGGCCGGAACCTGCGCCGGCGCCTGTGCGGCGGCACGCTGGCTTCGCGCCTGCCGTTCGGCGGCATATTCGGCGAACCGGTCGACCGGCTGATCGTCCAGCATCCAGTCGACCCCCGCATCCGCATAGAAATGCAGAAGCGCGGCGAGTTCGCGGGGCTGGAGGCTGTCTGACGGGATCATGGCCTCACCTTATCCGAGCCGGGCGGCGCGGGGCAAGCACCGACGGGAGTTTCAGGCGGTCCATTCGGAAATATCGTCGCGCGCGCCGATCAGCGCCAGGCCATGGGCAATCGACAGCAATTCGCCGCCGCTTTCGATGCGCGAGGTCGCGAAGCGGTTCTCGAAGATCCGCCGCACGGCAGGCACGAAGGAGGTGCCGCCCGTCAAAAACACCTTGTCGATGGCATCGGCAGGCGTTGCGGTTTTCACCAGCACCTCGTCGAGCGCCGATTCCATGCGCGCGAGATCGGGGGCGATCCAGCTTTCGAAATCGCGGCGGCGCACCAGCTTGCGACCGGCGGCCCCGAGCGGGGCGAAATGAAACTCCGCCTCCTCCGCAAGCGACAGCGCCATCTTCAGCGATGACACCGACTGGTAGAGCGGAAAGCCCTCGTCATGATCGACCAGATCGACAAAGGCTTCGAGCTTTTCCGGCTCGTCGGCGACCCGCACCAGCTTCTTGAGTTCGGTGAATTCCTTCGAGGTCTTGAAGATCGACAGCTGGTTCCAGCGGCCGAAATTGGCGAAATAGCCCGACGGCACCTCGAGCTTCTTGTCGAAGCTGCGGAAGGTGCTGCCCTTGCCGATCTCCGGGGAGACGATCTGGTCGATGATGCGGAAATCGAAATGGTCGCCCGCCACCCCGACGCCGGAATGGCCGACCGGCTCGGCGGTGAGCCGCCCGGCGCGATGCTCGAAGCGGATCAGCGAATAGTCGGTGGTGCCGCCACCGAAATCGGCGACCAGCACGGTCGCATCCTCCCTGAGCTTCCGGGCGAAATAGAAGGCGGCGGCGACGGGCTCGTAGACATAGTGGATATCGGCAAAGCCGGAGCGGCGCAGTGCATCGCCATAGCGCGTCAGCGCCAGTTCCTCATCCGGATTGGCCCCGGCAAAGGCGACCGGACGCCCCACCACCAGACGGCCCGGCTGTTCCGGCCAGTGCTCGCCCGCGTAGGTCTTCAGCCGCTCGACAAAGGCAGACATCAGGTCTTCGAAACTGTTGCGCCGGGCAAAGATCAGCGTTGCCTGGAACAGCGGGCTCGCCGCAAAGGTCTTGATCGATTGCAGGAAGCGGCAATCGCCGGGATTGTCGATGAACTGGCGGATGGCGGCCTGTCCGGCCTCGACACGCAGGCTGGTGTCGCGGTTCTTCAGAAAGGACAGCGCCGTGCGCATCGATTCCGCCTCGCCCGCCGCACTCGAAAACCGCATCGACCGGGTCTCGCCCGCCACCGCCTCGGCAATCACCGAATTGGTCGTGCCAAAATCAAAGCCCAAAGCACGCGCCATGGCCATCTCCCCTTAGGTCTCAACGGATGGATATCGGGCACGCTGCCGCAAAATCACCGGCGCAGCCCCGAAAAGAGGGCGCCTGATGGCATGGCAGAGGGGGAAAGGCAAGCGCCGCCTGGCTGCAGGGCAATCACCTGGTTACTAAAGCAGGTGCGAGCAGGGGAATCGGGTGAACGCATTATCCGGTGATGATGCGGACGAGGAAGTCGTCGTCCCAGGCTGCGGAGTGTCGGGCGAGATTGACGGACAGCTTGCCCTTTCCGCGCCGGATGAGGTTCAGGGCCATGTGCTTGATGGTTGTGAAGTTGGCGGGGGCGTGATCGGTTCGCACGCGGCATTCGTCGTCGCGAAAGGACAAACGAAAACAAAGGGCCCTAGAGTCTGTCTGGTTCAATATGAACCTGACAGACTCTAGAGGCTGCGGGCCGCGCCGCCGTCGCAGCGGATCATCGAGCCGGTGATGTAGCTTGCCCGTTCGCTGACGAGAAAGGCGGCTGTGGCACCGAATTCCTCGATCGTGCCATAGCGCCTTGCCGGGATCTTCGCCTCGCTTGCGGCGCGGACCTCGTCGAGCGGCTTGCCTGCCCGCTCGGCCGCCGCCCGGTCGAGTTCGTCGATCCGCGAGGTCAGAATGCTGCCCGGCAGCAGCATGTTGACGGTGATGCCGAGGCCTGCCACCTCGGTTGCCAGCGTCTTCGACCAGCCGGCCAGCGCCGGGCGGAGCGTGTTCGACAGCGCAAGTCCGGCAATCGGTTCGATGATGCCCGACGAGGCGACCGTCAGGATGCGGCCAAACCCCTGCGCCCTCATGCCGGGCAGGAAGGCATGGCCGAGCCCGATCAGCCGCAGCACCATCGCATTGAAGTAATGGCTGAGCGTTTCCGCCGACATGTCCGCGCAAGAGCCGGGCGGCGGACCGCCGGAATTGTTGACGAGGATATCGAGCCCGCCGAGCTTTTCCGCCACCGAAGCGGTGAGGTTCTCGACAATGAATGCATCGAAGAGATCGGCCACCACCCAGTCCGCCTTGCCCGGCCCGCGTGCCGTAAGCTCTTCGGCGCGCGCCTCGAGTGTCGCGGCATTGCGCCCGGTCAGGAGCACATGCGCGCCTTCGGCCACCAGCGCATCGGCAATGCCGCCGCCAAGCCCGCGCGAGGAGGCAAGTACCAGCGCCCGTTTTCCCGTCAGTCCCAGATCCATCTTTATCCCTGTTCCGTTGCGAAGGGCACCTTGCCCGGATTGAAAAGCAGGCCGGGATCAAGCAGGCGCTTGATCGCCACGCCCAGCGCCCGCTTGACGGGGTCGGCATGCTGGAGATAGGCCGCGCGCTTGTCGGTGCCAACCCCGTGTTCGGCGGAAAAGCTGCCGCCCATCGCCTGTACGCCCTCATAGAGCGCCGCCTCGATGGCATGTCTGGCGGCGGCATCGACCGCGCCCGCATGGGTGATCGACAGATGCAGGTTGCCATCCGCCATATGCCCGTAGACATAGGCCCCGAGTTTCGGATCGACGGCCGTCAGCCGCTGGCGCAACCCCGCCACATAGGCGTCGAGACTGCCGGGGGGCACCGAAATGTCATAGGAGGGCGCGTCCCGGTGTTCCCTGTAGATGAACTCCGCCTCCTCGCGCAATTGCCAGAATTTTTGCGCCTGGGTCAGCGACTGCGCGACGAGGCCTGACGTGATGCCTGCGTCCTCCCATATCCAGGCCAGCGCCGATTCCAGCCCGTCGCGGGCGCTGTCGCCGGTGTCGCCGGAGACCTCGACCAGCAGCACGGCAGGCGTTTGCCCCTCCAGCCAGCCGGTGTCGAAGCCATGCGCCCTGGCACTGTCGCGAAAAAAATCTGCCCACATCAGTTCGCAACCCTCCAGCTGCAGCCCGGATTGCGCCTCAAGCGCGCCGGTGATGTGAAGCGCCGAGGTGGCGGAGGGCACGCCGATCAGTGCGGTTGCCCGCTCGGGATTTCGTCGCTCCAGCTTCAGCACCACGCGGGTGACAAAACCATAGGCCCCTTCGCCGCCGATCATGAGATGCTTGAGGTCTGGACCGGCGGAGACCTTGATCACCCGGCTCATGTCGGAAAACACCGATCCGTCGGGCAGCACTGCTTCCAGTCCCAGCACCTGATGGCGCATCACCCCGTTGCGAAAGGCAAGAATTCCCCCGGCATTTGTCGAGGTCATGCCGCCGATGGTGGCGGTGCCGCGCGAGGCAAGATCGATGCCGGGCGTCAGCCCCAGCGGCAGCAAGGCCCGTTGCAACGCCTCCAGCGTCACCCCGGCCTCGACGACAACGGTGCGTTCCTCCGCATGGATCGCCACGATCCGGGTGAGCCTTTCGGTGGAGAGGATCAGTTCCCCCTCGCGGCTGACCCCGCCGCCGACCAGCCCGGTCCGCCCGCCCTGCGGCACGATCCCCACCCGGTTTTCCCGCGCCCAAGTGATCACCGCCGCCGCCTCCGCCGTGGACGCGGGCATTGCCATCACCGCCGCACCAAAATTCTCCGGATGCTCGCCGGGTGCCCGATTGTGAAGCGCTGCGGGACCAGCCAGCGCCAGGCCGGGGAAACGGGTTTCAAGTTGCTGGTGGAGGGTCCGGGCGGTCGTGTGGTTCATGAACAGCGTCCTGCTATGGCTTGGCGGACGCTACCTGATCCCGGGCAGGACGGGAATTGGCCGGGGAGAAGAAATATGTGCGGGAGGGACGCTGGCACCCGGTTTTCCGAGATGGATGCAGGATCAGAAAATGCTTGTATTCATCAGGACGCGCCGGCCAGGAGGGTTCGCCGCTTGCGGTGATATGGGATCAAGCGTTTCCGGCTCCCCGGCGCGTCGCTCACGCGGGCCTGATGGCGTCGCGCCGGTGGTCGCGCATCGCCGGTGCGTCGAGGAAATCGGCGAGATAATCGATATCGGCACCGGTGACGCCGCATGCTGAAAAGACATCGCGCCATTCTTCCACCCAGCCCGCGACGTCGTTCCACTCCCGGCGCGCCTGATCCTTCGTCATGCCGAAATGCGGTGCGGCGGCGACCGCGTGGGTGATGCTGAAATCATTGGCAAATCCGGGATTGGACGAGATCTGCAATGCCTGTTGTCCAAGACCGTTCATCTGGGTCGGGATGTCGAAGGCGGGCGACAGCGCCCATGATCCGTCTGCGGCTCGAAGAAAGGCATGGTTCTTCGCGTGATCGTCGGTATTGTCGATCATGATGTTGAAGGCCATCCGGCGAAACAGTTCGCGCTGCATCGGCAGGATCTGCTCGGGCGCGCCATGCCGACGGATCAGGGCGGCAATGGTCGCGTAGCTGTCGTCCGCTTCCGAAGCCAGCAAGGTGCGTGCCGAGACGGCGTGAATGCGCCGCTCGCCCGCGCGGTCGAAGCGCCGGACCATCAGGATGTGATCCGCACCACCCGGAAGCACGCGGGAGGCCGCGACATTGAGCCCGGCGCGGCGGCCCAGGTCCATGCAGGCATGCTCGATGAGAAGCTGGTCGACATTGCTGCCGCGCGGGAATTTCGCGATCCACTCCTCGCCATCCGTCGCGATCAGCATCTTGGGATGCGCGCCGCCCATGCTGCCGGCGCTGGCAATCAGCTGTCGCTCCCGTTCGTCCAGAGGGTCGCGCTCGATCACCCGTGCAATCAGCGCTTCTGCCTGACCGAGAGAGCCTACCTGCATCAGCGGCTGCCGGTCGACCGGCTGGTAGTCGTCGAGGCTGGACGACATGCCGAGGGCACCGAACCGATGATCGCCCGCATGCCAGAGCTTGTCGAGCGGGCTCATCCGGCTGGGCCGCGCGATCACCCGGATCATCCTCTCGCCCCAGCGATCCGGCATCGCATCCTCGATGGCGCCGGGTGCGACCATCTCCTTGAGGGGAACATGCAGCTTCCGGTCAAGGGTCAGGTCGGGAGGAAGGGGAAATCCTGATTGCTGCCAGTCCTCGCAAAATTCAAGAAGGCAGCGCCGGTTGCTGGCCTCAAGCATCACCCGACCGACAAGGCGGGGGTGGCGCGGGTCTTCGAGGTCAAAAACCGCAAGCAAGTTTCCGTCAAAGCCGCCCATCCTGACCTCTCTTCCGGCTGGCCCTGTTGACATCCAGCATTGTCGCATAGGCATCGTCGCCGGGGGCAAGGAGATCGGCGAGCTTGCCGGATTGGCCGAAAATCCACAGCGCGGCGGCATAGACGCCGATGGATACTCTTGCGTCGCCCGCTTCCATCCGGCGCAGCGTCGGGATCGAGGTCCCGATCCGCGCCGCCATCGTCTTCAGGCTGTCGCCCCGGCGCTCGCGGGCAATCCGCAGGTGGGCACCAAGCGTTGCCAGCGCCAGAACGGTCGCACCGGTCAGGATCTGAAGCGAGGCCGAGGGTCTGGACATGAACGTATAATTTCCCATATTCGGCAATATGTGAATATATATGTTCTCTGATCCGCCGTTACAAGCCCTTCCTGCCGTTGCGGATGCCGGTTTCCCGCCGGATGCCGCGTGCGTCCTGCACCTCACATTCCTCAAAAAATCCCGTTGAAGACCTCTCGACAGTGCAAATTGGCCAGCTGGAGGTCGCAAACCCGGCTCGACAACCGGCTTTTGTTTTGCCAAGAGAGAATGCAAAAATGGGAATGGAACGGCCAAGTGCCGCCGCCGGTTGGAGATTTTGAGGATGAGCGAGCAACAAGAGCTGCCGGAACGCGAAAGCATGGAATTCGACGTGGTGATCGTCGGCGCAGGCCCGGCGGGCCTGTCGGCGGCCATTCGCCTGAAGCAGGTCAATCCCGACCTGACGGTGGTGGTGCTGGAAAAGGGTGCCGAAGTCGGCGCGCATATCCTGTCCGGTGCCGTGGTCGACCCTGTCGGCATCGACCGGCTGCTGCCCGGCTGGCGCGAGGATGACAGCCATCCCTTCAAGACCGAAGTCATCGACGACCAGTTCCTGTTTCTCGGACCTGCGGGCTCTATCCGGCTGCCGAATGCGCTGATGCCGCCGCTGATGAACAACCACGGCAATTACATCGTCTCGCTCGGCAATGTCTGCCGCTGGCTTGCCACCAAGGCGGAAGAACTCGGCGTCGAGATCTATCCGGGCTTTGCCGCCACCGAAGTGCTCTACAATGACAAGGGCGCGGTGATCGGCGTCGCCACCGGCGACATGGGCATTGGCCGCGATGGCGAGCCCGGCCCGAACTATACGCGCGGCATGGAACTGCTCGGCAAATATGTGCTGATCGGCGAAGGCGTGCGCGGTTCGCTCGCCAAGCAGCTGATCCACCGCTTCAAGCTTTCGGAAGGCCGGGAACCGCAGAAATTCGGCATCGGCATCAAGGAACTCTGGCAGATCAAGCCGGAAAACCACAAGCAGGGTCTGGTGCAGCATTCCTTCGGCTGGCCGCTGGGCCTGAAGACCGGTGGTGGCTCGTTCCTCTACCATCTCGAGGACAATATGGTGGCCGTCGGCTTCGTGGTGCACCTGAACTACAAGAACCCCTATCTCTACCCGTTCGAGGAGTTCCAGCGCTTCAAGACCCATCCGGCGATCCGCGGCACCTTCGAAGGCGGCAAGCGGCTGTCCTATGGCGCGCGTGCCATCACCGAGGGCGGTTACCAGTCGGTGCCGAAGCTCTCCTTCCCCGGCGGCGCGCTGATCGGCTGCTCGGCCGGTTTCGTCAACGTTCCCCGCATCAAGGGCTCGCACAATGCCGTGCTCTCGGGCATGCTGGCGGCTGAAAAGCTCGCCGATGCAATTGCCGGCGGCCGCGCCAATGACGAGCCGGTCGAGATCGAGAACAGCTGGCGCGATACCGATATCGGCACCGACCTGAAGCGGGTGCGCAATGTCAAGCCGCTGTGGTCGAAGCTCGGCACCGTGCTCGGCGTCGGCCTTGGCGGTCTCGACATGTGGACCAACCAGCTGTTCGGCTTCTCCGTCTTCGGCACCCTGAAGCACGGCAAGACGGACGCCGCCTCGCTGGAGCCCGCGGCAAAGCACACAAAGATCGACTATCCCAAGCCCGATGGCGTGCTGACCTTCGACCGCCTGTCCTCGGTGTTCCTGTCGAACACCAACCATGAGGAAGACGAGCCGATCCATCTCAAGGTGAAGAATCCGGAGCTGCAGAAAAGCTCCGAACTCGACATCTTCGCCGGTCCCTCGACCCGCTATTGCCCGGCCGGCGTCTATGAATGGGTGGAAAAGGACGGCAAGCCGACCTACGTCATCAATTCGCAGAACTGCGTCCACTGCAAGACTTGCGACATCAAGGACCCCAACCAGAACATCAACTGGGTCCCGCCCCAGGGCGGCGAGGGGCCGGTTTACCCGAACATGTAAGGGGGAGCTCTTCGGATCATGCCCGGTTCCGCGGTCCCGTTGCAACCGTTTCCGAGGTTCAGGCGTTGTGGCCAACAGGGATTGGTCACGCTTCGCCTGGCCATGGGGTTAACGAAGGATCAGGTTGCAGGCATGGCGATATCGAGACGGGGTTTTCTGGTCGGCCTTCCCCTTGTGCTGTCAGGATGCGTGACGGCGCGCGTCGGGGACAGCGGCCCCTACCGGGCGATGCCGGAGGAAAAATTTCCGCTTGCCGCCGTGCCGCTGGAGCGCATTGCGCCGGACCTCCGCCGCCAGCTCGTCGCCTATGACACGCCCTGCGGGGCCGGGACGGTGGTGGTGGATACCCCGGCGCGCAGGCTCTACTACGTGCTGGGCGATGGCCGGGCCATTCGCTATGGCGTCGGCGTCGGGCGCAATGGCTTCTCGCTTGCCGGCAATGCCGTCATCGGCCGCAAGGCCGAATGGCCGAACTGGACACCATCCCCCAACATGCTGCGGCTCTACCCGGAAAAGAACGGTCCCTATGCGGGTGGTCTTGCGGGCGGGCCGAACAATCCGCTCGGCGCCCGCGCCATCTACCTCTACCACAATGGCAAGGACACGATGTTCCGCCTGCACGGCACCAACCAGCCGGAAACCATCGGCCTTGCGATGTCGTCCGGCTGCGTGAGGATGATCAACCAGGATGTGATCGATCTCTATGACCGGGTGAGGGTCGGCGGTCGGGTCGTGGTGATCCAGGGTACTGGGCAGGGCAATGGGCAGGGCAATGCGGAAAGCTGAGCGGAGCGGGCCCAGGCGCGCTCCGCCCTATCCCGGTCAGTGGGTGAAGGCGGCGGCGATCAGGGTTTTTGTATAGTCGGCCCTTGGCGCATCGAAAATCGCCGATGTATCTCCCTGTTCGACGATCTTGCCATCCTTCATCACGATCACATGGTCCGACATTGCCCGGATGACCGAGAGGTCGTGGCTGATGAAGACATAGGAAAGGCCGTGCTTCTGCTGGAGGTCGCGCAACAGTTCAATCACCTGCCGCTGCACCGAACGGTCGAGCGCCGAGGTCGGCTCGTCCAGCACCACCACCTTCGGCTTCAGGATCATCGCCCGGGCAATGGCGATGCGCTGCCGCTGGCCGCCGGAAAATTCGTGCGGATAGCGGTTGCGGGTCGAGGGATCGAGCCCGACTTCGCGCAGCGCCGCGATGGCGCAGCTGTCGCGCCCGGCCCGTGACAGGTCCGGCTCGTGCACGAACAGGCCCTCGGTGATGATCTCGCCCACCGTCTGGCGCGGCGACAGCGATCCGTAGGGGTCCTGGAATACCAGCTGCATCTCGCTGCGATAGGGCCGCATCGCCGCACGGTCGAAGCTGGAAATCTCCGTCGAGCCGAAGCGGTAATAGCCGGCCGACGGCAGCAGCCGCAGCAGGGCGCGGCCAAGCGTCGATTTGCCCGAGCCGCTTTCCCCGACGATGCCGATGGTCTGGCCCTGTTCGAGGCGGATCGAGACATCGTCGACGGCGCGAAACGTGCCGTTGCCCTTGAAGAACAGCCCGCCGCCGATGGCAAAATCCACCGTGACATTGCGGCCTTCGAGGATGACCGGCGCGCCGGGCGGTGGCGGCTCCTTGGTGCCGGTCGGCTCTGCCGCCAGCAGCATCCTGGTATAGTCGACCCCGGGCCGCTCGAAGATCGCCTCGCGGCTGCCCTGTTCGACGATTTCGCCGCGCCGCATCACGGCCACCCGGTCGGCGACATGCTTGACCACCCCGAGATTGTGGGTGATCAGCACGATGGCCATGCCGAAGCGCTTCTGCAGATCGGCAAGCAGCGTCAGGATCTGCGCCTGGATGGTGACATCGAGCGCCGTCGTCGGCTCGTCGGCAATCAGCAGGTCGGGATCGTTGGCAAGCGCCATGGCGATCATCACCCGCTGCCGCTGCCCGCCGGACAGTTCGTGCGGAAAACTGTCGATCCGGCGGGAGGGGTCGGGAATGCCGACCAGTTTCAGGAGTTCCAGCACCCGCGCCCGCGCCGCCGCTTTCGTCATGTTGCGGTGGTGGATCAGCGGTTCGGAAATCTGCCGGCCGATGGGATAAAGCGGATCGAGCGAGGTCATCGGCTCCTGGAAGATCATGGTGATCTTCGAGCCGCGCACCGAATTCAGCGTGTCGAGCGGCGCATTGACGAGTTGCTTGCCGCCATAGGTGGCCGAGCCCGAAACCGTGCCGTTGCGGGCAAGCAGGCCCATGATGCCCATCATCGTCTGGCTCTTGCCCGAGCCGCTCTCGCCGACGATGGCGAGCGTTTCGCCCTTCCTGACGCTGAAGGAAATGCCCTTCACCGCCTCGACCCTGCCATCGGGGGTCTGAAACTCGACCTTCAGGTCGCGGACATCAAGTACGGTGTCGTGTGTGGTGTCCATGTTTACCGGTCCTTCGGGTCCAGAGCGTCGCGCAGGCCGTCGCCGATGAAATTCAGCGAGAACAGCGTCAGCACGAAGAAGATCGACGGGAAGATCAGCAGCCAGGGGGCGGACTGCATGTCCCGGGCACCTTCGGCGATCAGCGTCCCCCAGCTGGCCAGCGGTGCCTGCACGCCGAGTCCGAGGAAGGACAGGAAGCTTTCCAGCAGGATCACCTGCGGCACCACGGCGGTGACGAAGACAATGACCGGGCCGATGGTGTTGGGGATGATGTGGCGGCGGATGATCTGCCAGTCGGTCAGCCCCAGCGCCTCGGCGGCGGCGACGAATTCGCGCCGCTTCAGAGACAGCGTCTGGCCGCGCACGATCCGGGCCATTTCCAGCCATTGCACCGCGCCGATGACGAGGAAGATCAGGGTGATCGAGCGTCCGAAGAACACCACCAGCACCACAACCAGGAAGATGAAGGGCAGCGAATAGAGGATTTCGACAAAGCGCATCATCACATTGTCGAGCCGCCCGCCGATATAGCCGGAGGTCGCGCCATAGAGCACGCCGATCCCGAGCGACACGAGACTGGCGGCAACGCCGACGGCAATCGAGATCTGGCCGCCGAGCATGACGCGGGCCAGCAGGTCGCGGCCATTGCTGTCGGTGCCGAAGACGAAATATTGCTGCGATACCTTGCCGGACAGCGTCATCGACAGCTGGTCGGCGGAGGTTTCCCTGACCACGGTGTCCTTGAATTCATTCACCCGGTCGAAATAGCGCACCGAGCGCGGATCGATGGGCCGGGTCGAGGTGATCGTCGCGCTGTAGGTGCCGTTGTCGACCGAGAAGGCCGACAGCGTCACCCTTGCCCGTTTCGCCGCCGTGTCGGCAACGCCCTTCAGCGTATCGGGATCGGGGCGCGGCGACAGGCTGGGGCCGACGGTCACATAGGAGGGAAACACCTCGTCATAGCCATGGCTGATGACGAACGGGCCGAAATAGGAAAAGATCACGATCACGGCGAGAAGGATGGTGCCCGAGACGGCGGCCCTGTTGCGGCGGAAGCGCAGGAAGGCGAGCTGCGCGAGGCTGCGGCTTGGCCGGTCGGTTTCGACGTTCTCTGCGGGCGGGGATGAAGAAAGCGTGGTCTCAGTCATGGCGGACCCTCGGGTCGAGCAGGCCGTAGGCAACATCGACGATCAGGTTGAAGATGATCACGAAAACCGCAATCAGGATGACGGTGCCCATCACCAGAGTATAGTCGCGGTTGAGCGAGCCGAGGACGAAATAGCGTCCGACACCGGGGATGGCGAAGATGGTCTCGACCACCGCCGAACCGGTCAGCAGTGCTGCGGCGCAGGGGCCGAGATAGGTCAGCACCGGCAGCATCGCACCGCGCATCGCGTGGGTGATCACCACCACCCGCGGCGGCAGGCCATAGGCGCGGGCGGTGCGGATATGGTCGGTATTCATCGCCTCGATCATCGAGCCGCGCGAAAGCTTGGCAAAGACCGCCAGCTGCGGCAGGCCGAGCGACAGTACCGGCAACACCAGAAATTTGAACGATCCGTCGCCCCAGCTTCCGGCGGGTAGCCAGCGCAGCATCACCGCCAGCACCAGCGTCAGCACCGGCCCCATGACGAAATTCGGCACGGTGACGCCTATCGTGGCGATGGTCATCAGCAGGTAATCGATCATGCCGTTCTGGCGCAGCGCGGCG
This sequence comes from uncultured Gellertiella sp., assembly GCF_963457605.1. Taxonomy (GTDB): domain Bacteria; phylum Pseudomonadota; class Alphaproteobacteria; order Rhizobiales; family Rhizobiaceae; genus Gellertiella. The sequence goes on from NZ_OY735139.1 coordinate 3,533,660, forward strand.
ATGGTGCCGAGCAGCACGCCGCCGACGACCGCCACCAGCAGCGCCCAGAGGCCAAGCTCTATCGAATAGGGCAGCGCCTTGCCGATCAGTTCGGCCACGGTATTGTCCTTGTAGATGAAGCTCGGGCCGAAATCGCCGGTGGCGGCATGGGCGATATAGGTCAGATACTGCTTCCACAGCGGCTGGTCGAGACCATAGGTCTTCATCACATTCGCCATGGTTTGCGGCGCGAGCGGCCGTTCCAGGTTGAACGGCCCGCCGGGCGCAAAGCGCATCATGAAAAAGGAGATGGTGACGACCACGAATATGGTGGGGATGGCGCTCATCAGGCGCCGGAAGGCGAAATTGATCATAATATCCACAAAACCCGCCGCCGGATATCTCCGGCGGCCGGGCTCCCTCTCTCAGGAATTATTCGGCGACGCTCAAATATTTGGAGAGGTGTTCGTTGACCGCATTGTCCTGCCAGCCCTTGATGCGCGAGGAAATCAGCCAGATGCTGGCGGTGTTCATCAACGGGGCAATCGGCTGGTCCTTCAGCATGATCTCTTCCGCCTGGCGCATCACCTTGTTGCGCTCGACCGGATCCTGGATCGTGTAGGATTTCGCCAGCGCCGCATCAAAGTCCGGGCTGTTGTAATGGCCGTAGTTGAAGCTCTTGTTGGCGCTCTGCAGCAGGGCGAGGAAGTTTTCCGGATCGGCATAGTCGGCACCCCATGCGGCGCGCGCGACGTTGAACTTGCCGCCTTCGGTCAGGTAGGCGTAATGGGCGGAAACGTCCGTATTCACCAGGCTGACCTTGGCACCGAAGGTGTTCTTCCACATGTCGGCAACGGCGGTGGCGACCCGCTCGTGGTTGGTGTTGGTGTTGTAGCGGATTTCGATGTTGAGCGGCTTGCCACCCTTGCCGTAACCGGCTTCCTTCATCAGTTCCACCGCCTTGTCCTCGCGGTCGATCTGCGAGAGATCGGCAAAATCAGGCTTGGGGCCGTCGCCGTAATATTCCATGCCCGGAGGCACGAGGCTGTAGACCGGCAATTGTGCGCCGCTATAGATCTCGGTGGCGAGGAAATCGCGATCCACAGCCATCGACAGGGCGGTGCGGACGCGCACGTCATTATAGGGCTCCTGCCTGTTGTCGAAGGCATAGTAATAGGTCGAGAGCGACGGCGACACATGCACCTGGTCCGTGTAGGACTTGCGCAACCGGGCAATCTGGTCGGCCGAGAAATTGTAGACCGTGTCCATTTCCTTGGCTTCGAAGCGGCGGATATTGGCGGCATCATCCTCGGAGGGGTAGTAGATCACCGTGTCGAGCTTGACATTGGCCGCATCCCAGTAATTCTCGTTCTTTTCCATGGTCAGGCTGTCATTCGGCACATGCGCCTTCAGCTTGAAGGCACCGTTCGACACCATGTTGCCGGGCTTGACATAGTCCTTGCCGAATTTCTCGACATTCGCCTTGTTGACCGGCAGGGCGGTCATGTGCGCCATCAGCTCGAGGAAGAACGGTGTCGGGCGCTCCAGCGTGCATTCGACGGTCTTTGCATCGATGGCCTTGATGCCGAGCTGGTCGACCGGCACGGTGCCCTTGTTGACCTTTTCGGCATTCTTCAGCGGAAACAGGATATTGGCATATTCGGCGGCGGTCTTCGGATCTTCGACGCGCTGCATCGAGAAGACGAAGTCTTCGGCGGTCACCGGCGAGCCATCGGACCATTTGCCATTGTCGCGCAGCTTGAACGTGTAGGTGAGGCCGTCATCGGACACTTTCCAGCTTTCGGCGGCACCGGGCAGGATCTTGCCATCGGCGGAATGGATGGTCAGTCCCTCGTAGAGATCCTTGAGCACGAAGCCTTCGATGTCGACGCTGATATGGGCGCTGTCGAGGGTGGTCGGCTCACCGGAATTGCCACGGTGCAGAACAGCCTCGGCAAGGACCGGGCTGGCACCGATCAGCAGCGAGCCAAGCAAGAGGGCCGTGTGCATGGAGGTTCGCATGAGGGACATTCTGGATTCTCCTTCCCCGTTTTTTTGGTTGAACCATGAGCAAAATCCAAAATCGCGCGAAACACAACCCCGTCGCTGCTATCATTTCCGTGCACGTAAAGGAAAACGCGGACGAAACGCTGGAATTTTGCTGAAATGCAAAGCATTTGCCGCCGAAACGATCAAGACAATGTGATTTTTGGCGAAATTGGACAGAAATTATCAACAGGCTGGGCCTGTTGCGGCCCTTGGGCAGGCGGGTTTCCGGTCGTCATCCCGCCGTCACCGCGCGAAAAAAGGCCCGCTTCGCCACAGGCAAAGCAGGCCTTGAGATTGCAGGACGACGGGCGCGGACAAGGCTCCGTCACGGCCTCGCTCAGATCCGGGCGAGATAGGTCTGGTAGTCGAAATCCGAGACAGTGCGCAGGAAGGTGATCGCCTCCTTGCGCTTGGTGTCGGCATAGAGCTTCTGGTAGCGCGCGCCAAAGGCATCGGCAATGAAGGGCGAGACCGCAAATTCCTCGACTGCCGTCAGGAAGTCATAGGTCAGGCGACCGGGATTTTCCGGCGCACTTTCAGGGGTCACGGGTTCACCGGGATCCACCTCGTTTTCAAGCCCGTAGAGCATGCCGCCGAGAATGGCGGTCAGGAGCAGGTAGGGATTGACGTCGGCGCCGGCGACCCGGTGCTCGACACGGGCGGCAGGTCCGTTGGAATCGGGAATGCGGATCGCCGTGCCGCGATGGGCAAAGCCCCAGGTCAGATCCACCGGCGCGAAGGAATTCGGCTGGAAGCGGCGGTAGGAATTGGCAAAGGGGGCAAAGACCAGCGTCGCTTCGCGCATGGTCTTCAGCATGCCGCCGCACAGATGCCTGAGCTTGACGGGATCGCCGCCCCTGGCGTCGAGCACGTTGTTGCCATCCGCATCGATCAGGCTGGCATGCACATGCAGGCCCGACCCGGCATGGTCGGCATAGGGCTTGGCCATGCAGGTGGACTTGTAGCCATGCACACGGGCAGCTTCCTCGACCACCCGCTTCAGGTAGATGCAGTCGTCGGCAGCGGCCAGCGCGTCGGGGCGATGGTTGAGATTGATCTCGAACTGGCCGGGGCCGAATTCCGCCGTGGTGGCATCGGCCGGCAGGTTCATGGCGCGGGCATAGGCGCGCACCGTCTGGAGATAGTCGTCCATCGCGTCGACGGCGCGCATGTCATAGAGCTGGTAGCCGTTCGGCGCGTCGCGGTAGCGCAGTACCTTCGGCGGCACCGGACGGCCCGTCTCGTTCCAGTCGCCCTCGACGACGTAGAATTCCAGCTCCGTGGCAACGACGGGGGTGAGGCCGATCTTCTGGAAGCGGGCCAGCATGTTGGCAAGGATGGCGCGGGGATCGAGGAACATCGGGGTGCCATCCATGTCATGCATGGTGGCGAGAACCTGGCTTGAGCCTTCCGGAGCCCAGGGCAGCGCCACATGGGTGCGCTTGTCCGGCACGCAGAGCCCGTCGGGATCGCCGACACTCTGCGACAGCTGGGTGATGTCGTCATTGTCGTCGCCCCAGATGTCGAGCGACTGGGTGGAGGAGGGCAGGCGGACTTCGCCCTTCCAGATCTTCTTTTCGGCATCCTGCGGGATCTGCTTGCCCCGGAGGTCGCCATTCATGCCGACAAGCAGAATTTCGGTGCGGGAGGGGTAAAAATCGGAAGAATCTGGGCCGTTTTTCTTTTTTTCCGTCATGTTTGACTGTGCTTTCCGGTGGTTTTCGCTGATCAGCGCGGGGATCGCGTTTGCAGTCCCTTGCCATTCCCTGTTCTTGAGGTCATGTTCACAGGGTTAATCGGAAGCCAATCGAACAGTCAAGCCGGGGCAATCAAAACCGCCGGAAAGGCGAAAAATCCCGGACTTGCCGGAGGACCAACAGAAAATGCCAATGAACACTGCCGCTGCCCGTTCCAATCTCGGTGCCCTTGATGCCGCCCATCACATGCACCCTTTCTCGGACATGAAGAAGCTGAATGCCGACGGTACCCGCATCATTCAGCGCGCAGAAGGTGTTCACATTTTCGACAATCTCGGCAAGAAGTATCTGGATGCCTTCGCGGGCCTGTGGTGCGTCAATGTCGGCTATGGCCGCAGCTCGATCACCGAGGCGGTGGCCCGCCAGATGAACGAGCTTCCCTATTACAACACCTTCTTCGGCACCACGACCGAACCCGCGACGCTGCTTGCCGAAAAGATCATCAGCCATGCCGGTCCGCGCTTCAGCCACGTGTTCTTCACCGGCTCGGGCTCGGAGGCCAATGACACCTGGTTCCGGATGGCGCGCGTCTACTGGAAGACGCTCGGCTTTCCCAACAAGAAGGTCGTGATTTCAAGGAAGAACGGCTATCACGGCTCGACGGTGGCCGGAGCCAGCCTCGGCGGCATGAAATGGATGCATGAACAGGGCGACCTGCCGATCCCCGGCATCGTCCATATCGGCCAACCCTACTGGTATGCCGAGGGCGGCGATCTCTCGCCGGCCGAATTCGGCCTGAAGGTGGCGCGCGAACTGGAGGAGAAGATCCTCGAGCTCGGTGCGGAAAATATCGCCGCCTTCGTTGCCGAGCCGATCCAGGGGGCGGGCGGCGTCATCGTGCCGCCGGAAACCTACTGGCCGGAAATTTCCCGGATCTGCAAGGCCTACAATATCCTGCTGGTCAATGACGAGGTGATCTGCGGCTTCGGTCGTCTCGGCCACTGGTTCGGCCATCAGCATTACGGACTGGAACCGGATCTGGCCCCGATCGCCAAGGGCCTGTCGTCCGGCTACCTGCCGATCGGCGGGGTGATGATGAGCAAGCGGGTGGCCGATGTGCTGATCAACGAGGCCGGCGATTTCAACCACGGCTTCACCTATTCCGGCCATCCGGTCTGCGCGGTCGCAGCGCTCGAAAACCTGCGCATCATCGAGGATGAAAAGCTGGTCGAGCGGGTGCATGACGACACCGGCCCCTATCTCGCCGCCGCCTGGGGCAGCCTTGCTGGTCACGATGTGGTGGGCGAAGCCGTCAGCGTCGGCCTGATGGCAGGCCTGCAGCTTGCCGCCGACAAGGCGACCCGCCGCCGCTATGACAAGCCGGAGGACGCAGGCGTTGCCGTGCGCAACCATTGCCTCGCCAACGGCCTGGTGCTGCGCGCCACCAACGACCGCATGCTCGCCTCGCCGCCCCTGATCATCACCCGCAGCCAGATCGACGAAATGGTCGACAAGATCCGCGCCGGGCTCGATCACCTCAAGGAAACGCTGGTGCGGTAAGCGGGGTGGCTTGGCGTTCGTGGTGAAAGCCACCAATGTTGACTATGTCGTTTTCCCCCTCTGCCCTGCCACAAGCCAAAGGGCAGGGGGGCAAACCAGGCGCGCCGCTCAGAAAGTCCGAACCACCCGCAACTCACCCCTCACACATACAGGAACCGGCTGCCAAACGGTGTCGTGTCGTCGAAATTCCTGAGGCCGATATTGGCGGTGCGGGCGGAGAGGGCGTTGCGTTCCTCGTCGGTGGGATCGCCGTTGTCGCGCGCAGCCGAAGTCCGGTCATTGTCCTTCAGGGAAGCGGTCGCGGAGCCGGAAATATCGGATTTTGCCGTTCCGGCGGGACCGTCGCCGATGGCCGAGAGCTTGGCCGTCAGGGCGGCGATTTCGGCGCCGAGCGCCGCCTTGGTGTCCGAGCAGGAGGTGCAGGCGCTGGCCGAGCGCTTTTCGGCGATTTCCGCCTCGATCTTCGCCTTTTCCGCCTTTGACGACTCCGCATTGGCGGCAGCGGGCGAGCGCAGCAGCGCGGTGGCGGAGATTGCGGAAATGGCGACCATCGATAAACCTCGTGCGGACCAGAGGCACATGTCCTGTGCGAGGCCAGAATGATGGTTTCATCGTTTCCGGGCGGTTAATGGCCGCAGGCGGCGGCGATAACAGCGCTTCACATTTGCTTGATCGGTGCGTTCCGAGCCGCTCCCCCTACTGGAAGGCAGTTTCGAAGAAGCTGCGGAGCTTGCGCGAATGCAGCTTTTCGGTCGGCATTGCGCCCAGCTTCTGCAGGGCGCGGATGCCGATCTGCAAATGCTGGCTCACCTGGGTCTTGTAGAAGGCGGTCGCCATGCCCGGCAGCTTCAGCTCACCATGCAGCGGCTTGTCGGAAACGCAGAGCAGCGTGCCATAGGGCACCCGGAAGCGGAAACCATTGGCGGCGATGGTGGCGGATTCCATGTCGAGCGCCACGGCGCGCGATTGCGAGAGGCGCTTGACCGGACCGCGCTGGTCGCGAAGCTCCCAGTTCCGGTTGTCGATGGTGGCGACCGTGCCGGTGCGCATGATCCGCTTCAGCTCATAGCCCTCGTAGCCGGTGATTTCCTCCACCGCATCTTCCAGCGCCAGCTGCACTTCCGCCAGCGCCGGAATCGGCACCCAGACCGGCAGGTCGTCGTCGAGCACGTGGTCTTCCCGCACATAGGCATGGGCGAGCACGTAATCGCCGAGCCGCTGGCTGTTGCGCAGGCCGGCGCAATGGCCGAGCATCAGCCAGGCATGCGGGCGCAGCACGGCGATATGGTCGGTGATCGTCTTGGCATTGGAGGGGCCGACGCCGATATTGACCAGCGTGATCCCGGCATGGCCCTTCTTCTTCAGGTGATAGGCAGGCATCTGCGGCAGGCGGGCAAGCTGGCCCGGCGTGTCGGGCTCGCTCGATCCGGCGGAGGTCACGAGATTGCCGGGCTCGACAAAGGCCGAATAGCCTTCGCCACCCTTCGCCATCAGGTCGCGGGCAAAGGTACAGAACTCGTCGACATAGAACTGGTAATTGGTAAACAGCACGAAATTCTGGAAATGCTCGGCGCTGGTCGCGGTGTAATGGCTGAGGCGGGCGAGCGAATAGTCGATGCGCTGCGCGGTAAAGGGTGCCAGCGGCGAGGGCTCGCCGGGCGGCGGGAGATAGTCGCCATTGGCAATCTCGTCATCGGTGGTCGACAGATCCGGGGCATCGAAAATGTCGCGCAGCGGCAGGTCGATCAGCGCCGAGGCGGCGGCTTCCACATGCGCGCCCTCGCCAAAGGCGAAATGCAGCGGGATCGGCGTCGTCGATTCCGAAACGATGACCGGCACATGATGGTTGCGCATCAGCAGGCCCAGCTGTTCCTTCAGGTAATGCCGGAAGAGATGCGGGCGGGTGATGGTGGTGGTGTAGACGCCGGGGGCGGAGACATGGCCATAGGACAGCCGGGTATCGACATGGCCGAAGCTCGAGGTCTCGATGCTGACCTGCGGATAGGGGGCGCGGTAACGGCCGAGTACCGGCTCGCCATGGCTGAGCGCGCCAAAAGCCCCGGTGAGGAAGCGCGTGTTGCGCTCATAGAGATGGGTCAGCGCATCGACCGCCTTTTCCGCATCGGAAAATTCCTGCGGCTGGAAGGGCTCCGGCGAGAAGAAGGGGGCGGGCAGGGGGGAAGAGATTCGTTTTTCCATGCGCCATTATAGTTCGGACAATCTGACACGCAAACGACAGTTCGCGCCGCTTTCAAAAAGCCGCGTCCCGGCATCACAGCGCTGCGATGCACTTGAAGCCCGAAACCGGGCTGCAAAGGGCCAGCGGCACATGACGGTTGACCGTCTGCCGGTTGTTTTCCACGGCACTGAGCAGGCCCAGGGCGAAAAGCGCCGAGCCAAGGGCAAGAATGGTGAAACGACGAACCAGAACCGGCATGCTGCTATCCCCGACGCAGGACTTTGAGTGTTGGTGAGACCCTATATGCCGGGAACTGAATGCGCGCTGAGACCGCGGTTCATTTTCGGTTCAGCTTGCTGCCGGGGCACGGAGGGGCATAGTCTGCTTGAAGCGCCGCAAACGATCCCCATAACATCCTGCACACCACCCGGAAGGAACCCGCCATGAGCACCCTGATCGATCTCTATTACTGGCCGACCCCGAATGGCTGGAAAATCACCATCATGCTGGAAGAACTGGGCGTGCCCTATGAGGTGAAATACATCAATATCGGCAAGGGCGAGCAGTTTGCCCCGGATTTCCTCGCCATCGCCCCGAACAACCGGATGCCCGCCATCGTCGATCATGATGGCCCGGGCGGCGCGCCGATCCCGGTGTTTGAATCCGGCGCGATCCTGCAATATCTCGGGCGCAAGTTCAAAAAATTCTATCCCGTCGGGGATGAGCGGGCCCGGGTGGCGACCGAGGAGTGGCTGTTCTGGCAGATGGGCGGGCTTGGCCCGATGGCAGGCCAGGCCCACCACTTCCGCCAATATGCGCCGGAAAAGGTGGACTATGGCATCAACCGCTATACCAACGAGGTCAACCGCCTCTATGGCGTGATGAACCGGCGGCTGGAACAGCACGAATTCCTGGCGGGCGACTATTCCATCGCCGACATGGCCTGCATCGGCTGGATCATCCCCTACGAGCGGCAGGGCCAGGACCTCCACGACTTCCCGCATCTGAAGCGCTGGTTCGAAACCATGAAAGCCCGCCCCGCCGTCCGCCGGGGCATCGATGTCGGCAAGGAAGAACGCGACCGCAACAACCTCGCCACCGACAAGCAGGCCCAGGCCATCCTCTTCGGCCAGCGGGCACGGTGAGGGGGCGCGGGCGGCAGGGCTGTGCAGCCCCGGCCCGCACCGGGCATTTCAGGCGTGGCATGAACGTGGGAAAAAAATGCGCAGCCCCCTTTTGGATCGTAAAAATCTAAAATAGAATATCCTCAAATTCAGGCCGGTGTTCGGCCTGTGCTACTTTTGAGGATTTCGACGATGATTATTGACGACACCAAATCCGCGAGCGACGACCTCATCAACGGCACCGATCTGGCGGACTGGATCAGGGCGGGCAGCGGCCAGGACACGCTCTACGGCTATGGCGGCGATGACGTGCTGATCGATGGCGCAGCCGGTGCCGGTGCCACGGCAAAGGCTGACCATATGTATGGCGGTGCGGGCAATGATATCTATTACGTGAACAACAGTAAGGATATCGTCGATGAGACCGACGGCATGGGCCATGACCTGGGCGGCACCGACACGGTGATTGCCAGTATCGACTACGACCTGAGCAATTCCCCCTTTGTGGAAAACCTCACCTTGACCGGTACCGGCAATTTCGACGGCGCGGGCAATGATCTCGCCAATACCCTTACCGGCAACAGCGGCAACAATTACCTCTGGGGCGGCAAGGGCAAGGACCTGCTCTTCGGTGGCGCTGGCGTTGATACCCTTGATGGCGGCGAGGGGGCCGACCAGATGCATGGCGGCAAGGGCGATGACAGCTATTGGGTCGACAATGCCGGGGACGTGGTGGACGAAAGCGATGGCCACGGCCATGACGCGGGCGGTGATGACACGGTTAATGCCTTGATCGACTACACCCTTTCGGCCTTTGTCGAGAATCTCTATCTGCAAGGCAATGCCGATCTCACGGGGCGTGGCAATGGGCTGGACAACCTGCTCGTATCCAATGACGGCAATGACACGCTCTATGGCGGAGCTGGCAATGATATTTTCTATGCTTCCGGTAATGTCACCAGTCACACCATCATGTATGGCGGCAAGGGCGATGACACCTATTATGTGAGCAAAAGTCAGGATGTCGTCGATGAAACCGACGGCAAGGGACATGATCTCGGCGGCACGGATAAGGTGGTTGTCTCAGTCAGTTACACGCTCGGTGCCTATGTCGAAGATCTCGTCCTGGACAACAATCAGAATATCGACGGCACCGGCAATGCGCTGGACAACCACATCACCGGCAATCATGGTATCAACACCCTGACCGGCGGTGCGGGCAATGACTGGCTGGATGGCGGCGGCGCGCAGCCCGGCCAGCACGACACGCTTTATGGCGGCATGGGCAATGACACCTATGTCGTCCATTCCGTCGACGATGTGGTGGATGAAACCAATGGCGGCATGACTGATCTTGGCGGCATCGACACGGTGCGGACTGATGTCGACAAATACCACCTGGCCGACCATGTCGAAAATCTGGTGCTGACCGGCGCGGCTGCCGACAATCTCGCCGCTTCCGGCAATGCGCTGGACAATACCATCACCGGCGATGCCGGCAACAATATTATCTTTGGCCTTTTGGGCAACGATACCATCTATGGCGGGGCCGGTAGTGACTACCTGGACGGCGATACGGGCAAGGATGTGCTCTATGGCGGTGCCGGCGCGGATCAGCTCAATGGCGGCGATGGTGATGACACCCTCGATGGCGGCGCGGACGATGATCACGTGTACGGGGGTGCGGGCATGGACCTGCTCTATGGCGGGGATGGCAATGATGAGCTGGATGGTAGCTTCGACAATGACAGGCTTTATGGCGGCAAGGGCAATGACAGGCTCGAAGGCGGCCCAGGCGACGACACCATGGCCGGCGGCAAGGGCGATGATATCTATATTGTCGATTCCACCAAGGACGTTGTCGATGAAACCGACGGCAAGGGCCATGACGCCGGCGGCACCGACGAGGTGCATACCGACACGATCAGCTACACGCTCGGAGCCTATGTCGAAAATCTGTTTCTCGAGGGAGCGCTCAATCTGAACGGCACCGGCAACAAGCTGAACAACATTCTCAACGGCAACGAGGGCAACAACAAGCTCAATGGCGGTGACGGCGATGACACGCTGCTCGGCGGCAAGGGCAATGACACGCTGACCGGCGGCAGCGGAAAGGACTATTTCGTTTTCAATACCGCGCTGGACCCGATGTCCAATGTCGACCACATCACCGATTTCAAGCCGGGGGATGATGTCATTGTCCTCAGCCACACGATCTTCACCGGAATGGGGATAGGCTCGATCACCAAGACGGCAGATTTCGTCGCCAATGACACCGGTATCGCCACCAAGGCCTCCGACCACATCATCTATAACACCAAGACCGGCCAGCTCTATTACGATCACGATGGCGCTGGTGGCGATAATGCCGTGCTCTTCGCCGTGCTCGACACCAAGGTGGCGCTGCACGCCTCGGATTTCTATATTTTCTGAGGCGGGGCACCGCAGGCCGGAGGGTCTGCGGGCCATGAATGACCGACAGGACCGGTGCCCGCCGGTCCTGTCTGCGGGAAGGGCAACAGCGGATGGTCCATGGCGAGCAGGAATTCCGGTATTTCGCCCGGATCGAGGCGGATGCCGATGCAGGGTTTCTGGTCACCTTCCCGGATGTGCCGGAGGCCATCACGCATGGAATCAACTGGGCGGAGGCGCTGCGCAGCGCGGCGGAAGCCCTTGGCCTTGCCCTGCGCGGTCTTGCCGTCGAAGGCCGCGACCTGCCCAAGCCGGAGACGCGGGAGGGTGTGCCGGTCTGCGTCGATGTTGCCGATGCGCTGAAGCTTGCGGTAATCTATGCCTTTCGCAGGGCCGGCATCACCAAAACCGAGCTGGCCAGGCGGCTGTCACGCACCGAAACCGAGGCGCGCCGGATTCTCGATCCCGACCACGGCACCAAGCCGGGCCTGTTGCAGGAGGCCTTGCGTGTCCTCGGCAAAACGGTGCTGGTTACCATCCACGACCTGGCGTAGCTGCCGGGATCTGGATGTCGTCGCGAGGGCAGGGCTTTACGGCTTGCCGGTTTCCCCGGCCTCGTCGTGCCGGAGCCTGCCCGTTTGCGAAATCTCCCTCAAAGCCGCGTCCAGGTCTGGGACTTGCAGAGCACCATCAGCACGCAGCCCTTCATTTTCAGCTCATTGCCGGAGAGGCTGGCGGAGCCGGCATAGGTCTTGTCATTCTTGGGGTCGGTGATCTCGCCGGAATAGCTGTCGCCGCTGCCGCTCACCTTGCCGATGGTCTTGCCGGCAAATTTGCCCGTTATCAGCGTCACGCAATAGGCCCCGCCGCAGGAGGCGATGGCGGCGGTATCTCCGCTTGCGGTCTTCCAGTTGCCTTCGATGGGCTCGGCAGCTGCTGCTGCATGGGTGGCAAGCGCAAGCGTCGCAGCCAGCGTGATGGTCCGTAACATCGGCATTCTCCCGGGATCTGGTTCAGGGCGTCAGGCTTGAGGGACGAGATTAGCTAACGCTCACGTAAAGGTAAACAGGATTTTCCCCGGTTTTCCGCAGGGGCTTGCGGGTGGAGTGCGGGAGCCGACCTTGGCGCATGGTTAGAAAAGGGTTGATTTGCCATACTTTCCGGAAGGTTAAGGCGGACGAAAAATCCTTAATTTCCGGGCATCCCGATGTTTAACGAATCCTGACATTTACGAAGCCTTTGGTTTTCGTTTGTCTCAAATTAATCATGCATTTTAAGCGCGTATTGAAAGGCTTTTGGCATAGTCATCCCAACAGAGAGCGGGGAACACCCCGCCAGCCTCCGGACCCTGGACAAAGCCGCGCAAGACGGAACAGGCAAGGAAGCTTGGCCCGGTCAAGTGGCTGACATGACTTTGAAATTCGGTAGAGAGTGACATTAACAGGGACAAGATCGATGGCACAGTTTGAGACCCGCAATTCAGAGATGACCCCGCGCAGCGGCGAGACCCCTGCCGAAACACTTTGCGAAATGGGATTGAAATATGCAACCGGGCGTGGTTGCTCCGTCGATCTCGTTGCCGCCCACAAATGGCTGAACATCGCCGCCATCAAGGGCTCCGACCGCGCCGCCGAACTGCGCGCCGACCTGACGGCCTCGATGAGCAAGATGCAGCTTGCCGAAGCCCTGCGCGCCGCCCGCGAATGGATGACCATGCACTGAGCCCGGCCGGCGAATGCCGGTCTGACGGGGTGCCCAGCACATTTCCCGAGCAGATCATATAAACCTCTTCAATGACGGCGCGGCGCAGGACATGCGTGACAGAACGCTGACAATCGCATTGAAAGGGGAGCCGTGGCGGGGGTCTTTTGGACGGGACCGGTAGTCACCACATCACGAACCGCGACCAGCAGGAACAAGGCTGGCGCGGTTCCTTTACGTTTGCAGCCTCTCTCAGAGACCCGCCAGCACCTTTGGCAGCGCTTCCGCAAGGAGATCCATCGCGGCATCGGGGCCGCAGCTCACCCGGATGCAGCGGTTCAGCGGTGCGACCCCCGGCATGCGGATGAAGACGCCATGCTTCATCAGGCCATCGACCACCGCGCGTGACCGCGTGCCGTCGCCCCCCACCTCGATGGCGACGAAATTGGTGGCGGAGGGCAGGGGGTTCAGGCCGTTTTCCCGGGCAATCGCCGAAATCCGCTCGCGCGAGGCGGCAATCCGGCCTGTCACGTCCCTGAGATAGGCCTGATCGGCAAGCGCTGCCAGCGCCGCTTCCGAGGCCAGCCGGTTCATGCCGAAATGATGGCGGATCTTGTCGAAGGCGGCGGCATTTTCCGGCGTCGAGACCGCATAGCCGACCCGCGCTCCGGCCAGCCCATAGGCCTTGGAAAAGGTGCGGGTGCGGATGACATTCGGGCGGTCGAGAAGGGCTGCCATATCCGGGCGGGCAGAGGCGGGGCCGGTCTCGCAATAGGCCTCGTCCAGCACCAGCAGGCAGGTTTCCGGCAAAGCCAGGGCAAAGGCAGTGACCTCTGCGGCATCCCGCCAACTGCCCATCGGATTGTCGGGATTGGCGAAATAGACGAGCCGCGCCTTTTCGCGTTTTGCCGCCTGAAGCAACCCGTCGAGATCCTCCTGGTCCCCCGCGTAGGGCACGGTCACCAGCCGGCCGCCAAAACCCGCGACATGATAATTGAAGGTCGGATAGGCCCCGAGCGAGGTCACCACGGCATCACCGGGTTCGATCACCAGCCGGACGATCAGGCCGAGCAGCCCGTCAATGCCTTCGCCGATGGCGAGATGGGCGGGGCCGATGCCGAGATGCCGGGCCAGCGCCTGTTTCAGCGCGAAATTTTCCGGATCATTATATTGCCAGATCTCCGGCGCATGGTCGCGCATCGCGGCGATGACGGAAGGGGCGGGGCCGAAGCCGCTCTCATTGGCACCGATGCGGGCAAGCACCCGCGCGCCGCGCTGGCGCTCGATGGCCTCCGGCCCGACAAAGGGAATGGTGGAAGGCAGGCTCTGGACGAGCGGGGCAAGGCGGGGAAAGGCAGACATTGCGGCAGGATGATCCCGGATGATTTGCGAGCGATCCCCGCAACATGCGGCCTTGCGCGCCCGCATGCAAGCCTTGGCCGTCAGCAATCAGCCGAACTGCCGCGCCGCCAGATAGCCGCCCCCCGCCGAGGCAGCGGTGACGAAGGTGCCCCAGATCAGGTCGATCACGGTGATCGAGACTGGCCAGTTCTTCAGGGTTGCGAGATTGGTGATGTCATAGGTGCCATAGGCGGCAATGCCCAGCACCGCACCCAGCCCGATGGCCGTCATCAGCGATTGCTGGCTGAAGGCGGGCAGCGAGGCGAGAATGACCACGGCCATGGCGAAGAACACGTAGAACAGCGCCGCGACGGCGAAATTCGGATTGGGCGACATCAGCTCGCCGAGCCGGTCCTGATAGAAGCTTTTCGCCGTCAGGCTCAGCCAGATCGCATCCAGCGCCAGAAGCGTGACAAAGGCGCCGCCATAGGCCGCCAGATAGAGTTTCATGTGCGTCTCCCCGCGTGCTCGCGCTTGTTTCCCTTTCCAACATAGGGCAAGTCCGGCGGGCGTAAAGGGAGCGACAAGCGCGGGATCAGTGGGTTTCGAAATCGAGCCTCAGCACGTGATGCAGGAATTCCGCATTGATCAGCATGTTGAAGCCGATGGTGGCCTTTTCTTCCTGGCGGCGCATCAGCGTGCAGCCGATTTCGTCATGGATGCCGAGGATTTCGAGGAAGAAGTTCTTCGGCAGCTCGACAAACGGGCTGACCTCCACCTCCGCGCCATAGAGCGAGATTTTCTTGATCAGGCAGCGGATATGGTTCTTGGTGCTGAGATGGTGGCCAACCATGATGATCTTGCCCGGCCGGTCCAGCCGATAGCTTTCGAATGCCTTGTCGGGGCTTTCCGTCTTTGCCTTGCCCGTATCGTTCAGGTGCAGGGGCATGTTGGCCTCCCTTCGATGATTTCAGCTTCAGTGTACAAGCGAATACCTGACGAATTCTGTGTCAAATACCTAAATTTTTCCCCAATCCCGTAATCGACCGCGATGCACCGTGCCAAAAAGGGATGAGGAGTGCCGTTGCTTGACAATCGGCAGTCCCGCTTCCATATGGGGGAAAGGTCAGAGGCACCTGCCGCCCGCGAGCGCAAGCTTATGGTGAAGTCCTCCCGTCATCCGATGTCATGATCCAGCCCTTGGGCACATGTCTCGTTTCTGGCAATGCGGGTTCCCGGTTCCACGTGGAGGCATGTCCTTTCAGGAAGGCAAGGACACGATGACTGACTCATATTCCGTTACCCGTATTGCGGACGATCCCGTTCATTCCTACAAGCTGCAGGCAAAGCGGCTGCGCGAGGCAATCCAGGCGGGCGGCACGCCGCTTGCCCATGCCGCCGCGCTGGAACTCGTCGCCCGCCAGCACGGCGCGCGCGACTGGAACACGCTTGTCGCCACGGCCCGGCAGGCGGCCCCGGCGAGAACCCTGCCCTTTGCCGTCGGTGCAAAGGTCGAGGGCCGCTATCTCGGCCAGAGCTTTACCGGCAGGATCCTGTCGGTGACGGCACTCCCCTCCGGCGGGCTCACCCGGCTGGTCATCCATTTCGACGAACCGGTCGATGTCGTGACCTTCGACAGCTTCTCCGCCTTCCGCCGCCGCATTACTGCTGTCGTCGACGGCAAGGGCATTTCGCCACGCCATACCTCGAATGGCGTGCCGCATCTGGTGCTCGAGAGCTGAGGCTTGCGGTCGAGAAGCGGACTTATTTTGTCTCCCGAGGCATTTCGGGAGACAGCATCTGGCAAGAATGCTGACCGGGCTTCCATCACGTGCGGTTGAGCGTGGAAAGTGCTTATCCGAAGGGCAATATCGTCGCCGGGAAATGGCGTCCGCCGTTTGGCACGGCTGTCGAGGAAATTCTGGGCCTCAGGTAAAACAAAAGCTGGAGCAGCCAAGCCACTCCAGCTTTCATAAAACCCGGCGGTACCAAGGCCTGTAGCCCCACAGCCCTAAGCAAGTGCCCGGTCACAAGACCAGGGGTATCGTTACCATTTCCGAGCTGGGCTCGGCGAAGCCGATCTGCAACGACCGGCACACTATGGACAAGATGGCATCAAATGTCCATTTCTGGCCATCGCTGGCTGGACATCTGCACTGCAGCTGAGCTTCTGGAACGACCGCGGCGTCGCGATCTTTCAGACACGTTTGCATGCTTCGTGCGACCTGCGTTTTACAAAGGGCCCTTGTTCCACACGCCATGCCAGATCCTGGTATGCCGACCGGTTCCGGCGCGCAATTTGCGCATATACTACCGCAAATGGGTTAACCCATCCGGAGGACGCGGAACTGCAATCCAGAGTCTATGACTTTCCTCATCAAGGGTGGCCGCAGACGGCGCCCGCCGCCTGTCATCAGGGAGTGGGGAAATGGCGTTTCGGTGCGGTGTGCTGGCGGTGCTTGTCGGGGGGCTTTCTGTCGCGAGCCTGTCTGCGGCCTGGGCCGTCGATCTCGACAATTCGGCAGGCAGCGCCGGGCTTCACCAGCAAAAATCCCTCGCCCGCAGGCCCGCAGCCCCGCTTGCCTATCTGCTCTTCTGCCTCAATCATCGCGACCAGTGCCGCAAGACTTCGGGGGCCACGCTTGCCTACACGCCCCGGCTTGCCACAACGCTCGAGCGCGTCAATCTTGCCGTCAACCGTGCGATCCGGCCAAGATCCGATGTCGGGGATACCTGGAGCGTCAACCCGTCTGCCGGTGACTGCGACGACTATGTGATGACCAAGCGGGCGAGCCTGCTGAAGCAGGGCGTGCCATCAGGCGCGATGCGGATTGCGGTGGTGAAAACCGGCAGCGGCAAGAACCACCTGGTGCTGTTTGTCGCCACCAGCGCAGGCGAATTCGTGCTCGACAATCTGCGCGACCATATCGTCAGCCGCCCGCAGATGAGCTACCGGGTGATCGAGGTCTCGACCGGCAACCCCTTGCGCTGGGCGCTGAACTGACGGGGGAGGCGGGCTGACTATTTCAGCAGCCACTCGTGTTCGCGGGCATTGTGGAATTTCCACGTGCGCACCGGACCCGCCATGACATTCAGGTAATAGAGATCATAGCCATGGATGGTGGCGCAGGGGTGATAGCCCCTCGGCACCAGCGTCACATCGCCGTCTTCCACCGCCATCGCCTCATCCAGCGCGCGGTCATCGGTATAGACACGCTGAAAGGCAAAGCCCTGCGGCGGGTTGATGCGGTGGTAGTAGGTTTCTTCCAGAAAGCTCTCGTTCGGCAGGTCGTTCTGGTCATGCTTGTGGGGCGGATAGGAAGAGGTATTGCCCGCAGGCGTGATCACCTCCACCACCAGCAGCGACCGGGCAGGCCGGTTTTCCGGCAGGATATTGGTGACATGGCGGACATTGTTGCCCTTGCCCCTGACTTCCTGGCTGAGTTCGTCCTTCGGGATCACCCGCGCCGGCAATGTGCCGCCGGCACCCGGTGCCGAACAGACCGCCAGTTCCACCGCTGTCTGCGCGGTCACCGACCAGTTCGATCCGGCGGGAACATAGACCGACGCGGGCAGGCCTTCGAAGGGCGACATGCGCTCGCCCAGCACCCCGAAATCATCAGGTCCCGCCATCACCCGGCCCTTGCCGCTGATGAAGACCAGGCAGACCTCGTTGCCGCCGGTCTCGCCCGACGCACTTTCGCCCTCGGCAAGGCGGTGCAGGTCGAAGCCGACATGGGTCCACCCGGCGCTTTCCGGCGTGACGTGGATGATCCGGCCCCGGGTGCCCTTTGGTTTGATCAGCAGGTGTGACATCGGCGTTTCTCCGGATGCGGGATTTTGAATATGAGGCGGCGCAATTTCCCCCCTCAAGCCCCCCGGTCCAGCCCGGCCTCCCGCGCAAAAGCCTTCAGCGACTGGTAGCCCATCGTCTGATACTGGAGCGGGTTGCGGACCAGCGGGTCCTGTTCTGCTTCGATCACCAGCCAGCCCTGATAACCGTGCTCGGCGGCGATCTTCAGCACCGGCAGGAAATCGACGCCGCCCTCGGGGTCGCCGGGGACGGTGAAGACGCCGCGGCGGACGCCTTCGAGGAACGAGAGTTTCTGTTCCTCCACCTCGCGGCGGATGGCCGGGCGGACGTTCTTGGCGTGGATGTGACGGACGCGATGCATGTAGTCGCGGGCAAGCCGCGCCGGATCGGTGCCACCGAACCAGGCGTGGCCGGTATCGAGCAGCAGCTTGGTGGCAGGCCCGGTATGCTGCATCAGGAGGTCGATTTCCGCGCCGGTCTCGACAATCGAGCCCATGTGGTGGTGATAGACGAGATCGACGCCCTGTGCCGCGCAATAGGTGGCGATGGCCTCCAGACTGGCGCCGAATGCCGGCCATTGGTCGACCGGCAGCACCGGCTTGTCGGCCAGCGGCGTGGCATCGTCACCATGGATGGCATTCGAGGTCTCGCAGACGATGCAGACCTTGCAGCCTTGCGATTTCAAAAGGTCGAGATGCGGCTGGATCGCCCTTTTCTCGTCCTCGACGCCATGTGTCAGAAGGTTGGTCGAATGCCAGCCGGAGACGAAGACCAGCTTGTGGGCGGCCAGCACCGCGCGCAGTTCCTCCGGATCGGTCGGCAGCTTGTGGCCCTTCTCGATCCCGTCAAAGCCGATCGTCTCGCAGTCGGAAAGGCAATCCTCCAGCGTCAGATGCGCGCCGATGGTGCGGTCGTCATCATTGCTCCAGGCGATGGGGTTGGTGCCGTAGCGGATCATGGTCATTCCTCTGTCCAAAAGGTTCAGCGCTGCTGCTTGCGGTTTTCGTCGTATCTTGCCCGGGCGGCGTTCACTTCCGCGCGGGGGCTTACCTCCGGCACCGCCACATCCCACCAGTGCCCGCCTTCGCCGGTGGTGACAAGCGGGTCGGTATCGATGACGAAGACCGAGGTGCGGTCATTGTCCTTCGAGGCGTCGATGGCCTTTTCCAGTTCAGCAATGGTCGAGACCTTGACGGCAATCGCCCCCATGCTTTCGGCATGCTTGCGGAAATCGATGTCGGGCATCCGCTCGATGCGGCTGTCCTTCAGGAGATTGTTGAAGTTGGCACCGCCGGTGCCCATCTGCAAGCGGTTGATGCAGCCATAGCCGCGATTGTCGAGCAGCACGATATTGAGTTTCAGGCCCAGCATGATCGAGGTCGAGAGCTCGGAATTCAGCATCATGTAGGACCCGTCGCCGACCATCACGGTCACCGTCTTCCGGGGATGCGCCATCTTGACGCCGAGGCCGCCTGCAACCTCATAGCCCATGCAGGAAAAGCCGTATTCCATGTGGTAGCTGCCGGGGGAGGTGGCGGGCCAGAGCTTGTGCAGCTCGCCGGGCAAGCCGCCCGCCGCGCAGACCAGCACGGAATTCTCGCCGCCAAGCCTGCGGGCGACCGCGCCGATCACATCGGCATCGGACGGCAGGTCGTTGCGGCTCGGTGCCAGCGCCCGCGCGGCCGCCTCGTCCCATCTCTGCTTTTCCGTGGCGATCCGGGCGCGATACTCCGCACCGGTCTGCCAGCCGGTGAGGCCGGCATCGAGCGCGGCCAGGCCCTCGCGCGCATCGGCAACCATGGTATGGCTCGCGTGCTTGCTGGCGTCGAAGGCGACGGTGTTGAGCCCTATCAGGTTGAGATCGGGATTCTGGAACAGTGCCCAGGAGCCGGTGGTGAAATCCTGGCAGCGGCTGCCGACCGCCAGCACCAGATCCGCATCCGCGGCAATCGCATTGGCAGCCGAGGTGCCGGTGACACCGACCGAGCCGAGCGCCAGCGGATGGGCGTCGGGCATTGCCGATTTCCCGGCCTGGGTGAAGACCACGGGCACGCCATGGCTTTCGGCAAAGCGCGTCAGCGCCTCGCTCGCGCCCGAATAGAGCACGCCGCCGCCTGCGATGATGACGGGACGCCTTGCGGCGCGGATCAGCGCGATGGCTCCGGCGAGTTCGTCCGTGTCGGGCTGCGGACGACGGGTGGTCCAGATCTTTTCCTCAAAGAAGCTCTCCGGATAGTCGAAGGCTTCCGCCTGCACGTCCTGGCAGAGCGACAGGGTGACCGGGCCGCAATCGACCGGGTCGGTCATCACCTGCATCGCCCGCTTCAGCGCCGGCATGATCTGTTCCGGACGGGTGATGCGGTCGAAATAGCGCGAGACCGGCCGAAAGGCATCATTGGCCGAGACCGTGCCATCGCCAAAATCCTCGATCTGCTGGAGCACCGGATCGGGGACGCGATTGGCAAAGACGTCGCCGGGCAGGAACAGCACCGGCAGCCGGTTGACATGGGCAACCCCCGCTGCCGTCACCATGTTCAGCGCACCGGGGCCAATCGAGGTGGTGCAGGCCATGAAGCGGCTGCGAAACAGCGCTTTCGCATAGGCAATTGCCGCATGCGCCATGCCCTGTTCGTTATGGGCGCGGAATGTCGGCAGGTCCTCGCGCACCTGGTAGAGCGCTTCGCCGATGCCCGCGACATTGCCATGGCCGAAGATCGCCCAGACGCCGCCGAAAATCGGCAGCTTCTCGCCATCGACGATCACCATCTGCTTCTTCATGTAGTGGACGATGGCCTGCGCCATGGTCAGGCGAATTGTCTTGCCCATCGGGCTTTCCTCCAGATCAGATGTCAGAGACCGCGGGTTTTCAGCCAGGCGGCGGTGAGTTCGCCGAAGCGGGCGGCCATGTCGGCAATCGCCTCCTCGTCGCTCATCGCGCCCGCCAGCCACAGCCGGGCCGAATGGGCAAAGATGGTGCGGCCAACGGCAAAGCCCTTGACCATCGGGGTTGCGAGCGTCGCCCGGAACGCCTTTTCCAGCTCGGCGGCCGGTGCCTCGAGGCCGAGCAGCACGATGCCCCGGCAGAGCGGATCATTCTTCTCGATTTCCGCCTCGATATTGCGCCAGGCGAGCGGCGAGGCCTGCGGCTCGAGCTTCCACCAGTCCGGCTTGATGCCGAGCGCATAGAGTTCGCAAATCGCGGTGGAAATCGTCGTGTCGGTGAGCTTGCCGTTCTTGCCGGCGATGATTTCGACCAGCAGTTCCCGGCCCACCTTGCGGGCGGCTTCAAACAGCGAGCGCAGCTTTTCCTGCTGCTCCTTCTTCAGCGCCGCCGGATCGTCCGGGTGGTAGAAGCAGAGCGCCTTGATGCAGTGATCGACAGGCCATTCCACCAGCTGCGAGCCCATGTCCTGGCTGAATTCGTACCGCAGCGGCCGTGAGCCCGGCAGTTCGACCGGGCGGCCGATCCAGGTGAAGTTCTTCTTCGCCGCATCGAAAAACGCATCGCGGCCGAAGCGTTCGTCGATCAGCATGCCATAGCCCTCGCGCCCGGCGGCAACCCGTGCGGCGGCGGCCACCGCCAGCCGCTTGAAGGCGCTGATGCGTGCATGCGGCACCTTCAGCTCGTCGGCGACAGAGACCAGCTGCGAACGGTGATCGATGGCGAGCGCCATCAGCAGCGGGATCTCCCGGCGGCGGGTGGTCGCCCAGTGGATATGGTTGATCGCCTCGTCCTTGCGCAGCGCATGTTCGCGGCTGCCGTGCTTCAGGAAGAAATCCAGCTCGGCCCGGGTCGGGATTTCCGGCGAGCAGAGCAGGCGCGAGACCGCAAAGGCCCCGCAGGCATTGGCCCGGGTTGCCGAGGTCTTCCAGTCCTCGCCCTCAAGCCAGCCGGACAGCAGGCCCGACATGAAGCTGTCGCCCGCACCCAGCACGTTGTAGACCTCGATCGGAAAGCCCTTGCCGACGATGCCGTCTTCCAGGTTGTCGGTGATCGCGCCGGGATAGACGATGCAGCCCATCGGTCCGCGCTTCAGCACGATGGTGGCGGCGGAATGGGCGCGGATGGTCTTCAGCGCCGGGAGAAGGTCGCTTTCACCGGAGGCGATCAGCACCTCTTCCTCGGTGCCGACGATCAGGTCGCATTGCGCAAGCACAGTGCGCAGGTAGGCCGAGACTTCGCCCGAGGCGATATAGCGCTCTTCCCCGGCGCGGTGACCGGCAAGGCCCCAGAGATTGGGGCGATAATCGATGTCGAACACCACCTTGCCGCCGTTTTCCCGGGCAATCCGCATTGCCTTGCGCTGCGCGGCATCCGGGCCGGGCCTGGAAAAATGCGTGCCGGAGACCAGCACCGCTTTTGCCGAGGCGATGAAGCCCGCGTCGATGTCGTCCTCGCACAGCGCCATGTCGGCGCAGTTTTCGCGGTAGAAGATCAGCGGGAAGGTCCGGTCGTTTTCCACCGACAGGATGACCAGCGCCGACAGCCGCTCCGGATCAGTGGTGATACCCGCCGTCTCGACGCCCTCGCGCTGCATCTGCTCGCGGATGAAATTGCCCATCTGCTCGTCGCCGACGCGGGTGATCAGCGCCGATTTCAGCCCCAGCCGCGCGGTGCCGATGGCGATATTGGCCGGGCAACCGCCAACCGACTTGGCGAAGGAGGCGATGTCTTCCAGCCGCGACCCGGTCTGCTGGCCATAGAGATCGACGGAGGAGCGGCCAATGGTGATCACATCAAGGGTCGCGTCGTCCTTGAACAGGGATTGCGGCATCGATCTTGTCCTCCGGGCGAACGGTCAGCAGCCGGGAGCAGTGCGCCTCCGGCTCAATATCCTGATTGAAACATATGTTCTGTATTCCTGTCAATTCGGAATATTCATTCCGTTTTGATTTTCCCGATTCCCGATGTCCTCGTCTGTCGCCGCCGCTCGGCAATCGCCACGGGCAGCGCCATCGCAATCGCCATCGATGCCGAAATCGAGCGGAAACCGGCAAAATCCGCCTCCGACACCTCTAACCAGCAGGCCGAGGAGCGGGCAAGCGGCGAGAAGGCCGAATCGGTCAGCGCCACCACCGGCACATCGGCGCTGGCGAGCAGGTCGGCATGGGCGACGGTTTCCGGCGCATAGGGGGAAAAGCTGATGACCACGGCGGCATCGCCTGGTCCGGCAAATTGCGCCAGTTCCTGATCGACGCCATTGGGCGAGGCGATGATCTGGTGGCGGATCTTCAGCTTCGACAGCGCATAGCTCATATGGGCGGCGAGCGGATAGGAGCGCCGCTTGCCAATCAGATAGATCGTCTCCGCTCCGGCCAAAATATCGACGGCGCGTGAAAAGCTTTCCGCAGGAATCGCGGTCGCCAGCCGGTTCAGCGACTGGGCGGCCGCCCCGATGAAGCCCGACAGCACCGCCGCATCGGCATCGCCGGGCTCGATGACATCCAGCGACTGCAGCCGTTCCTCATAGCTGGTGGTGCGCTCGCGCAGCCGCTCGCGAAAGATCATCTGCAGTTCGGAAAAACCGCCATAGCCGAGATGATGGGCAAGGCGGACCAGCGTCGAGGGCTGAACGTCGGCGGCACCCGCAATGCTGGCCGCCGTGCCGAAGGCGATGTCGTCGGGATTGGCGAGCGCGAAGGCTGCCACCTGCGCCAGCCGCTTCGGCATCCCGTCCTTGCCCGCGATGATCCGGGCGCGCAGGCTGTCGAAATCGCGGGGCAGGCTTGCGGATTTTGCCTCGTCCATCGGGGGCGCTCCAGATCGCATGAAAATTCCAGATGCGAAATGAATATTCTATATTGTCGGAGTTGCCTAGGAGCGTGCCTGCCGCAAAGCGGAGCCGGCAACGGTTTTCCCGGAAAACATGTGACCAATGGACCGAAAGCTCTATCGTCCCTTTCCCTTTTCGGGGCAAATCAGACATGGGTGGTGAGGTCCAGACAAAGTGATTTCAATGCGTTCTCCCTGTTGGCCCGATCCTGTTTTCAAACTGCTGTTGCGGCGGCTGCCACCCTGTGCGCTGCTGCTGGGTCTCTTTGCCGGCAACGCGCTTGCCGCTGCGGGTGTCGATGCGGGCGGGACGGAATCGCCGACAGCCGTTGCCGACTGTTACCGGCTGGCAGGCGAACAATATGCGCCGCCAGCCTTTCAGGGCGTGGCCACCGATGCCATCGATGCGGATGCGGCGATTGCGGCCTGCGAAGCGGCCAGGCTGCTCGCCCCCGAGGATTCGATGCTGCCCGATCTCCTCGGTCGCGCCTACCAGGCGCATGGCGATTTCGCCAATGCACGGCGTTTCTTCGAGGCGGCGGACAGGGCGGGCAATGCCTATGCGAAGGCCAATCTCGGCTGGTTTGCCATCGAAGGCGCGGGCGGTGCGAAAGATCCGGCGCGCGGGCTGGCACTGCTCCGGCAGGCCGCCGAAAGCGGCAATATCCTGGCTGAATATTCCCTCGGCCTGATCTGGCGCGAGGGCCGGGCAGGCGAAAGGCCCGATCCGCAACAGGCGAAGGCCTGGCTGGCGAAGGCCGCCGGACAGGGCCATGCGATTGCCATGTATGATCTCGCCATCCTGCTCCGCGACACCGAAGGCAAGGGCCAGGATCTCGCCCGGTCCTTCGGCTGGCTCAAGAAGGCGGCAGCGCTTGACGATGCCGATTCCATGGCGGCACTCGGCTATGCCTATGAGCAGGGGCTCGGTACCCAGGTGGATTTCACCGCGGCGGCGGACTGGTACGGACGGGCTGCCGACCATCACCAGATCGATGCCATGACCAATCTCGGCCGTCTCTATGAGGCAGGCGAGGGCGTGCCGGTCGATTATGACCGCGCCTTCGCGCTTTACCGTGACGCTGCCGATGGCGGCAATCCGACCGCGATGGCCAATCTCGCCAATCTCTACGAATTCGGCATGGGCACCGGCGCAAGTGCGAAGGAGGCGGCCTACTGGCTGGCCCGGGCGATCATGGCCGGCAATGGCGATGTGCTGGAGCACCTGACCACGACTCCCGACGATTACGGCTTGCCCGTCCGCGCCGCCCTGCAGAGTTTCCTGCAGGCGCGCGGGCTCTATTCCGGCACCGTCAACGGCCTGATGAACCCGGAAACGGTGGAGGGCCTCGTCAAGCTGACCGGGCAGACGCCCTGAGGGCGGAACACCTCTTCCCACCCGCAGTGCTATTTGCTATCAGTTCAGTCAAAATGCGGGGTGGTTGACGCTGCCGCTTTGTGGCTTTACCCCTGCCTTTCAAGGGCAGGTCATCGGAGCGCCGGGAAAGATCCGGTCCCTCCGTGACGGGGAAACAGAACGATCGGGAGACGTGCGCGTGGCGGGAAGATTGATCATTGTCGGGGCAGGGCAGGCAGCATTCGCGATGGCCGCGAAACTTCGCGGGCTGAAGGATACCCGGCCTATCACCATTCTGGGTGATGAACCGGTTCTGCCCTACCAGCGCCCGCCGCTGTCGAAGAAATATCTGATGGGCGAAATGGCGTTTGACCGGCTGCTCTACCGCCCGGAAAGCTGGTATGCCGACAACCAGGTCGAGATCCGCCTCGGCGTCAAGGTCGAGAGCATCGACCGCGCCGCAAAGCAGGTCCACCTTGCGGGCGGCGAGACGCTTTCCTATGACACGCTGGCGCTGGCCACCGGTGCGACGCCACGCAGGCTTCCGGCCAGTGCGGGGGGCGATCTCAACGGCATCCATACGATGCGCAGCAAGGAAGATGCCGACCGGCTGGCGGGCGAAATGAAGCCCGGGCGGCGGCTGCTGATCGTCGGCGGCGGCTATATCGGGCTGGAGGCCGCAGCCGTGGCCCGCCATCTCGGACTTGAGGTCACCGTCATCGAGATGGCCGAGCGCATCCTGCAGCGCGTCGCGGCGAAGGAGACCGCCGACATCATGCGCGCCGTACACCAGAGCCATGGCACCGTGATCCGCGAGGCGACCGGCCTGAAAACCCTGCTTGGCACCGATGGCCATGTCTCGGGTGCCGAACTGTCCGACGGGTCGGTGATCCCGGTCGATATCGTCATTGCCGGGATCGGCGTGACGGCCAATGACCAGCTGGCCTCCGCCGCAGGGCTTGCCTGCGCCGGCGGCATCGAGGTCGATGCCTTCGCCCGCACCGCCGATCCCGCCATCTATGCGGCGGGCGATTGCACGGTGCTGCCGTGGAAGGGTGCCCGCATCAGGCTGGAATCGGTGCAGAATGCCGTCGACCAGGCCGAAGCTGCCGCCGCCGTGATGGCGGGGGGAAGCGAGGCCTATGAGGCAAAGCCGTGGTTCTGGTCCGACCAGTATGACGTCAAGCTGCAGATTGCCGGTTTCAACATGGGCTATGATACCACCGTGCTGCGCCCCGGCCTGAAGGAGGGATCGTCCTCCGTCTGGTATTATCGCGATAACCGCTTCATCGCCGTCGACGCCATCAACGATGCCCGCGCCTATGTGGTGGGCAAGAAGATGCTGGAACTCGGCATTTCGCCCGACCGTTCCATCGTCGCCGATCCGGAAGCGGACCTGAAGGCGCTGCTGGGCTAGGCCAAGTATTTAAAGCTTCAAGGGAAGTAATGTCCCGGTTTTATGAACCGGATGGTAAAATATTGCGCAGCTGCGCAATCAATGCGACAAAATGCCCGGCGGGAAAGACAGATTTGGGCAAAGTGAAGTCGTTTATGGATGGCACCGCTTTGCCGCTTCATGCTAGGTTTTTGTTGGAAAACGCGGGGGCAGGGCGCGTTTCCCGGCAAAATTCGGGGAAAAACGGGAAATACGGGAGCAAGTTTGCGTGGTTTTTACTGTTTTGGCGTGACAGCGCCAGGACAGGGCGGCAGGCGGATTTGACATGGAGGCGATGATCACAGGTTTGGGGAGTGAGTTGCCAGCCACCGTGCTGGTTGCCGAGCGCAACCCGCTCGTGGTGTCGGCGCTGCGTGAACTGTTCGAGCGGCATGGCGGCTACGCCCTGTCGGGAACGGTGCAGTCGGCGGTCGATCTCTATGAGCAACTGTCGGCGCGCGAGCCGGATTTCCTGCTGCTCGGCTGGTCGCTGTCGGATGGCGACGCGCCCGAAATCCTCGCCGAAATCGCCCGGCTCGGCCTGTCGCCGAAGGTGGTGATCTTTGCCGATCACAACAATCCCGTCATTGTCAGCGAGGCGGTGCGGCTCGGGGTGCACGGGCTGTGCTACCAGTATGAGGATCCCTCGATCCTGTTCACCACCTTTGCCGCTGTCGCCAGGGGGCGGATCTGCATTCCTTATGCGGCGCTGAACAAGATGGCCGAAACCCCGCTCTCGCGCCTCACCTCGCGCGAACGCGAACTGCTCGCCATGCTCGGCGACGGCTGGACCAACACCCAGATCGCCACCCGCACCGGCATTTCCGAAAACACGGTGAAATATCACCTGAAAAACCTCTACGACAAACTCGAAGTCCGCAACCGCGCCATGGCCGTCTCGCTGTTTGCAACGGAGACGCGGCGGAAGGGGTAGGGGGAGGCTGGGAAGGATATCCGGACTGTGCGCATGGAGACATCGCCTGCCATGATTTGCTGGATGCTGCCGCCGATAGACCGGACGTGACCTGTCAGTCCGTGTGCCGGGTACGAACGGTGTTGATGCGGTTTTCGCAAGTGGACCGGTCGACAGTCCCACCAAAAGCCGCCGCAGGGCGGTTTTCTTTTTCACAAGATTTCTGTCTTGCAGGCTTCGCATTTCCCCCGATTTTGATCCCGTTGCAGGAGTGGGCAACTACCTCGGGCACCTGCAACATTCCGGCTTTATCTGGGATTGCCGGTGGCTGGGGTGTCCCGGATAAGAGCCGCTACTTCAGCTCCGGACCAGTACCTGTCTGCTTGAAGATGCGTGAGTCACGCTCGTGTCGCCAAACCCCATTCCCCGACCGGGTAGGCTTCCTCCTACCCGGTCGGTTCCCCGGTCGGTGACCGGAATTTCCCCCAAGGGGTGTTGTGAGCACGGGCTCCGGCGGGGGAGAAAGGGGCAATGATTGGCCGGATGCCATCCGGTGGCGATCTTTGAGGAGGATATCATGGCAGGCTTTTCGCATCTCTTTATTCCCGGTCCGACGAACATTCCCGAAGAGGTGCGTCAGGCGATGAACCTGCCGATGGAGGACATGCGCGCCTCCACCTTTCCGCAACTGACACTGCCGCTGTTTGCCGATCTGAAGAAGGTGTTCAAGAACGAGCACGGCCGCGTCTTCGTGTTCCCGTCCTCGGGCACCGGTGCCTGGGAATCGGCGATGACCAATGTGCTGTCGCCGGGCGACCGGGTGCTGATGTCGCGCTTCGGCCAGTTCTCGCTGCTCTGGGTCGACATGGCCGAGCGTCTGGGCTTCGATGTCGATTGCCTTGATCAGGAATGGGGCACCGGCGTGCCGGTCGAGCTCTATGCCGAGCGTCTGCTGGCCGACAAGGAACACCGCATCAAGGCGGTCTTCGTCACCCAGAACGAAACCGCGACCGGCGTCACCTCCGATGTCGCCGCCGTCCGCCGGGCGCTGGATGCGGCAAAGCATCCGGCCCTGCTGTTTGTCGATGGCGTCTCCTCCATCGGCTCGATCGATTTCCGCCAGGACGAATGGGGCGTGGATTGCGCCGTGTCCGGCTCGCAGAAGGGCTTCATGCTGCCCGCAGGCCTCGGCTTCCTGTCGGTGAGCCAGAAGGCGCTGGATGCGGCAAAAACCGCAAAACACATGCGCTGCTACTTCTCCTTCGAGGACATGATCAAGACCAATGACCTCGGCTATTTCCCCTATACGCCGCCGACCCAGCTTTTGCGCGGCCTGCGCGCCTCGCTCGACCTGATCGCCGCCGAGGGCCTCGACAACATCTTCGCCCGCCATCACCGGCTGGCCGAAGGGGTGCGCCGCGCCGTCTCCGCCTGGGGCCTGAAGCTCTGCGCCAAGGAAGCCAGGTGGCAGTCCGACACGGTTTCGGCGATCATGCTGCCCGAGGGCATCGATGGCGCCAAGGTCGTCAGGCACGCCTCCCTGCAGTACCAGACGGCGCTCGGTGCCGGCCTCAACAAGGTCGCCGGCAAGGTGTTCCGCATCGGCCATCTCGGCTCGCTGAACGAGGTGATGGTCTGCGGCGCGCTGTCGGCTGCCGAAATGACCATGCTGGATTGCGGTGTGAAGCTGAAGGCAGGCTCCGGCGTGGGTGCCGCCATCGCCTATTTCAGCAGCGCCGACGCTGCGGCGGCCAAGGCCGCGTGATCGTAAAGATTTTTTCGAGGATATGACATGAGCCATACCATTCACCACCTGCGCAAGCTGCGCGTGCAACGCAGCGAGCTTGCCGTTCCCGGCTCCAATGTCGAGATGATCGAGAAGGCCGCCAATTCGGCTGCCGACTACGTGTTTCTCGACATCGAGGATGCGGTCGCCCCGCCGGACAAGGAGCGCGCCCGCAAGAACATCATCGAGGCGCTGAACGATATCGACTGGCGCGCCAAGGGCAAGACCGTCTCGGTCCGCATCAACGGCCTCGACACCCACTACATGTATCGCGACCTGGTCGATGTGATGGAACAGGCCGGCGACCGGCTCGACACCATCCTGGTGCCGAAGGTCGGCGTGCCCGCCGATCTCTATACCGTCGATGCCATCGTCAACCAGATCGAGATGGCCAAGGGCTACAAGACCCGCGTCGGACTCGAAGCGCTGATCGAAACCGCGCTCGGCATGGCCAATGTCGAGGCGATTGCCGCCTATCCGCACCGCCTCGAGGCCATGCATTTCGGCGTTGCCGACTATGCCGCCTTCAACAAGGCCCGCACCGTCAATATCGGTGGTCTCAACCCGGATTATCCCGGCGACCAGTGGCATTTCGCCCTGTCCAGGATGACGGTTGCCTGCCGCGCCTATGGCCTGCGCCCGATTGACGGCCCGTTCGGCGATTTCTCCGATCCGGAAGGCTACAAGGCGGGTGCCCGCCGCGCCGCCGCGCTCGGCATCGAGGGCAAGTGGGCGATCCACCCCTCGCAGATCGCGCTCGCCAATGAAGTGTTCTCGCCGCTCGAAGCGGAAGTCAGCAAGGCCGAGCGCATCATCGTGGCGCTGCGCGAGGCGGAGGCCCAGGGCAAGGGCGCAGCCTCGCTTGACGGCAAGATGATCGACGCTGCATCCGAGCGCATGGCCCGCAACGTGCTGGCGACCAACGACGCGATCAAGGCCGCAGAAGCCAAAAGATAAACCAAAAGCGCATGCAATCCGGGAGGGAAGGCCAACGTGCCTTCCCGGGGCGGGGCACTCTGTCTCTCCCCAAAGGGCCTTGCCCCTTTCCCCGGAATTGCTGGCATCACAGGGAGGGAAGACACCCATGGACATCCATGAATATCAGGCAAAGGAACTGCTTTCGCGCTATGCGGTGGAAATTCCGCGTGGCGGGCTGGCCTACAGCCCCGAGCAGGCCGCGTATCGCGCCAGCGAAATCGGCGGCGCCAAATGGGTCGTGAAGGCCCAGATCCATTCCGGTGCCCGCGGCAAGGCCGGCGGCATCCGCATCTGCTCCAGCGACACGGAAATCTCCGATGCTGCCGATCACATGCTCGGCCGCAAGCTGGTCACCCACCAGACCGGCCCGCGCGGCAAGCTGGTCTCGCGCCTCTATGTCGAAGAGGCCATGGACATCATGCGCGAGATCTATATCGGCTTCGTGCTCGACCGCAAGGAAGAGCGGGTGATGATCGTCGCCTCCGGCTCCGGCGGCATGGAAATCGAGGAAATCGCCGAGAACGAGCCGGATTCCATCATCCGTGCCACGGTTGATCCGGGCACCGGCATGCTGGAATTCCAGGCGCGTGAAATCGCCTTCGGCCTCGGCCTCGACAATTCGATGATCGGCAAGGCCACCCAGACGCTGATGGGCTGCTACCGCGCCTTCCGCGATCTCGATGCCTCGATGCTCGAAATCAACCCGCTGGTCGTCACCCGTGATGGCCGTCTGGTGGCGCTCGATGCCAAGATGTCGTTCGACGACAACGCGCTGTTCCGCCGCGCCCATATCTCGGAAATGCGCGACAAGAGCCAGGAAGATCCGCGCGAAACCTTCGCCTCCGACCGTGGCCTCTCCTATGTCGGTCTCGATGGCCGCATCGGCTGCATCATCAATGGTGCCGGTCTCGCCATGGCCACCATGGACATGATCAAGATCGCCGGTGGCGAGCCTGCCAATTTCCTAGACATCGGCGGCGGCGCTTCGCCGGAGCGGGTGGCAAAGAGCTTCCGCGCCGTTCTCGCCGACAAGCAGGTCGAGGCGATCCTCGTCAACATCTTCGCCGGCATCAACCGTTGCGACTGGGTGGCCGAAGGCGTGGTCAAGGCGATCCGCGAAGTCGGCGTGCCGGTGCCGCTGATCGTCCGCCTGGCGGGTACCAATGTCGAAGAAGGCCGCCGCATCCTGGCGGAATCGGGTGAAAACATCATCGTCGCGGAAACGCTGGCCGAAGCCGCCGAAAAGGCAGTCGCTGCCTGGCGCTCGGTCACGACCGAAGTGGCGGCATAAGGGAGAACCAGGAAATGACCATTCTGCTCAACAAGAACAACCGCGTCATCGTTCAGGGTTTCACCGGCAAGATCGGCAGCTTTCACGCCGAGGACATGAAGCGCTACGGCACCAATGTGGTCGGCGGCGTCACCCCCGGCAAGGGCGGCCAGACCCATCTCGGCCTGCCGGTCTTCAACACCGTCAAGGGTGCGGTGCAGGAAACCGGTGCCGACAGCTCCATCGTCTTCGTGCCGCCTCCGTTTGCAGCCGATTCGATCATGGAAGCGGCAGATGCCGGCATCAAGTTCTGCGTCTGCATCACCGACGGCATTCCGAGCCAGGACATGATGCGCGTCAAGCGCTACATGCGCCGCTACCGCTTTGAAGACCGCATGCGGCTGATCGGCCCGAACTGCGCCGGTGTCATCACCCCCGGCCATGCGCTGATGGGCATCATGCCCGGCAACATCTACCTGCCGGGCCGCGTCGGCATCGTCGGTCGTTCCGGCACGCTCGGCTATGAAGCCGCCTCGCAGATGAAGGCACTCGGCATCGGCGTGTCGACCAGCGTCGGCATCGGCGGCGACCCGATCAACGGTTCGTCCTTCAAGGACATTCTCGAACTGTTCGAGAACGATCCGGAAACCGATGCCGTCGTGATGATCGGCGAAATCGGCGGTCCGCAGGAAGCCGAAGCCGCGCTCTGGGCGCAGCAGAACATGAAGAAGCCGCTGATTGCCTATATCGCCGGTCTCTCCGCCCCGAAGGGCCGCAAGATGGGCCATGCCGGCGCCATCATCTCGGCCTTCGGCGAATCCGCCCAGGAAAAGGTCGAAATTCTGAAGAATGCCGGGGTCACCATCGTGCCGACGCCCGCCTCCTTCGGCGAAGTGGTCGCAGGCGTGCTGGCTGAACGAAGCAAGGCTGCCTGATCCGCGATCCGGACGCTCTCTCTTTATATATATATAGGGAGCGTTCGGGTGGGGGTAGGCACCGGGTAAGGGAATAAAAGGGGACGCGCGGGGGCCATGCCTCTTCGTCGACCCGAAGGCCCGAAGCACCGGCCTCTTGCCACCGCAATGAGACATCACTATCCAGAGCGGCGGGTTTTTCGTGACCCGCCGTTTTGCTTGTCTGCCATGAGAATGCCTGGAGCCGAGATGACCCCGACCGAAAATGCCGTGATTGCCGACCTTCGCGCCGATGCGGCGGCGTTGTTTGCCGCTGCCGTCAGGGCCGCCGATCCCGCCGGGGCCGTCGAGGCCGCACTTCGGGCGCGCAGGGCGGAGATCGATGCGGCAAGGCGGATCATTCTCGTCGCCTTCGGCAAGGCCGCAAGTCCGATGATCCGGGCGGCGCTGCCCTTTGCCGTTTCGAAGCTGAAGGTGGCGATTGCGCTCACCAACTATGAAAATGCCGGCGCGGTCGAGGGCGTGACGGTGATGGCCGCCGGGCACCCGATCCCCGACGACAATGGCGTGGCCGGTGCAAGGGCCATCGAAGCGGCCGTTGCTGGCGCGGAACCCGGCGATCTCGTCATCGTGCTGACCTCGGGTGGCGGGTCGGCGCTGCTGTGCGCGCCGGCTGACGGCGTCGATCTTGCCGACAAGATCGCGCTCAATGCCAGCCTGATCCGCTCCGGGGCCGACATTACCGAAATCAACAGCGTGCGCAGTATGGTGTCGCGGCTGAAGGGTGGCCGTCTGGCCCGGCTTGCGGCCAGGGCAAAGATGATCTCGCTGATCCTCTCCGACGTGCCGGGCGACGACATGACGATCATCGCCAGCGGACCGACCGTGCCGAGCCGGGCCACCGCTGCCCGCGCCATCGAAATCCTGAAGAAATACGGCCTGTTCGACACGCTGCCCGCAACCATTGCCCGGCATCTGGCAGAGGTTGCCCCGGGGGAAGATCTCGCAGCCGCAATGGGTCACGCGGAATCATCCATCATCGGCTCCAACCGGTTGAGCCTTGAGGCCGCCGAGGCGGCGGCACGCGCCAGGGGCTACCTGACCATTCCCGGTTTCAGCTGGCTGGAAGGGGAGGTGGGGGAGGCCGCCCGCGAACTGCACCGGATGGCGGAAGCCGTTTCGAAGACCGGGCGGGTTGCCATCGTCAGTGGCGGCGAGCCGGTGGTGAAACTCACAGGCACCGGCAAGGGTGGCCGCAACCAGGAACTGGCGCTGCGCTTTGCGGTGGCGGACGCGGCAAGCCCGCTTGCCCGCGCATGGACCTTCCTCAGCGGCGGCACCGATGGCCGCGATGGCCCGACGGAAGCGGCGGGCGCGGTGGTGGATGCCGGAACGCTTGGCCGGATGCGAGCGGGGGGCATCGATGTCGAGGCCCGGCTTGCCGACAATGACTCCAATCCGGCGCTCGACATTTCGGGCGATCTGCTGATGACCGGCGGCACCGGCACCAATGTCGCGGACATCCAGATCGTGCTTTTGGGGTAAATATTGATTAGCATAAAATATGTTTGCATTAACTAACAAAGAAAAAAATGATACATGCCGGTGAATTTCGCTTTTCATGACACGATATTGCCTTCATTGTGTCATCAATCGAATATGCCTAATGCTGCATCTGGTGATTGAACCAGGCGCAACAAGGCGGCAGGGCCGGGTTTTGAAACAGGGACGTCAGACACAGGTTTACCAGTCTTCGTCAGAATAATAACAAAATAGAGACCGATACATAGATGTATGAATTTTTCCTGTTGTTCCAAGCCGAAAGGATAGATCAGCAGGCTACTGTCGTCGCTTGAAGCATGTTGCAAAGGTAATTTGCGGCGCGTTGAAACGGGATGTGGTGAATAGTCAATGAACAGAACAGGAAAGTGCATCGGATCTCCACAGGTCCCGTTGTCTGATCTCAAACCTTTCGGTCACCGGGGCTTGACGCAAGATCAGGCTGCCGGATTGAGGACCTGACTGGCCGGAGAGCAGCAGGGTGGCCCGGTTACCCGTTAAAACGGGCCTGCGGGCCCAGGCTTATTTCTGGAATTGACACGAATATTTAATCGCTCTGTCCCACTCATTTTAAAGAATACGGTTTTTCGCGTAGGAAAGGTTTTCATGGCCACCCATCCGTCAGAAACGCATCAGCAGTCAATTCGCCGGGCCATGGGCTCGATCAAGCGGACTGCGGTGACCGTTTTCATCTTTTCGGGTATCATCAACCTGCTCTATCTGACCGGCTCGCTGTTCATGCTGCAGGTCTATGACCGGGTGCTGTCCAGCCGGTCGGTTCCGACGCTGATGGTGCTGGGGCTGATCACGGCCATCCTCTACTGCTTTCAGGGGGCTCTCGACGGGGTGCGGCAACGCATCGTCGCGCGGCTCGGCCTGCGCTTTGACCGCGAACTGATCCCGATGGCCTTCGAGGGCCTGCGGGTTCTGACCCTGTTTGGCCGCAATCCCGGCGATGCCCAGGCCCCGATGCGCGATCTCGACACGATGCGCGGTTTCGTCAGTTCGCAGGCGCTGGTCTCGCTGTTCGATCTGCCGTGGATTCCGATCTACATGATCTTCGTCTTTGCCCTGCATCCGCTGCTGGGTTACATCACCATCGGCGGCGCCATTTTCCTGATCATCCTGACCGTCATTACCGAATGGGTGAGCCGTGCGCCGTCCAGGGCGGCGATGGAACTGGTCGGCCGCCGCCAGGCAATGTGCGAAACCGCGCGCCGCAATGCCGAGAGCATGCAGGCCATGGGTTTCGGCCTGGCCTATTTCGACCGGTTCAACGAGGTCAACGAGCGCTATCTCGAGGCCCAGCGCAGCCTGTCGGATACATCCACCCGTCTGGCCTCCATCGGCAAGGTGGTGCGCATGATCCTGCAATCCACCACGCTCGGTGTCGCAGCCTATCTGGTGCTGCAGGGCGACCTCAGCGGTGGCAGCATCTTTGCCGCCAACGTGGTGTCCGGTCGCGCCCTTGCTCCGATCGATTCGGTGATCGGCCAGTGGAAGAATTTCATGGCGGCGCGGCAGGCCCGCACCCGGCTGTTCGATATCGTCAGCAAGCTGCCCTCGGCCCGCAGCACAGTGCAACTGCCGCCGCCGATGCGCACACTCGCCGTCGAGGGGGCCACGGTTTCCACGCCCGCCGGTGACCGGATGATTGTCAACAATATCTCGTTTTCCGTTTCCGCCGGCGATGCGCTGGCGGTCATCGGCCCGAGCGGGGCAGGGAAATCGACGCTGGCGCGCGCCATCGTCGGGGCTGCCCGCACCGTGCGCGGCACGATCAGCCTTGATGGCGCACCGCTGGAACAGTGGGACGAACAGCTTCTGGGTCGCCATGTCGGCTATCTCCCGCAGGAAACCGAGCTGTTTGAAGGCACGATTGCCGACAATATCGCCCGCTTCGATCCGGATGCGACATCGGACATGGTGATTGCCGCCGGTCAGGCTGCCGGAGCCCATGAGATGATCCTGCGCCTTGCCGATGGCTACAATACCCGGATCGGCGACAGCGGCGTCAAGCTTTCCGGCGGACAAAGGCAGCGGATCGGTCTGGCCCGCGCCCTGTTCCGCAATCCCTTCCTGGTGGTTCTCGATGAACCCGCCTCCAATCTGGACGGGGAAGGCGATGCGGCGCTGATGCAGGCCATCGCCAATGTCCGTCGCCGCCGGGGCATCGTCATCATGATCGCCCACCGGCCCAGCGCCCTCAGCGTCGTCAATCTCGTCGCCGTCATTCAGGATGGCGGGCTGAAGATGATGGGGCCGACGGACAAGATCGTTGAGAAACTGAACACAATGCCGGCCGGGAACCCTGCGCAGGGGGGTGCAAGCCTGCCCCCGGGCGGCGACAGCCTGCCGCAGGGTCCCCGCGCGGTCGCGGCAAACGGGTGAGGGTTGAGCGATGATACAGGAAAAAATGCCCGTCGGCGGCGAGCCCGTGCTGTTGAACCCCGCGCCAAAGCCGAAAAAGCCGGTCAATGATGGCCTCGCGCGCCAGATCGCCATCGGCTACGGCCTGGTCGGCATCATGGGCGTGGCGATTTTCGGCTGGGCCGCCAATACGATGATCAACGGCGCGGTTGTCGGTTCCGGCCGCGTCATCGTCGAATCGGACGAGAAGCTGGTCCAGCATGCGGTCGGCGGCGTGGTCGGCAAGATCATGGCGACCGATGGTGCGCATGTTCGCGAGGGCGATACGCTGATCCGCCTGAACGACACCGCGCTCAAGGCCAATCTGGCCATCATAGATTCGGAACTTTCGGCGCTGAAGGCCCGGCTGGCGCGGCTGCGCGCCGAACGGGATGGTGCCGACAAACTCAGCTTCCCGCCCGAGATGCTGTCCGCCTCCACTGCGGCTGATGTGGATTCGATGCGCAGCGAAACGCAGTTTTTCACGTCACGGCACAAGGCGAAGGAAAACCGCAAGCAGCAACTGGCCCAGAAAATCGACCAGCTGAAGCAGCAGGCCAAGGGCTATGCCATCCTGGTCGACAGCCGCAAGCGGCAATGGGATCTGGTCGATGCCGATCTTGCCATCTCCAGGGACCTGCTGGCCAAGAATCTCACCACCCGCAGCCAGGTGCGGGCGCTGGAACAGGGCTCGGCGCGGCTTGAGGGCGAATATGGCTCCATCCTGACGGAGAAGGCCAGCATCCTTGCGCAGATCGCCGAAACCGAGCTGCAGATTACCGGCGTCGACGAAGACACGGGAACCGAGGTGATGAAGGATCTGCGCGACACCGAGGCAAAGATTGCCGAAGACGATGCCCGCCGGATAAACGCCAGCGACCAGCTGTCACGCGTCGACATCACGGCTCCGGCATCCGGCATTGTGCATGAGACCGTGGTGCATACCATCGGCGGCGTGATCAATCCCGGCGAGACGATCATGAAGATCGTCCCTGAAAATGTCGCGCTGAACATGGAGCTTCGAATCAGTCCGACCGATATTGACCAGGTGCATCTGGGGGAAAAGGTGGAGCTGAAATTCCCGGCCTTTACCCGCAACAAGACCCCGGAACTGGACGGAACCGTCATTCTGGTCGGTGCCGATGCCTCTGTGGACCGCCAGACAGGCCGCAGCTACTACGTTATCCGGGTGGCACCTGAAGCCGACACCCGACAGAAGCTCAAGGACAAGGGCATCGAACTGGTGCCGGGCATGCCGGTTGAAGCCTTTATCGAAACCGGCGAGCGCAGCACGCTCTCCTACCTGGTCAAACCGGTGATGGACCAGATCGACCGGGCCTTCCGCGAGGATTGAGAACCGTCGACGCTCCGCCAGCCGGACCGGCATTGACCTGAAACGCAACAAGGGGCGGCCTGTGCCGCCCCTTGTTGCTTTGCGGTTCTGGCCGCAGAGCCCGCTATCTGTCCAGCGAAAGACCGGGATTGCAGATTTTTTCCGCAGTATCCGGCTGCGGCTGCGTCAGGGCCGCCCTTTTTTGCGCTTCGGATGTGCAGCGCGGGGCCTTGTCGAGGAACTGGTAGCCCTTGTTTTCCATGCAGCGATTGATGGCCCGCGATCTCAGGCTGTCATTGGCATCATATTGGCTGACCGTGGGGGGAATGTTGATCTCGCCAAACCGCTGACAGCTGACATAGGTGCCGATGGCCGAGCATTGCAGCGTGCCGGGATTGTAAAGGCCGGGATTATAGTCGGTCCGGATTTCCGCCGGGATCTGGTTGATGGCGGCAATCTTGCAGGCATCATAGGCCTGCTGCCGGTCGTCAAAGGTAGTGCCCGGCTTGAAGGCCACCAGCTGTGGCCCGGACTGGCAGGCCGAAAGCGCAAGACAGGCGGCGATGGCCATATGGAATGTCCGCATCATTTTCCCCATTGGTTTCACCCGCATTTGAACGCAGCCGGTTCCGGCTGTCAATTTGCGCGGCCTAATATGAAGGCGAATCCGGAAAGACGGTTCTATCCTGCCACCCGGCAAACCCCTGACGGGTCCGCGCTTCACCGGCGCAACAATTGCTCTACTTCAAGGAAAAAGCCTGCACGGGTCCGGCAGGACATATGTGGCGGAGAAGATGGGATTCGAACCCACGATACCCTTCCGGGTATACTCCCTTAGCAGGGGAGCGCCTTCGACCACTCGGCCACCTCTCCGGTCACGAGGTGCTGATAAAGAACTTCCCCCCCTTAATCAACCCGCATTCGACAAGAAAAAGCGGCACCTGCAAGGAAGAGGTGGAAAGCCTGGGCCGACCGTCAAAGCCACGGCTCATCCCGGCACGGCGACTCACCGGGACGCAGGCGCGGAACGCGGTGAGAATCACCCGCCAGCGATAGCCTGCGCGACGCTGACCTTTTCCGTTCATCGCGCTCCATCTTCATATTCTCATATGCTTCAAGGCTTGCAGATGTGCCGGAACCCGGTGGCAAAAGCCCCGGATTTCCAGCAAACGGGATGATGCCCGCTGCCGGTTGGTTTCGCTTAGTTATTGATTTCACTCAATTTATTAACAAGAAGTTAACAAAAACGGCGCCCTCCAGGCCGTTTTGTGTTGTTTTCGCAACATGTGGTTCGCATCAACATTTCATTTAACGACATGTCGGCAGATGAATGTTGCGCACTTATCATGGTTATATATTGTGCATTCACAGAAGCGAGGCGGTGGATCGTCCGTCTTCTAATTCAACGGGACTGGGGCAGGGAACGCTGCTCTTGCGGCGAAGAACCCAGACCCAAAGACAACTTGACTGGAGGTCAAACATGAACATCAAGAGCCTTCTCCTCGGCTCCGCTGCAGCTCTCGCTGTAGTATCTGGCGCACATGCCGCTGACGCGATCGTAGCTGCTGAGCCGGAACCGGCTGAATATGTTAAAGTTTGCGACGCATTCGGCACCGGCTACTTCTACATCCCGGGCACCGAAACCTGCCTCAAGATCGGCGGCCTCGTTCGCTACGACATCAAGACCGGCGCAGAATACGGCGCTGACGGCGGCTGGAGCAAGCGTTCGCGCTTCCAACTGAACGTTTCGACCGCTTCGGACACCGAATACGGTGCCCTGAAGACCAGCGCGAAGATCCGCTTCAACAACGACAACAACTCTGATCGCTTTGACATCAACGAAGCCACGATCTCGCTCGGCGGCCTCACCATCGGCCAGACCGATTCGCTGTTCACCACGATCACCGGTTATGCCGGCAACGTGATCCAGGACGGCGATCTGGTCGGCTACGGCCCGTTCGACACCCAGCTGATCCAGTACACCTATGATGCCGGCAACGGCTTCACGATCGCTGGCGCTGTAGAACATGACCCAGCTGGTGCTGGTAATCCTGACGACAACTACATGCCGAACCTGGTTGCTGGTGCGGCCTACACCAACGGTACCTTTGGTGCCAGCGGCGCTGTCGGCTACGACAACAACTCGAAGTCGGCTGTTATCAAGGCTCGCCTCGATGGCAAGTTCGGCATCGTTTCGGCCTTCTTGCTCGGCGAATACAACACCGACAAGAACAGCGTTATTGGCAACCATTACGCTGCATTCCGTGGCGACTGGGCTGCAATCGCTGGTCTGTCTGCCAATGTATCTGACTCGGTTGCGATCAACACGCAGTTCGGCTACAGCCAGGTCAAGGATTGGGAAGTTGCTGCAAACGTAGCCTTCACGGTTGTTCCCGGCTTCACCGTTACCCCGGAAGTTGACTATGTCAAGGACGGCGTAACTGGCGATCACCGTTGGGGCGGCATCCTGCGCTTCGACCGCTCGTTCTAATCGCTGCTTCGCAGTGGATTACGGAAAGCCCGGCTTCATGCCGGGCTTTTTGCTGTTGTCCGCACCAAACCGGCCCATGCCGCCACAGTTTCGCCAATTTTGTTACTTGGCAAATATAGATTTCATTAATAATAATTGTTTATCATTCGTTAGGTGCGGATCGGTGATTCGCCCGATATCTGCTGGGGCGGGACTGGAACAGGGGAAGCTGCACTGCGGCGAAAGCTCCGGACCCGTATGAACTTGACTGGAGGTCAAACATGAATATCAAGAGCCTTCTCCTCGGCTCCGCTGCAGCGCTTGCTGTCGTCTCTGGCGCACATGCCGCTGACGCCATTGTTGCTGCACAGCCCGAACCGGCTGAATATGTAAAGGTCTGTGATGCCTATGGCACCGGCTATTTCTACATTCCGGGCACCGAAACCTGCCTGAAGTTTGGCGGCAAGGTTCGCTATGACATCAAGACCGGCGCGGAATATGACGCAAATGCCGAGAAATCCTGGAGCAAGCGCTCGCGCTTCGAACTGCACGTTTCCACCGCTTCGGACACCGAATACGGCGCGCTGAAGACCAGCGGCAATGTCCAGTTCAATAATGACAACAATTCCGACTCGCTCGACATCATCGAAGCCACCGTCTCGCTCGGCGGCCTCACCATCGGCCAGACCGATTCGCTGTTTTCGACACTCAACGGCTACGCAGGCAATGTCATCCAGGATGGCGATATCGTTGGCTATGGCCCCTTCGACACGCAGTTGATCCAGTATACCCATGATGCGGGTAACGGGCTGACTATTTCGGCTGCGCTGGAGCATGATCCAGTTGTCGCAGGCAGCCCCGACGACAATTACATCCCCAACCTCGTTGCAGGCGCGGCCTACAGCAACGATGGCTTCGGCATCGGTGGCGTCGTCGGTTATGACCGGGATGCCCAGTCGGCTGTGCTGAAGGCGCGTCTGGATGGCAAGTTCGGCATTGTCTCCGCCTTCCTGATCGGCGAATACAATACCGACAGCACCAGCGCGATCCCGAATGTCTATGCCGTGTTTGGCGGCGACTGGGCCGTCATTGGCGGCTTTACGGTCAATGCGACCGACAAGCTCCAGTTCAACACCCAGGTTGGCTACAGCGATGCGGAGGACTTCGAAGTGGCGGCGGACATGACCT
Source organism: uncultured Gellertiella sp. (assembly GCF_963457605.1). Lineage (GTDB taxonomy): Bacteria > Pseudomonadota > Alphaproteobacteria > Rhizobiales > Rhizobiaceae > Gellertiella. The sequence continues at coordinate 3,574,902 of NZ_OY735139.1, forward strand.
ATACTTTGGTCGACGGTTTCGCCATCACCCCGGAAGTCGACTATGTCCGTCCGGGAGCGGGCGATGACCGCTGGGGCGGCATCCTGCGCTTCGACCGCTCATTCTGATTCCCGTCTGTGGAAATTGTGAAAAGCCCGGCCCGCAGCCGGGCTTTTTGCCGTTGCGGGACCACTTGAAAGCGCGGCGCAGTGAATGCAACCTATAGGACATTAAGTCCCGAAAATTGGCGTGATCCTGCCTTCATACGTGGATTTTTCGTCTGAATTATGAGTTATGAATAATTATAACCCATTGAAAATATAATATATTCCTGTGTTTACTTGGTCACGACGAAATGCGAATTGCCTAAATAAAGCGGCATCTAAAGCAATTCCCAATTGCGGCCTTTGCCATCCTCCTATTAGCTCCTCCTCAGAAGCGGTGCGGTAGCCCGGTCTTCTGAAACCTGACTGGGACTGGTGCAGGGAACGCTGCCTTTGTGGCGACGGTACCGGTTCCTCTTAAACGTGACTGGAGGTCATTATGAACATCAAGAGCCTTCTCCTCGGCTCCGCTGCAGCTCTCGCTGTAGTCTCTGGCGCACATGCCGCCGACGCCATCGTCGCCGCTGAGCCGGAACCCGCAGAATATGTAAAGGTCTGCGACGCATTCGGCACCGGCTATTTCTACATCCCCGGCACCGAAACCTGCCTGAAGATCGGCGGCCTCGTTCGCTACGAAGTCAAGGGTGGCGATCTCTATCGTGCACCCAGTGGCTGGAGCAAGTCTTCGCGCTTCCAGCTGAACGTTTCGACGGCTTCGGACACTGAATATGGTGCCTTGAAAACCAAGGGCGTTATCCAATTCAACAACTACAATGGCACGGATGGCCTCGACCTCAATGCTGCGACGATCTCGCTCGGCGGCCTGACCATTGGCCAGGACGACTCGCTGTTCACGACTGCAACCGGTTATGCCGGCAATGTCCTCGAAGATTTCACCAATGTCGGCTACGGCCCGTTCGATACCCAGCAGATCCGTTACACCTATGACAACGGCGCCGGGTTTACCATCGCAGCGGCTCTGGAACATGACCCGTCTACGGTCAACATCTACGCGACTGACGAGAAGACCGGAGAGCATGTTAAAGACGCTGCTGGCAATGATATTGTCATCGGCACCAAAGGCGGCCCGGACGACGACTACGTTCCGAACCTGACTGCTGCTGTGACCTACAGCGCGGGTGATTTCGGCTTCAGCGCTGCTGCCGGTTATGACGAAAGAGCAAGCGCAGGTGCTATCAAGGCACGCGTCGACGGCAAGTTCGGTGCTGTTTCTGCCTTCCTGATGGCTGGTTACAACACCGGCGACACCCCGAACCACTATGCCGCCTGGAATGGCGATTGGGCCCTCTGGGCTGGTCTGTCGGCCAATGTTTCGGACAGCGTGGCTCTGAATGCTGCGGTCAACTATGACCAGGCCAAGGATCTGGATCTGGCCTTCAATGCGGCCTTCACGGTTGCTTCCGGCTTCACCATCACCCCGGAAATCGACTATGCCAAGGCTGGCGGCGGCGATGGCATCTGGGGCGGCATCGTCCGTTTCGATCGCAATTTCTGATCGAACCGCGTCAATTGTGGAAAGCCCGGCCTTGTGCCGGGCTTTCTGCGTTTTGCCTCCATTTGGCGGAACAGTGCGAACGCGCACCGGCTTTGGCGAGAAATTCTGGCTTTTAATCCTGTATCGCCAGAAACGCCGCAATCGCGGCAAACACGTCTCCCTTGTCCAGCACCGGTGCGTGGCCCTGACCTGTTGCCGTCACCACCGTGCAACCGGGATGCCTGGCCTGCATGGCTTCGGCGGTCTCGTACGACAACAGGCGCGAATTTTCGCCGCGGATCAGCAGCAGCGGCTTGTCCCTCAACAGGTCGAACAGCGCCCAGAGGTCCGGCAGCGGCTGGGTGAGGTCGAGCGCCCGGGTGGCGCTGGCGATGGCGGGGTCGACATCCGGGATCAGCATTCCGCCGTCCTCGCGATAGAGCGCATCGGCCATGTCCTGCCAGTCCTGTTCCTCGAGCGCCGGAAAGGCCTCGCCATGCACCAGCTTCAGCGCCGCCACCACTTCGCGCCTTGATCGTGGCTGGGGGGAGGGGTCGAGATAGGTCTGGATATGCCGGAGGCCTTCGCGCTCGATCACCGGGCCGATATCGTTGAGGACGAGTTTTCCGAGAAGGTCCGGTGCCATGCCGGCGAGGAGATGCAGGATCAGTCCGCCACGCGAGGTGCCGATGAAATCCGCCTTTTCCATGCCAAGCGCCGCCAGCACCGAGATCACGTCGCCGGCTTCCACCGGCAGCGTATAGCGGCTGGCATCCGGATCCCGGTCCGAGCCGCCGCGCCCGCGCGAATCCACGGTGATGACGGAGCGGGGAGCGTGCCTGTCCGTCGATATTTTCACCGCCAGCCGATGAAAATCCCGCCCGTTGCGGGTCAGCCCCGGCAGGCAGACAAGCGGGCGACTATCCTTGCCGGGCAACGGACCGTAGAGCCGCACATAAAGGCGCAGCCCATCGGCGACGGGAAAGTGCGTCTCGGTGAAAATCGAACGTCCTCCTTGCGAAGCCGAGCGGCGAGCCCCCCGGAATCAATCCGCCGAAGCGGTGCGCGTTGCGCCCGAACGACCGAAGCGGAGGTCTTCGACGATATTGGATTTCTGGCCGAGGCGGCTCTTGTAGACTTCGTAATTTTCCATCACCCGCTGCACATAGTTGCGGGTCTCGGTGAAGGGAATCCGCTCCACCCAGTCCACCACCTCTTCGATGGATTTGCCGCGCGGGTCGCCATAGCGGTTGATCCATTCCGGCACCCGCTTCGGCCCGGCATTATAGGCGACGAAGGTCAGGATATAGGAGCCCTGGAAGGTGTCGATCTGTTCGCCGAGATAATGGGCGCCGAGTGTGGCATTGTATCCGGCATCGCTGGAAAGCCGGTCCTTGGAAAAGGCAATGCCGTTGCGCTTCGCCACCACCTTGGCGGTGCCGGGCAGAAGCTGCAGCAGGCCCCTTGCATTGGCCGCCGAAACCGCGCTCGGGTTGAAGGCGCTTTCCTGCCGGGCGATGGCATAGGCGAGCGCCTTGCCGGAGCCGGAAATATTGGCGCTCGCCGGAATGACCCCGACCGGGAAGGCAAGGGCCGCCGCATCGATGCCACGGCCAAAGGCGGTCTTGCCGACATTCAGCGACAACTGGTGATTGCCGGTCCTTTCGGCGCGTGCGGCGAGCAGCGCCAGTTCGCCGGGGCTGTTCAGCTGTTCGGCCAGTGCCATGTAAAGCTTTGCCGCCCGGTGCCCGTGGCCTGCGGCTTCAAGCCTGGCAATCGCCTGCACCGCCTCGCGGGACTGGAAGGTGCTGCGATCCTCCGCCGTCGGGGTGGGATAGGTGACGTCGATTGTCTGGCGCTTCAGCCTGGCGGCGGCCACCTGGCCGTAGAAGGTGCCGGGCAGGCTGGCGGCCTTGGCATAATCTGCCCTTGCCTCCGGATCACCCGCGACATCGGCAGCCCGGCCCAGCCAGTACCAGGCGCGGGCCACCGAAATCGGCCGGCTGGAGGCTTTCAGGATGGCCCGGAAATGCCGCGAGGCGGTGGCGGGGTCGTTGAGGCCGCGCAAAGCATACCAGCCGGCATGAAACTGCGCCTCGGCCTGATCCGCCGGTTCCTCCGCCACTTCGTTTGCCGCGACCCGATAGGCGGCCTTGAACTTGCCGGCATCGAGCAGGCCACGGCTGATGATCCGCTGTTCGTTCCACCATTCACCGGGAGCGACCAGGCTCGCCCTGTCATGCGGCATCGAGGCGAGCAATTTCGCGGCTGTATCCCAGTTTTCCTGGCGGCGGTTATACTGGATGCGGGCATAGAGATAGCCGGGATCGGACGTCCACCTGCCATCGACCGCCTTCAGCAGGGCGGCCGATTTCGGCGACTTGTTCATCACGGCGGCCCAGGCCGTGTAAAGACTCTGCGCCTGGCCGAGACCAGCCAGACGTTTCGCCTGGGCGATCCGGTCATTATAGAGCAGCAGATCCATCCGCGCCTTGTGGTCGGCGGCGGTGAGCAGGCCCGGCATCTGTTTCAGCACCCGGCTTTCGAGCGCGGTGTCAAAGATCATCGTCCGCCAGGCCTTGCGCAACACCTTTGCGGCGCGGGCGGGATTACCCGTCTGTTTCAGCGCATTGGCGAGAATCACCGACCCTTCAGCCGTTTCCGGCATCGTATCGCCAAACGCGTCGAGCACCTCGGCGGCGGCAGGGGCCTCGCGCATCAGCGCCTTTTCCGACAGCGCCCGCAAACGGTCGAGCCCCGGCCAGCCTTTCAGCTCCTGCTGGGCTTCGGCAATTTCGGCGGAGGGAACGCCCGTTGCCCCCGAAACGGCAATCGCCCAGGTCAATATGTGCCGGTCCAGCGTGCCCTTGTGCAGCCGGTCGCGGGCGGCGAGCGCGGCGTCGAGATCATCATTGCCAAGCGCATCCAGCCCCGCCTTCAGCAGGGGGCTTGCCACGCTCTTTGCCGAGGCGCGGGGAATGGAGCCGGTGATGTCGCCCGCCATGCGCTGCGTCGCGTCGGAGGCCTTTGCCGCGAGGGCACCGGCAAAGGCCGCACTGTCGAGAAGCGACAGACTGAGCAGGGTCAGCGAAATGAGTTTCTTCATCGGTCTGGCTCGCAAGACTGGCCTGCCATGACAGGCGAGACCGGGTGAATTCCTCTATATTCCCCGACGACAGGGCGATTGTGGCGCCTGCTGCGGAACACATGCAAGATGGTCCTTGCCTGAAGCGCTTTCACGGCTCGTGCACATGCTCGACAGGTTTTGGTTCCATCCAGCCTGCATTTGGCGCGTGGAAGCTTAACGAATGCTTACTTTATCCGAACCAATTCTCGGGAATGAGGACTGGCTCGCCAGCCTGTTTCCCGGCGGGCAAAAAACGCCCTGCGGGCACCGTTTCCCGGCTTGTTTAAGCTTTTTCATCCCTTTATGGTGCGCGGGATTTAACAGTGGAATGCGGCTTTAGCATGGGCGAAGCCGCCCAGGAGTGTACTGATGTTCAAGGGATCGATGCCCGCTCTCGTGACCCCGTTTACCGATACCGGTGCGGTGGATGAGGCGGCGTTTGCTGCGCATGTCAACTGGGTGATTGCGGAAGGCAGCCACGGCGTCGTGCCGGTTGGCACCACCGGCGAATCGCCGACGCTGTCGCATGCCGAGCACAAACGGGTGGTCGAACTCTGCATCGAGGTGACCGACCGGCGCGTGCCGGTGATTGCCGGTGCCGGCTCCAACAATACCAGCGAAGCCATCGATCTCGCCCGCCACGCCGAAAAGGCCGGTGCCGACGGCATTCTCGTCGTCACGCCCTATTACAACAAGCCGACCCAGAAGGGCCTGATCGCCCATTACAAGGCGATTGCCGAAGCCGTGTCGCTGCCGATCATCATCTACAACATTCCCGGCCGCTCGGTGGTCGACATGTCGCCCGAGACGATGGGGGCGCTGGCCAATGCCCACAAGAACATTGTCGGCGTCAAGGATGCCACAGGCAAGATCGAACGGGTCTCCGAACAGCGCGCCACGGCCGGCAAGGATTTCATCCAGTTGTCCGGCGAAGATGCAAGCGCGCTTGGCTTCAACGCCCATGGCGGTGTCGGCTGCATTTCGGTGACGGCCAATGTCGCGCCAAAACTCTGCGCCGAATTCCAGCAGGCGACGCTTGCAGGTGATTACGCAAAGGCGCTCACCTTTCAGGACCGGCTGATGCCGCTCCACAAGGCGATCTTCATGGAACCCGGCGTCTGCGGTGCGAAATATGGCCTGTCGAAGCTTGGCCGGATGAGCCGCGCGGTGCGTTCTCCGCTTCTCGCCCATCTCGAACCCTCGACGCAAGCCGCCATGGACGCCGCCATGCGGCACGCCGGCCTGATTGCCTGAGGCTTCGGAACAGGCGAATCGAACCAGACGCCGCGATGGTTCCTCTCGCGGCGTTTTTCGTTGTCGGCCTTTTCATCCGGCGGGTTCTCGCCTAAATGGGAGGTTGAGTGGAGGGCTACCCCTCCCGGCCAGGAAGAAGAAGCAGAACCATGGCACCCAAAGGCAGTCAGCGCACCGTCAACAAGATCGTGGCGGAGAATCGCAAGGCGCGGTTCAATTACGAGATCATCGACACCTTTGAAGCGGGCCTGATGCTGACGGGCACCGAGGTAAAGTCCCTGCGCGAGGGCAAGGCCAATATCGCCGAATCCTATGCCTCCGACGAGGGCAACGAGATCTGGCTGATCAATTCGCATCTGCCGGAATATCTGCAGGCCAACCGCTTCAATCACGAACCGCGCCGCCGCCGCAAGCTCCTGCTGTCAAAGCGCGAGATCAACCGGCTCCGGATCGCAATCAACCGCGAGGGCATGACGCTCATTCCGCTGAAGATCTATTTCAACGAGAAGGGCAGGGCCAAGCTGGAACTGGCGCTCGGCAAGGGCAAGAAGCTGCATGACAAGCGCGAGACCGAGAAGGAACGCGACTGGAACCGCCAGAAGTCCCGGCTGCTGAAAACCGGTGGCTGACACGCAGCCGATTTCCCGATCCCGTGCCGCGCCAGACATGAAAAAACCCGCCGAAAGGCGGGTTTTGGTTTGCTGTACTCGAAGTCTGAAATCAGCTGTCGGCGTCTTCGGTGACGGGTTCGACCACCCGGACCGCGCGTTCGCTCGGATCGCGGCCAACTTCGGCGCGCAGCGTCGTCAGATCGATGAAATGGTCGGCCTGGCGGCGCAGGTCGTCGGCAATCATCGGCGGCTGGGTGGCCATGGTCGAGACGACGGAGACCTTGCGGCCCTTGCGCTGCAAGGCTTCGACCAGCGTGGTGAAATCGCCGTCGCCGGAGAAGATCACCAGATGATCGACCGTCTCGGCCTGTTCCATCGCGTCGATGGCCAGCTCGATATCCATGTTGCCCTTGATCTTGCGGCGACCCATGGAATCGGTGAATTCCTTGGCGGGCTTGGTGATGACCTTGTAGCCATTGTAATCAAGCCAGTCGATCAGCGGGCGGATCGACGAATATTCCTGATCCTCGATCAGCGCCGTGTAGTAATAGGCGCGAAGCAGATAGCCGCGCTTCTGGAAGGCCTTGAGCAACTTTCTGTAGTCGATGTCGAAGCCGAGGCTCTTGGAGGCAGCATAAAGATTTGCGCCGTCGATAAACAGGGCTATTTTTTCGCGTGGATCAAACATGTCAAAAATCCTGAATTAAAAAGGATACAATATTGCGACATGATGGAAAAATAGGCTTCCGGGCATGATCGCAGGGGAAGTACAGGCATATCCTTACTGTTCGTAATATAAATGTTATTTCAAACTACCGATCCTTCCAAGCAACTATAGGTTGCCGCAGGCAAAATTCTGGCACAGGGAAATCCCGGTTCAGGACGGTAGTGTCAGAAATCTGCATACCCCATTCGCCCAATAAAATAGATAGTTTGCACCAATCTCAAGAGAATTCTGGAATTTTCATGCCCTGTGCTTCGTTTCTGGCTATATTTGGTGTCGGAGAAGGTGGTGGCCAGCGCCTCCTATAATGCGTGTGTATGGATAACCAGTCAATCAGAAGTTAGTAACAGTCCGGTGATTTCTGCTTGTGTCATCGCTGCGGACCGGGCAGGTGGCCGCGCTGATTCGTGTTGGGCTGGCGTCTTTTTTCGCGCGGTCACGAGGAAAATCGGGGTTGCGTCAGGAAAAACTTGAATTTGCAGGCCATTGCTTGTATCGGGCATGACAAAGCACATCCCCTGAATTCGTGAACATGAAGGACAGGCCATGGCCCGTGTCACCGTAGAAGACTGCATTGATAAGGTTGATAACCGTTTTGAGCTGGTGCTTCTGGCCAGCCATCGCGCGCGTCTGATCTCGCAAGGTGCGCCCATCACCATCGACCGCGACAATGACAAGAACCCCGTCGTGGCGCTGCGCGAAATTGCCGACGAGATGCTGTCGCCCGACGATCTCAAGGAAGACCTGATCCATTCGCTGCAGAAGCATGTCGAAGTCGACGAGCCCGAGCATGATGGCAGCGCGATGCTGGGTGCCGGTGCCGACACCCCGGACAAGAGCCTCGACGAAGACGACCTGCCGGAAACCATCACCTTCGACCAGATGTCGGAAGAAGAACTGCTGGCCGGCATCGAGGGCCTGGTTCCCCCGGAAAAGAGCGACGATTACTGAGGGATGTCACGGACCGGGCTGTTGGCCATCGGCGGGCAGCCGGGTTGAGCTGTCGCTTTCCGCAGAGAATCGGCATTCAGCGTCTTCCCTGCCAGCCTCATTCGTGATTCACATGGATAATTGCGTTGCAATGCGATGCGCCGGTCTTATGATTGGCGCATCTTTGTTTGGGCCGGGAGACTGCTTGGAATGATGCGGCAATACGAGCTCGTTGAGCGCGTTCAGAAATACAAGCCTGACGCCAACGAAGCTCTCCTGAACAAGGCCTATGTCTATGCGATGCAAAAGCATGGACAGCAGAAGCGGGCAAGCGGCGATCCCTATATCTCGCACCCGCTCGAAGTTGCCGCCATCCTCACCGAAATGCATCTGGATGAATCGACCATCGCGGTGGCCCTGCTGCACGATACGATCGAGGATACCAGTGCCACCCGCGCGGAGATCGACGAGCTGTTCGGCGAGGATATCGGTGCGCTGGTCGAGGGCCTGACCAAGATCAAGAAGCTCGATCTCGTCACCAAGAAGGCCAAGCAGGCCGAAAACCTGCGCAAATTGCTGCTGGCCATTTCCGATGATGTCCGGGTACTGCTGGTCAAGCTTGCCGACCGGCTGCACAACATGCGCACGCTCGACCACATGTCGGCGGAAAAGCGGGCCCGGATTTCCGAAGAAACCATGGAAATCTATGCACCGCTGGCCGGTCGCATGGGCATGCAGGACATGCGCGAAGAGCTGGAGGAACTGTCCTTCCGCCACATCAACCCGGAAGCCTACGAAACCGTCACCCAACGGCTGGAAGAGCTGTCGCGTCGCAACGAGGGGCTGGTCAAGAAGATCGAGGACGAATTGCGCGACCTGCTGGTCGCCAATGGCCTGGTCGGGGCCTCGGTCAAGGGGCGGCAGAAGAAGGCCTATTCGGTATTCCGCAAGATGCAGTCGAAGTCGCTGTCCTTCGAGCAATTGTCCGATGTCTACGGCTTCCGCATCATCGTCGAGAGCATTCCGGCCTGCTATCAGGCGCTGGGCGTGGTCCACAGCCGCTGGCGCGTCGTGCCGGGGCGGTTCAAGGACTATATCTCGACACCGAAGCAGAATGACTATCGCTCGATCCACACCACCATTGTCGGCCCGTCGCGCCAGCGCATCGAATTGCAGATCCGCACCAAGCGGATGCATGACATTGCCGAATATGGCATCGCCGCCCACACGCTCTACAAGGATGCGCCGGGTGGCGCGGAAGGCGAGGCGCTGGGGCGCGAATCCAATGCCTATTCCTGGCTCCGCCACACGATTGAATCGCTTGCCGAAGGCGACAGCCCGGAAGAATTTCTCGAGCACACCAAGCTCGAACTGTTCCAGGACCAGGTGTTCTGCTTCACGCCGAAGGGCAAGCTGATCGCGCTGCCGCGCGGGGCGACCCCCATCGACTTTGCCTATGCTGTGCACACCAATATCGGCGATACCACCGTGGGTGCCAAGATCAACGGGCGGATCATGCCGCTGGTCACCCGGCTTGCCAATGGCGACGAGGTGGAGATCATCCGTTCCGGCGTGCAGGTGCCGCCGGCCGCCTGGGAAGAAATCGTCGTCACCGGCAAGGCGCGCGCCGCCATCCGCCGCGCCACCCGCATGGCGATCCGCAAGCAGTACAGCGGCCTTGGCCACCGGATTCTCGAGCGCACCTTCGAGCGGGCCGGCAAGATTTTTTCCCGCGAGGTGATGAAGCCCGCCTTGCACCGGCTGGGCCAGAAGGACGTCGAGGACGCGATAGCCGCCGTCGGTCGCGGCGAGGTGTCGTCGCTCGATGTGCTGCGCGCCGTCTATCCCGATCACCAGGACGAGCGGATCACCGTCAAGCCAAGCTCCGACGAGGGCTGGTTCAGCATGAATTCCGCCTCCGGCATGGCGTTCCGCCTGCCCGGGCAGATGAAGGGCGGCGTTGCGGAAGCGGGCTCGGCCCCGATCCGTGGCCTGTCGGGCGCGCTCGATGTCCGCTTTGCCCCCTCGGGCGCGGTGCCGGGCGACCGCATCGTCGGCATCATGGACGCGGGCGACGAGGGCATCACCATCTATCCGATCCAGGCCTCGGCCCTGCAAAAGTTCGACGACGAGCCCGAGCGCTGGATCGACGTGCGCTGGGATCTCGATTTTGCCAACAAGTCGCGTTTCTTCGCCCGCATCCTGATCAATGCGATCAACGAGCCGGGGACGCTTGCCAAGGTCGCCCAGACCGTGGCCACCCTCGATGTCAATATCCGCACCCTCAGCATGGTGCGGGTCGCCATCGATTTCACCGAAATGGCGCTGGATCTCGAAGTCTGGGATCTCCGGCAGCTGAACCAGCTTCTGGCCCAGCTGCGCGAGCTCGATTGCCTCGCCACGGTGAAGCGGGTCTTCGACTGAGGGCGAGCGCCGCCACGGGGGAATTGACTGCGTTGCAGCAGTGCAAAAATATTAATCAAAACGGCTAAAAAGTGGCAACGCATGCAATAAACGCATGGCAGCTGCACCATACCAGCGTTGGTTTGCGTCCGCCCCCGGTGGTAAAAAGCTTTTCGATAAATCGATTAGAAGGAATAAAGATCGTGTTTGGATCTATCAGGAAGCTCGCCCGCAGCCTGCGTCTGCCCTCCGTGCAGGAACGCGAAATGGCCTATCTCTGCGAAAGCCGCGATCACTATGATTTCGAATTTCGCCAGCGCCAGGTGGATCGTGGCCTGTTCCGCAAGGAGCTCTGAATTGCGGCGTACCCCTTGCCCGTCTCCGGGCAGCGGGGTGGTCGCCTGGTGACGGGAATGTGATCGCGGTTTATGAGGTCCTAAGGACCGCAAAGCCCGGAAAACATGACTTAACCATCGGTAGAACAAGTGTTGTTTCCACGACGCGGATTCGTCGTTTCGTCTTGTTTTCGTCATCTGGCAGGACTAAATAGAAGGCATGTTGTTCCGTCGTAGACATAAGCCCGGAGTTGGCGAAAAACTGAAAGCGCTGTTTTGGCCGCGCAAGGGGTTCAGACGTCCGTTTCAGTATTTCGGCATGCGCATCCTGCGGCTCAATGCAACGCCGCATGCGATTGCGGCGGGTCTCGCTGCCGGTGTTGCTGCGGCCTGGACCCCGTTTATCGGGCTCCACATCGTGCTGTCGTTTGGTCTTGCCTATCTGCTTGCCGGCAACATGCTTGCTGCCGTGCTCGGCACAACCGCTTTCGGCAATCCGATCACCTACCCCTTCATCTGGGGCCTGAGCTGGAAACTCGGCAATTACCTGCTGGGCTCGGCGGCGTCACTTGGGGCGGGCGGCATCGATCTCCACCACCTCTTCCACACGCTGTCGATCAGCCAGTTGTGGCGTCCCTTTATCGCGCCCATGCTGCTCGGCGCTGCGCCGCCTGCCGTGATCAGCGGCATTGTCAGCTATATCGCGGTCTATTTTGCCGCCCGTGTCTTTCAGGCGCGCCGTCGTCAAAGACTCTCCGAAGTTGCCCGCAATCGCGTCAGCAATGATGGCAGCGGCATCATTACCGTCTGACTGCTCCCGCTGTTTTCCGGCCATTTGCCGCCTGCCTGCCGCTCTCCTATAGTGGGCGCTCGATTCCGGCTGGACAGGATCCCCCGCATGATCATAGGCATTGGCAGCGACCTCACGGATATTCGCCGGGTCGAAAAATCCCTCGACCGTTTCGGCGAACGCTTCACCACGCGCTGCTTTACCGCGGTCGAGCAGGCAAAATCCGATGGCCGCAAGAACCGCGCCGCCTCCTATGCCAAGCGCTTTGCCGCCAAGGAGGCCTGCGCCAAGGCGCTCGGAACCGGCATCGCCCAGGGCGTGTTCTGGAAGGACATGGGCGTCATCAATCTTCCCTCCGGCAAGCCGACCATGCATCTGGCCAATGGTGCGGGCGAACGGCTCGCTGCCATGCTGCCGGAAGGCCATAGGGCCGTGATCCATCTGACCATCACCGACGATTATCCCTATGCCCAGGCCTTCGTGATCATCGAAGCCTGCCCGATATAGGCTTTTCCGCCCTGCGCTGGTGCCTGCAACCATTGCCGATGGCAGGCGAAAGCGCTAGAGAAGGCGCTTGACGAGATAAAGGGAATGAACCGCGTGGCCGAACAGTCAGTTCACAAGTCGAATGCTTTTTGGGAAAATGTAAAGGTCATCATCGAGGCCCTGCTGCTGGCGGTGGTGATCCGGACCTTGCTGTTCCAGCCTTTCACCATTCCGTCCGGCTCGATGATGCCGACTTTGCTGGTCGGCGATTACATTTTCGTCAACAAGTTTGCCTATGGCTATTCGAAATATTCGCTGCCCTTCTCGCCGGATCTGTTCAGCGGCCGGGTGTTCGGCAGTGATCCGAAGCGCGGCGATATCGTGGTGTTCCGCAAGCCGTCCGAACCGTCAATCGACTATATCAAGCGCTGCGTCGGCCTGCCCGGCGACCGCATCCAGGTGACCAATGGCGTGCTGTTCATCAACGGCACCCCGGTGCCGAAACAGCCGGATGGTGCCTTCACCTCCGATTACCGGAAGGACCCCGGCGTCAATGTCCCGGTGTTCCGCGAAACCTTCGACAATGGCGCGACGTTTGATACGCTTGATCAGGTGCGGGATGGCGAAGGCGACAATACCCGCGAATTCCTGGTGCCGGCGGGCCATTATTTCATGATGGGCGACAATCGCGACAATTCGCTGGACAGCCGCTTTGACGTCGGATTCGTCCCGGCGGAAAATCTGGTCGGTCGCGCCTCGTTCATTACCTTCTCCATCGGCAATGACACATCCTTTGCCGAATTGTGGAAATGGCCGTCCAACATGCGCTGGAACCGCATCTTCAAGGCAGTCCAATGACCTCGGCGAAGGGACCCGGCCCGAAGGGGCTCGGACCGGAAGACGTCGCCCGGCTGGAGGCTGTGATCGGCTATGATTTCAGCGACAAGGAGCGGCTGGACCGCGCCCTGACCCATGCCAGCGCGCTCTCGTCGCGCGGCGGCAATTATGAGCGGATGGAATTCCTCGGTGACCGGGTTCTCGGGCTTTGCGTCGCCGAGCACCTGTTCGAGACGTTCAAGGATGCCAAGGAAGGCGAACTGTCGGTGCGGCTGAACCAGTTGGTGAGTGCGGCGACCTGCGCTGCCGTTGCCGATGACATGGAACTGCATCGCTTCATCCGCACCGGAGCCGATGTCAAGAAGATCACCGGCAAGCGCATGCTGAACGTGCGCGCCGATGTGGTCGAGAGCCTGATTGCCGCGATCTATCTGGATGGCGGGCTGGAGGTGGCGCGGCGCTTCATTCTGCGCTATTGGGAAAAGCGGGTGCAGGAACGCGACAGCGGTCGACGCGATGCCAAGACGGCCCTGCAGGAATGGGCCCATGCAAAATTCGCGGTGACGCCCACCTATCGGGTGGATGACCGCAGCGGACCGGATCACGATCCCCGCTTTACGGTGACAGTTGAAATTGCCGGCACAAGGCCGGAACAGGGTGTGGAGCGCTCCAAGCGGGCGGCGGAACAGGTTGCCGCCACGCGCATTCTGGAGCGGGAAGGCGTTTGGCCCGCGTCCGCCAAAGATTGATGGAAAACATGACAGATAACGAAAACATGGCATCTGAGACCGGCGATGTGCCTGCCACGGCGCCTGCCGCAACACGGTCGGGCTTCGTCGCCCTGATCGGCGCCACCAATGCCGGCAAGTCGACGCTGGTCAACCGGCTGGTCGGGGCCAAGGTCTCGATCGTCAGCCACAAGGTGCAGACCACCCGCGCCATCGTGCGGGGCATCGCCATCCACAAGCAGGCGCAGATCGTCTTCATGGACACGCCCGGCATCTTCAAGCCGCGCCGCCGTCTCGACCGGGCGATGGTCACCACCGCCTGGGGCGGGGCCAAGGATGCCGACCTGATCGCGCTTTTGGTCGACAGCGAGCGTGGCCTGCGCGGCGATGCCGAACAGATCCTCGAAGGCCTCAAGGAAGTCCACCAGCCGAAGCTGCTGCTGTTGAACAAGATCGACCAGGTGCGCCCGGAAGAGCTGCTGAAGCTCGCCGCTGCCGCCAACGAGAAGATTGCCTTCGAGCGCACCTTCATGATCTCCGCCACCACCGGCTCCGGTTGCACGGATCTGATGGACTATCTGCATGACGCGCTGCCGGAAGGTCCTTGGTACTATCCCGAGGACCAGATCTCCGACCTGCCGATGCGCCAGCTTGCCGCCGAAATCACCCGCGAAAAACTGTTCCTGCGCCTGCACCAGGAGTTGCCCTATTCCTCCCATGTCGAAACCGAGAAGTGGGAAGAGCGCAAGGACGGCTCGGTGCGCATCGAGCAGGTGATCTATGTCGAGCGCGACAGCCAGAAGAAGATCGCGCTCGGCAAGAACGGCGAGGCAATCAAGGCAATCTCCATGGCCTCCCGCAAGGAACTGTCGGAAATCCTCGAGCAGCCCGTGCACCTGTTCCTGTTCGTCAAGGTCCGCGAAAACTGGGGCGACGACCCCGAACGCTTCCGCGAAATGGGACTGGAATTCCCCAAGGGGTAAACCGAAGGCATCAGTGCCATGCAATGGCAGGAAGAGGCCATCATTCTCGGCGTCAGGCGGCATGGCGAAAGCAGCGTCATCGTCGAGGTGATGACTGCTGGCCATGGACGCCATATGGGCATGGTGCGCGGCGGGCGGTCGCGGACGATGCAGCCGGTGCTGCAACCCGGCAACCTGGTCGAGGTTGTCTGGCGGGCGCGGCTGGACGAGCATCTCGGCGAATTCCGCATCGAGCCGCTGCGCCAGCGGGCGGCACGGCTGATGGAAACCGCGACCTCGCTCTACGGGTTGCAGTCGATGGCGGCGCTGCTGAGGCTTTTGCCCGAGCGCGATCCGCACCCGCATCTCTTCGAAGCCCTCAACATCATCCTCGATCATCTCGAGAATCCTGCCGATGCCGGTGAACTCTTCGTGCGCTTCGAGCTTGCGGTGCTGAACGATCTCGGCTTTGGCCTCGATCTTGCGGAATGCGCGGCAACCGGCCAGCGCCATGACCTGATCTATGTCTCGCCGAAATCGGGCAGGGCGGTCAGCCGGGAGGCAGGCGCGCCCTATGCGGAGAGGATGCTGCGGCTTCCGCCATTTCTCGGAGAGGGAGACCGGCCGGCGGCGACGGCGGAAACCCTCGATGCCGCCTTCCGGCTGACGGCGCATTTCCTGCACCGGCATGTCTATGATCCCCGTGGGATCGCCATGCCATCGGCCCGCGAAGGCTTCGTGCAGGCGGCGCTTAAGGCGTTGCAGGTCCCGCCCGGGCAGACTTGACCGATCGTCAGGCCAGGCGTCAGGCCGGTCGTGCCACCATGCGTTCTTCAATCGGCCAGTGTACCACGGCGGCAAGGATCCCGAGGAACACGCCCAGCCACCAGACCGTGTCATAGG
Source organism: uncultured Gellertiella sp. (assembly GCF_963457605.1). GTDB lineage: Bacteria > Pseudomonadota > Alphaproteobacteria > Rhizobiales > Rhizobiaceae > Gellertiella. The sequence continues at coordinate 3,590,570 of NZ_OY735139.1, forward strand.
AACCGGTGGTCTGGCGCAGCGTGCCCCCGAGCCAGACGCCAAGGAACGAGCCGAGCTGGTGCGACAGGAAGACGAGGCCGCCGAGCAGGCCGAGATGCCGGGTGCCGAACATCACCGCGACCAGTCCATTGGTCGGCGGCACGGTGGAAAGCCAGAGCACGCCCATGATCGCGGCAAAGATCATCACCGACAGCGGCGATTTCGGCAGCAGGATGAAACCGGTGACGGCGACCGAGCGGGCAAGGTAGATCGACGACAGGATGTAGCGCTTCGCCATCCGGTCGCCGAGCCAGCCGACCAGCAGCGAGCCGAAGATGTTGAACAGGCCGATCAGCGCCACCGCAATCCCGGCATAGCGGACCTCGATGCCGATATCGCCGAGATAGGCGGGGAAATGCGCGGTGATGAAGGCGAGCTGGAAGCCGCAGACGAAGAAGCCGCAGATCAGCAGAACATAGCTCTTGTGGCCCAGCGCCTCCTTCAGCGCATTCATCGCCGTCTGTTCATAGGTGGCAAGGCCCGGCCTGCCCGAGGCGGAATTGCCGCGCAGGGGAAAGGCCAGAAACGGGATGACCAGCATGATGGCGCTGAGGATCACCAGCGCATCGCTCCAGCCGAAGCGCCTGATCAGCTCGACGCTGATCGGCGAGAACAGGAACATGCCCGCCGAGCTTGCCGCCGAGCCGATGCCGAAGGCAAGGCTGCGCTGCTGTGGCGTTACGTGCCGGGCGAAGGCCGACAGAATTGTGCCGAGAGAACCGGCCCCGATCGCCGTTCCCATGATCACCCCGCCGCCGACATGCATCCAGATCGGGGCGGAGGCATGGGCCATCATGAACAGCCCGAGCGCATAGAGCAGACCCGCTGCCACCAGCACCCGGCCCGTGCCATAGCGGTCGGCAATCGTGCCGAACAGCGGCTGGGTCAGGCCCCAGAACAGGTTCTGCAGGGCGATGGCAATGCCGAAGCTCGAGCGGTCCCAACCGGTCGATTGCAGCAGCGGCAGCTGGAACAGGCCGATGGCGCTGCGCGGCCCGAACACCAGCATGGTAATCAGCGAGCCGGCCCCGATGATCAGCCACGGCATGCGGGAAGAAGAGGTGTCGGACATCGAAATTCCAGTCACGGATTGGAGATTACGCCAAGCCTAATCACCAGGGCGGGCAATGCAAAGCGACAAATGCTGATATGACCATCAGTCCCGTTGAGGCTGAACCGGGTCTTTCCTCACCGGCGCTTCAGCGGCCAGCCTTCGGGCCGGTCCCCGATTACCCGGACGCTGTCGCCGAGGGCCAGGCGACCGCTGCCGCGCGGCGTGGCATTCCAGCCGAACAGCGGGCCGATGGCCCGACGGTCCGCCGACATCCGGATGCGGCCCATGGCCGGGATCGGGGAGGGGACCGCGCGTGATCCCGTCAGCTGGTCCTGCGAGGTCATGATGCAGCGGGTGCAGGGCTTGACGAGATCGAAGCGGATGCCGCCGATCTCAAGCGCCGCCCAGCGGTCCTCCGCCCATGGCTCGTCGCAGTCGATGACGATGTTGGGGCGAAACCGCTCCATGCCGACCTCGCCCTCGCCATGGGCGGCCATGTCGGCATTGAGTGCCGCAAGCGAGGCCGTGGTGGTGACCAGTACCGGAAAGCCATCGGTAAAGGTGACCGGCGTTTCAGGCTCTGCCCAGTTTTCGGAGGCGTGGCGATGCGACCGGTCATCGTAAAAGGCGAGCACCAGGTCCTGCCCCAGCCATTCCGACAGAACCCGGTTTGCCTCGGCATCGGCAATGGCCGCGCTGATCGTTGCATCCCAGATGGTGACGTCGAGGCGGTTGTCTCCGGATGGCCGGGCCACGTGCAGGCTGCCCTTGCCCTGCATCGACAGCCTGTAGCCATCCGCGCCGGGGGTGACGGCAAGCATCGCGAGCGCCTGCATGTCGCGCTGGGTGACGAATGTGCCATCCGGCGCGGCGAGCACCAGACGCCGGTCGCCCGCAAGCCCATGGGCATCAAAGTCGGACGCCTGAAGCGCGATGCCGCGTCCGCTCTTCAGCGGGTACTGGAAAAGGCCGGAAACATGCATCGAATCATCCTTCAGATTTCGAGGATCAACTGGTCCAGCACGGTTTTCAGCCTGTCATGCCGCTCCGCCGCCAGACGTCGCCCGGTGGCGGTCGTAAAGCCGTCCGCGAGTTTGAACAGCTTGAGGGGGAAATGGTCAATGGCAAACTGACGGTCGTCAAGCGCCCGGTCGTCGGCCAGCGGGTCCATGACGTCATAGAGGCTGAGGCCGAGGCGTCCCGCGACGTAGAAGCACCGCGCCGCGCCGATCATGCCGATGGCATCCAGCCGGTCGGCATCCTGCAGGATTTTCGCTTCGCGCGTTTCGGGCGGGATATTGGCGGAAAAGCTGTGGGTCAGGACCGCATGGGCAACCGCCGCGCAATCCGCCTCATTCCAGCCGAGGTCGCGCAGGATCGTCACGGCCTTGTCGGCGGCAAGCCGCGAGGCTTGCGCCCGCAGCGGCGAATTCTTCTCCACCGAAACGCAATCATGCAGCAGCACCGCGGCAGCCAGAATCCTGGCATCACCGCCTTCCTCCGCCCGGATGCGCATGGCATTGCGGAACACCCGCAGCAGATGGGCCGGATCATGTGCCCCGTCGCCCGCCGTGGTGGCATGGGCAAGCAACTGTTCGGCAAGCGCCTGATGTGGCGCGAAGGCCTGGGCCAGAGAGGAGGTCATGTCAGGTGATTCCATTGGTGGAACGCCAGAATAGCAATCACGTACCGTCGCCGCAAACCGCCTGGCAAATCGTCCCGTCCTCAGGCGGCAACGGGGGTGCGGGCGCGGTGGATGGCCCACAGCGCATAGACGATGCGCCGGGCCGGCCGTTCGATCAGAAGATAGGTGATGACCGAGACCAGCACCGAGGCCAGCACGCCGGCAAGCACCGCGCCGGTTACGGAGAGGGTCGGATAGAGCAGGTGGGCGACGATGAAAAGCACAGGCATATGAAAGAGATAGAGCGAGAAACTGATTCTCCCCAAAAACATCAGGACCGGGTTCTGCAGCACGGTGCGGGCAATCGGCGCATCCCAGGCGGCGAGATAGACGATGACCGAGGCGGCAAAGGCCGAACTCAGTCCCCAGAAGGCCGTTGGCGTCTCAAGCAGGGTCGAGGTCAGGAAGAACAGGGTGAGCAGCACCAGCAGCGCAATCCCCAGCAGGGCGCTTTGCGGCCTCTGCCGCTGGCCGGAAAACAGCCAGCCTGCCGCAGTGCCGATCAGGAAATACTGGATCTTCGACAGCAGCAGGATGCCGGGGCCGGGAAAGCCCAGCGTCGCATCCACCGCCATGAAGAAGGCAAGCAGGATGCCGATCCAGCGATAGCTCTTCGGATTGCTGAAGAACAGCCAGATCACCAGAAAGAAGCCGTAGAACTGGATTTCCGGCGGGATCGACCAGAAACCGCCGGTGGAGCCAAACATCACGACATGCCGGAAGATTTGGCCCTGGGTATTGATCGGCTGGAAATAGTCGAGCTCCGGAACGAAGGAAATCACCACCACCAGCAGCACGGCGGCCAGATAGACCGGATAGATGCGGGCAAGCCGGTGGACCAGATATTCGGTGATATTGCCGAGCGTGAAGGGCCTGTCGCCATAGACATAGGCCATCAGGAAGCCACTCAGCACGAAAAACAGCGCCACCGATTCATCGCCCACCATCAGGTTCATCCAGGGGGCGGTAATATCCAGCGCATGCCGCAAATTCGAAAACACAACCGCAGCCGCGCAAAGGCCGCGAAGCCCGTCGAGACTGGAAAGATAGTGTTTTTGCTGCATTTCGCGCCAAAGGGCTCCGGCTGGTTATCCTTCCCCTTTTGGAACGCCAATTCCGGGTCCCCGTCAAATCAAATCAGCGTGCGGGGCCGGTGGAGGCCAAAAATGGGTCAGGGTTGCAACGGCATGCCGCATGTGGCGAGAAATCACACTTGCAAAGCGCGGTGAAACACCCTAATTCCCTTATACCCGGCTTGAGCATAACCCCAGCCGGTTTTGTTTGGCCCCACTTATACTCAAAATGAGTATAATAGACAACAGGACGGCAGGAACATGGATAAAGTGTCTGTGGCAACCCGAAAGACCGGCGCTGCAAGGAGTGCGGCGGAGCGCTTCGGCCTGCTGCCGCGCCCGGATCTGGCCTTTACCCCCGGAGTTGCCCGGGAAACCGCAGCGCTTTACGAGCGGGTGCGCCATTTCATTCCGGAGATCGAGTGGCCTGCCTATGCGCCCTATGTCCATGCCATCAACCGGCTGAAGAAGGAGCGCAACGCCGTCATCCTCGCCCATAATTACCAGACGCCGGATATCTTTCATTGCGTGGCCGACATTCGCGGCGATTCGCTGCAGCTTGCCCGCGATGCGACAAAGGTCGACGCGGAGATCATCATCCAGTGCGGCGTGCATTTCATGGCAGAGACCTCGAAACTGCTCAATCCCGACAAGGTGGTGCTGATCCCGGATGGCAAGGCCGGCTGCTCGCTGTCAGAGTCGATCACCGGTGCGGATGTGCGGGCGCTGAAGGCGCGTTATCCCGGCGTGCCTGTCGTCACCTATGTCAACACCTCCGCCGATGTGAAGGCGGAAACCGATATCTGCTGCACCTCCTCCAATGTGCTCGACGTGGTGGAAAGCGTTGAGTCCGACACGGTGCTCTGCATTCCCGACGAATATCTGGCGATGAACGTGGCAAAGCAGACCAAGAAGCGGATCCTCACCTGGCAGGGCCATTGCGAGGTGCACGAGCGCTTCACCGCCGACGAACTGACGGCCTATCGCGATGCCGATCCCGAGATCGAGATTGTCGCCCATCCCGAATGCCATCCGGATGTGCTGGCGGTTTCCGATTATGCCGGGTCGACCTCAGGCATGATCGATTACGTCAAAAGCCGCCGTCCGAAGAAAGTCCTGCTTGTCACGGAATGCTCGATGGCCTCCAATATCGAGGCGGATGTGCCCGGTGTCGACTTCATCAAGCCGTGCAATCTCTGTCCGCACATGAAGCGCATCACCCTGCCGAAGATTCTCGACAGCCTGCTGTTCATGACCGAGGAAGTGCGGATCGACCCGGCCATCGCCGAAAGGGCGCGGCTGTCGGTCGAGCGGATGATCAATCTCAAGCGCCCGGGTTGAGACCGGACGGTAGCGCAAGACGCCTGACCCGGAGTCAGGCATAGCCGCCCCGGGGGCGGGCAAGGAGGCCTTTCATGCTGGTCGATCATTTCCGTCCGCAGACCTGGAACGGCGTCGATGACATCATCATCGTCGGCGGCGGGCTGGCGGGCCTGTTCTGCGCGCTGAAGCTCGCGCCGCGTCCCGTTACCGTGCTGACGGCGGCCCCGATCGGGCAGGGGTCGTCCTCCGCCTGGGCACAGGGCGGCATTGCGGCGGCGATGAGCACCGAGGATACGTTCGGCAAGCATCTCGCCGATACGCTCGCCGCAGGGGCAGGCATCGTCGATCCCAAGATGGCGCGGCTGATGGTCGAGGAAGGCCCGGACCGGATCTTCGATCTCCTCTCCTACGGCGTGCCCTTCGATCGTGATCTCGAAGGCCGCCTGCTGCTGTCACGCGAGGCTGCCCATTCCGAGCGGCGGATCGTCCGGGTCAAGGGGGATACCGCGGGGCGGGCGATCATGGAGGCGCTGGTCGCCGCCGTCCGCAACACCCCCTCGATCCGGGTGATGGAAGGCCATGTGGTGGAGGAAATCCTCACCGAAGGCCGCTTCGTCTCCGGTGTCATCTCAAGGCCGGATGCCGGTCGCTCCACCCGGCGGGTTGCCTTCCAGGCCCGCGCCATCGTGCTCTGCTCGGGCGGCATCGGCCATCTCTATGCCGTCACCACCAATCCGGTTCAGGCGCAGGCGGCAGGCCTCGGCATGGCGGCACGGGCCGGCGCGCTGATCGCCGATCCCGAATTCGTGCAGTTTCACCCGACCGCCCTTGCCGTCGACCGCGATCCCGCGCCGCTGGCGACAGAAGCGCTGCGCGGCGAGGGGGCGTTTCTGGTCAACGGCAAGGGCGAGCGCTTCATGAGCGCCCTCCACCGCGATGGCGAGCTGGCACCGCGCGATATCGTCGCCCGGGGCGTCTTTGCCGAGGTGCAGGCCGGGCGCGGCGCCTATCTCGATTGCCGCACTTCCATCGGCGCGCATTTCCCGGATGCCTTCCCGACGGTTTACGCCGCCTGCATCGCGGCGGGCATCGATCCGGTGCGCGACCTCATCCCCGTCGTTCCGGCGGCCCATTACCACATGGGCGGCGTGATGACCGATGCGGATGGCCGCACCTCCATCGATGGCCTCTGGGCGGCGGGCGAGGTGGCAAGCACCGGCGTCCACGGCGCAAACCGGCTCGCCTCCAATTCGCTGCTCGAAGCCGTGGTCTTTGCCGGGCGCATCGCCGACAGCATCAAGGGCATGCTGCCGGAATCCCGCCTCTACCAGTGGGCGGGACAGCCGGGCGAGAATGACGATCTCTATAGCGCCGAGGACAGCGCCCCGATGACCGAATTGCGCGGGCTGATGTACCGGCATGCGGGCGTCATCCGTGACCGCGACGGGCTGGAAACGCTGATCGCCGCCATTCTCCGGCTGGAACAGGACAAGCGGGTGCGCTTCGGCAATATCCTGGCCTCGGCCAAGCTGATCGCCACCGCCGCCTGGCAGCGGCTGGAAAGCCGGGGCGGGCATTTCCGCGCCGATCATCCGCAGGCCGAAGAAGGCTTCAAGCACCGCACCTTCACCAGCCTCGCCGAGGCAAACCGGATTGCCGCCGGGGTCGCCGGTGCCGAGGTCGGCTGACCCCGCCGCATCCGCCACCCGTCGCCCGAACAGACCGATTAGCAAGGACATGCCATGACCCTCATTCCGCTTCCTCCCGTTCTGCCCGGCCTGATGGTCGAGGATCAGGTGCGCCGGGCGCTTGCCGAGGATCTGGGCCGGGCAGGCGACATCACCACGCAGGCGACCATCGGCGCGGACAGGGTGGCGGTCGGGCGGCTGAATGCCCGCGATCCGGGCGTGCTTGCGGGCCTGCCCTTTGCCGCTGCCGCCTTCCGGCTGATCGATCCGGCACTGGTCTTCACCCCGCTGGTCTCCGATGGTGCGAGGCTTGAGCCCGGCACGGCGATTGCCGAAATTTCCGGCCCGGCGCAGGGACTTCTGTCCGCCGAGCGGGTGGCGCTGAATTTCCTCATGCATCTGAGCGGCGTCGCGACCTTCACCGCCCGCCATGCCGCCGAAATCGCCCATACGCCGGCGCGGGTCACCTGCACCCGCAAGACGCTGCCGGGCCTCAGGGCGGCGGAAAAATATGCAGTGCGGCTCGGCGGCGGTTCCAGCCATCGCTACGGGCTCGATGATGCGATCCTGATCAAGGACAATCATGTGGCGGTTGCTGGCGGCGTCGGGGCGGCGATCCGCGCCGCCCGTGCCTTTGCCGGTCATCTCCTGCGCATCGAGGTGGAAGTCGACACGCTGGACCAGATGGACGAAGCCCTCGGCGCCGGGCCAGACGTCATCCTGCTCGACAATATGGGACCGGACAGGCTGGCGCAGGCCGTCGCCCGCAACCGCGCCCATGCGGGACTCGATGGCAACGCCTATGTGTCCTGCCGCCGCCGCATCCAGCTCGAAGCCTCCGGCAACGTGTCGCTGTCAACCATCCGCGCCATCGCCGAAACCGGCGTCGACTATATCTCCACCTCCAAAATCACCATGGCCGCCCCCACTCTGGATCTCGGGCTGGATATTGTCGTGGGTTGAGGGAGGGATAGAAGGAGGGCCTGCCACAGGCGAGCGACCGGACGAAGCCACCTCACACCTTGCCGCGCGGGACGCGCAGCCCGGGTTTGGGGCGTTCTTCCAGCACCTGGCGGCGGAAGCGGAAGAGGGCGGCGGGGCGGCCGCCGGTGGCGGCGGTGGTGCCGCCGGAGGGTTCGACCAGATCGGCGCCTTCCACCAGCCGCCGGAAATTCTGCTTGTGCAGGTGGCGGCCGGAGATCGCCTCGACGCTTGCCTGCAGGTCGGTGAGCGTAAATTCCGGCGGCATCAGTTCGAAGATCACAGGGCGATACTTGATCTTGCCCCGCAGCCTTGCAATCGCCGTGGCGGTGATGCGCCGGTGGTCGTGCCGCATCGGGGTTCCCGGGATCAGCCGTTCCCCGGGCCTTTCCACCCGGCCATCGGCCACCGCTTCCGCCACCAGCCCCGCCTCGTACAAAAGCTCGTAGCGCTCCAGCACCTGCTCCTCGTCAAAGGGAAAATCGCCGAGGCCAAAGGCGCGGCGCAGCCGGGCGGCGCGCGACGGCAGGTCCGGCGCGGTGTGGAGGCTGCCGGGCCCGGACGCCCATCGTTCAAGCGCGGGCAGGATCACCCGGTCGAGAAGTTCGGGCCGCCCGTCGCGCCAGTCCTCCCAGGGAAGAAAACTGTACCAGTCGCGCCACCGCACCCCTTCCAGCGGCAGATCGCGGTCGCGGTCGATGCGGGTCAGGGCGAGATAGCCGACCGACACCATGTGCGGCCCCTCGTCGCCGGGGCGGCGGTGGCGCCCCCGGTCGCCGAATGTGTAGAGCTGTTCGATATAGCCCATATGCAGGGCGGTCTGGGCTTCCACCGTCTGGCGCAGCGACATTTCCAGCGTCCGGTGCCGGTCCGGCTCGAAGGGGCCGAAGGGCAGGGCGGGAAGCGCCCCGTCCTCTTCCACCACCAGAATGCGCGGCTGGTGCTCCGACATCGAGACGATGGCGGCGTTGAGACCGATTTCGATGCCCGCCCCGTCCTCAGCCATGAAGGTCCGCCTCCGGACTGAACAGCGGCAGCACGAAGGGCGCGTTGCCATCGGCATCCGCGCCCCGGCCCAGAGCCTGAACCGCCCCGGCCAGCTTTCCGCCGCGCCCCAGCATCCGGTCGCCAATCTCCACCAGCCGCATGTTCGGCGTGGCAAAGGGCGAGGCGGCGCGTAGCCGTTCGGCAATGGCCGCATCCTCCTCCTCCGGGTGCACGGCAAGGGCTGCGATCAGGGCGGCGGCCGGCGAACGCGACACGCCCATCCAGCAATGGATCAGCAGCGGCCTGTCGCGGTTCCACTGCCGGGCAAAGTCGATGATGGCGCGCACATGCTCCTCGCCGGGGGCGACGAGATCGCCGGTTCCGGCAAAGGTGATGTCATTGACCCCGAGCAACAGGTGGCGCTCCTTGCGGATCACGGCGGGGCGGTGGAAATCCTGGCCGGGGCCTAGCAGGCTCACCATTTCCTCCGCCTTGTGGCGAACCGCCATCTCGGCGATGCGGGCGAGGGGGGCGACGACAATCGCGGTCATGTCCGTGCTCCCTTTCCGGATGCGGTGCCGGATGCGGCGCGCGCCACCTCGATCGCGGCAAAACGCTGGAGAAACAGCGCCTGCGCCGTTTCGGTCGGCAGCGGTTCGATCATCAGCATGTCGCGGCTGATGCCGCGTGGCGTGCCGAAGAATTTTCGCGCTTCCGCTTCAGAGAAACCGGCAAGCTCCGTCGCCTCGAAATAGGCGGCGATACGGTCGGCGCGCTTGATCTGGTCCTTGAGGTCCGCCTTCGGATGGGCAGGCAGGCCGAAGCGCAGGTGAACCGCCGCCTCCAGCCGCCGTTCCACCGTCTTGTAACCGCCGCCGACCGCTGCCTTGAAGGGCGAGATCATGTCGCCGATCACATATTCCGGCGCATCATGCAGCAGGGCCATCAGTTGTTCATCCGGCCCAGAGGGGCAGATCCGGTTGAAGATCACCTCCACCATCAGCGAATGCTGGGCGACAGAAAAGGAATGCGGCCCATGGGTCTGGCCGTTCCAGCGGGCGACACGGGCAAGGCCGTGGGCGATATCGGCAATTTCCACGTCGAGCGGCGACGGATCGAGAAGATCGAGCCTGCGGCCCGACAGCATCCTCTGCCAGGCACGGGGGGCGGCGCTCACGTGTCGTCTCCGACCGGTTCCGCCGGAAAGCCGAGGCCGGACCAGCCGGGAAGGCGCAGCGTCACCGGCATATCGCCCGCAAATATCGGCTGATCGTCCGCCATCGCCGCGCCCGCCTTGTCGATCCGCACCATGGCCAGGCCCGCGTTGCCGATCACGGTGCCGAGCGTGCCGATGCTCTTGCCGCCTGCGGTCAGCGGCGTACCGGTGACGGGCAGGACGGCCACGCCCGACACCTGAACGATCCGCCGCCGGGCGGTCGCGCGATGTTGCATGCGCGACACCACTTCCTGCCCGACATAGCAGCCCTTGCGGAAGGAGAGCCCGCCATTGAGGTCCATCAGCACATCATGCGGGAAGGCATCGCCCGGCGCAAAATCCTCCGGCGCCTCGGCAATGCCATGGGCAATCCGCAAGCTGTCATAGGCCTGGCGGTTCTCGTCTGCGCCGGATGCAGCACGGCGCAGCAGCGTGATCCCGGCTTTGGCAAACCGGATGTCCCGCAGGCCTTCGCCGTCGCCATCGAAGCACAGCGCCGTGCCATCGGCGTCAACGGGTTTGAGTTCAACCGCTGCACGAAGCCGGTACATTGTCAGCCTTTTCAACAGGTTATCGCGGTTTTCGGACTCACATTCCAAACGGAAACCGGTTGATTGCCGCGACACGAGAAAGAAGATGAGGATCTTGCCCTGCGGCGTCAGCAGCGCCCCCGGCGCGGCATCGCCTTCCGGCAGACCAGTAAGGTCGGTGGTGATGAGGTTCTGCAGAAAGCTTTCCGCATCCGCGCCGCCAATGTCGAGAAAGGCGCGTCGGGCTAGAAATGCATGGGTCATGAGCGGCGAAATTCCCTGCGCGATGAGGCGAACACCGGATCAGAGTCTGTCTGGTTCACATTGAACCAGACAGACTCTGATTTTCTGTGTTTCCGTTTGTCTATTCGCGCAAACAAGTTTGCGCGGGAAAACCGGGTTCCACTTTTCCCTGACAAACTCTAGAACATGTCACCGCTCTTGAGAACCGGTCAGCCAGCCAAATCTGGGGAAGGCGTCACTCGCCGGAGATGAAGAATTTCCATTTGCCGTCGGGCGAGATGCCGATCCGGAAAAAACTGTAGATGCCGAAATCCACCATGTCGGCATAGTCGCCGGCCGTGACGATGCGCATCAGTTCCACCTTTTCCGGAGGCGTCAGCGTGTTCAGCGGCTTTGCGGCGAAATAGGGCCAGACATAGGCTTCGTCGGGTGTGCCGACACTGACATGGGCAAAGCCCGAGCCCATGATGTTCAGGATGCTCGAGAGGATTTCGATGCCGTCGGAATCGCCCGCCTGTTCCTTGAGCGTGTTGACCGGGTCGCCCGCGGTATCACCGACCGAGACCTCCGTTGCGCCCGCACCGGTGCCCAGCAGCGGACGCAGGCGCTCGATATCGCCGGTGGCGGCGGCTTCGACGATCATCTGCCGCATCTTGCGCACCGGTTCCGGCACCGTGCTGATGTCATAGATGGCGGCGGCAGGCTTGCCGCCATTGAGCGGCTTCGAAGTGCCGCTGTCGGTGTCCGTTCCACCGCCACTGATCAGCGGATCGGGCAGGGGCAGGCCAGGCTGGCCGGCGGGCGGGCTTGAAGGCTGGGAGGACGCGCCGGGCAGCGGAGCGCCGGGCAGGTCCTTCAGGGCGGAAAGCGCGACGGCATCAAGGGCAGGGGCGAGCGCTGCCCCGAGGCAAAGCGCAAACAGCAGGGGCCGCAGGACGCGGGTGACGCTTGCGTTGTTCCCTTTCGTACACTGCATGAACTGCCTCTGCTCCCTCGGTCAGCCTGGCCGCTTTGTCATGCCTGACCTGACATTTGCTCTTGCCATCCGTGCCCTTTGCCGATTTCTCGATGCTAAAGGGAGAGCCAGCGGGGAATGAACAGACATACGGCTCCCCCGTCAACCTATCCCAGCTGCACGCGAGACCGAATCACCGTCAGGCGGGCTCTATGCTACTGGATGGTCCGTGTGGGCGAAAATTCGCCGGCGTGGATGCGGTTGCGCAGGGTGTCGAGCAGGGCTTCCGCAGCGTCTTCGCCGTGGATGCGCACCGTTTCCCGGATCGCAAGCGCAATGGCCGCATCGGCAATGATTTCAGGCTCGATGCCATCTGCCATGCCGTCCGCCCAAGCCTCGTTCTGGTACTCGAGCGCGGCTTGCCGCTTCTCGTGTACAATCATGTCGTCGATGTCGTTCAGGCTCGGTTCCATCATGCTTTCCCGCAAGGGTTCTTACCGTTTGTTTAACTCTTCTAACAGGCTTTTCTCAAATCGGCACGCGCCGAGAGTGAAACAGGTAAATAAACTGTCAATTTCCGAAGCGTGCCGTTATTTCTGTGGCAAGTGTTGCGCCTTCGGCACGATAACGGGCCTCTGCCTGCACCGCAGAGGCGGTACAGGTGGCGTGCAGGGCGGCAAAGGACCGGTATCCGTGGTTGAAGGCGGCGGTGAATTTCTGCCGGCGCAGGGGTTCCTTGCCCGCTTCCACCTCGATCAGCTGCTGCATCGCCTGCCGCCACTGGTCCTGTTCGCCGGAATTGCACAGCGAGCGCAGGTAATGCACCGATCCCAGAATTTCCGAGAGGCGCAGCAAGGGCCTGTCATAGGGCGCGGGCTGTTCGGCGGGCGCGACCTGCGGCGTCGACGCGGTGACCGGTGCGGGATCGGCCTTCGGCTTGCGCGCCGCACCCACAGGCGTCGCGAGCGCCAGCCCCAGCGAAAGGACCGCCATCGCGAATGTGCTGTTCTGAATGCACGCTGTCACGCCTTGCCTCCCTCGAGCCGCTCGATACAGTCCAGCACGCTGGCCGGTACCGGCATCTGGCGGATATCAGCGGCACTATACCATCCGCATGCCATCGCGTCGTCCCCTGGTTGCGCCTGTTTTCGGCCCTCTTCGCTGACACGAAACACCGACAGGAAGAAGTGATGGGCGACCGTGCCGTCCGCGGCCCGGGTCACAAGATCATAGGTGGCAAACAGCACGGGGTCGCTGACCACGAGGCCGGTTTCCTCGAAGCATTCGCGCAGGGCCGCGGCCTCCGGCGTTTCTCCCGGCTCGGCCCGTCCGCCCGGAAAGGCAAAGAGATCGGCGGCGGGCGGGTTCTTGCGGCGCACCAGCAGGTAGCGGCCCTCCCTTTCGAGAATGGCGGAAGAGGCGGGCACGCCACCCTTGGCAACATCGGTCATGGCATTTTCCGCTTTCGACGCGAATCGTCTTCTCCGCAGTCTATAAGGCTTGACGACCGCTCGGCAAAAAGCCCGATGTGATCGTGGTTAAGACCGGAGGAGAAGAAAT